>JACDBB010000179.1 GCA_013695145.1 Euzebyales bacterium
GTCTCGCTGGCGGGCGGTCTGGCCGCGTCGGGGGGCGGCGGCGCGGGCGCCGGACCGGATGACGGCGGCGGCGGCGCTGCGGCCGAGGCGGGCGCCTTCATGAAGTTGACCGTCACCCACATCGTGCCGTCGCCGCTCACCCGCACCCCGGTGCCGATGAAGTTAAAGTCGCCGACGATGTTGGCGCGGTGCCCCGCGGAGTTCATGAACGCCTCGTGCAGGCGCTGGACGAGCTCGGCCTCGCTGGCGCCGCTCTTGGCGCTGCGCCCGACGTTCTCGCCGAGGCGCTGCCACTCGGACGGGGCGACCTGGGCGAGGTCCGACCGGTGCGAGATGCCGCCTGCCCGCTCCATCCGCGCGGTCCAGTCGCGCGCCATCTCGACCAGCCCGACGTGGACGGACAGCGCGCCCATGCCCTTGGCGGCGCGTTCGGCGTTGATCTTGTCGACGAACTGCCGCTCGGCGCTGGCGACCTGCGCGGGCGCCGGCGCGGCGCCCGTGACCAGGAGGCCGGCGAGCAGGGCGACGACGAGCAGGAGGCGGGGAGCGACGCGGGCTGCTGGCATGGAGCACGACTCCGGAGGTCTGGTGGACACGGCGGCCGCCCGCGGCAGCGGCCAGCCTCCTGGCCTATCGGCGCCCACCGCCGAGACCTTGAGCCGGAACCTGAGCGCGGCCGCGCGCAGCGTTCAGGCGCGAGGCTGTGGGCTAGCGTGTCGGCATGCGCCGCCAGGTCCCCGTCGTCGTGCTCGCGCTGCCGCTCGTCGCGCTGGTCGTGGCGGGCTGCGCGCGAGTGGGCGGCGAGGCGTTCCAGCCGACGCACAACGGCGTGGTGCCGCTGGAGGGCGACGCCACCGCGGGCCAGACGTTCCGCTCCGCGACCGGGGCCGTGCGGGGCGTCGACCTGCTGGTCGCGACGTTCGGCGAGGCCGCCGACGCCGACGGCACGCTGACCGTGACGCTGACCGAGGCGGCGACCGGCGAGGAGCTGGCGCGCGCCGAGGTGGCCGGCGGCGAGCTCGCCGACAACGCCTGGGTCGCGGTCCGCTTCGGCGCGCCGGTGCCGGTCGCTGACGCGGCAGCGGTGGAGGCGGGCTGGGACGGGACGCGGCCGATCGCCCTGCGCGCCAACGTCCCTCCAGCCGAGCCAGCCGAGCTCGGACAGGGTGAGGGGGAGCGCGGCGACTCCTCGGAGGGCGCGGATCAGACGGCCCCGCTGCTCAACGACCCCTATCCGGGCGGGGAGCTGCTGCGCGACGGCGCGCCCGCGACCGGCGACCTGGCGTTCCGGGTGGTCGGCGACCCCGGCCCCGGCGACGTCATCGCGACGGCCGGAGGGCTGGCGCGCGGTCTCGCGGCCGGCCTGGCGGCGCAGCCGCTGTTCGGGGTCGCGTGGGTGCTGCTGCTAGGCGGTGCGCTCCTCCTCGCGCTGCGCGGCCTGCATGGGCGGCGCCCACCGCGGCGGCGGGGCACCGTCGCGCAGCTCCGCCAGCGCCGGCGCGACCAGCAGGACGGACAACGCGACGAAGGCCGTCCGTAGCACCCCGACCGCCTGCTCGGCCCGCCCGGAGACCAGCAGCAGCTCCCGCAGGTTGGGCAGCGACGTGGACAGCTCCGGCTGGACCGGCTCGAACAGCCCGAGCAGCGTGCCCGGCCCGCCGAGCGCGTCCGCGATCGCGATCACGACCACGCACTGCAGCAGGTGGAGCGGCAGCATCCCGCGCCAGGCCTCGCGCCTGGCCAGGGCGAGCGCCACGAACGGCGTGAACCACATGAAGTAATGGGCGCTGAAGGTCGCCAGCGCGAACATGCCCGCGTGCAGGACCAGCAGCCACACCCACAGCGGCCCAGGGTCCCGGTAGGAGCCCCACCAGCCCCACACGCGGCCCGCCAGGACGCCGTAGGTGGCCAGCGCGAACCCCACGAACACGTACACCTGGCCGACCCCCTCGACCGGGACCGTGTAGGCGAGGAACGTCGACCCTGTCGAGAGGTCCTGCAACCGCGCGAGCTCCCCAACCGTGCCCGCGAGCAGCCGGTTGGAGACCATCACCAGCGCGAACGGCGCCACGGCCAGCGCCGCCCAGGCCGCCTGGCGCCACGGCCCGCGGACGGCGAGCAGCGCGAACACCGGCACCAGCAGCAGCGGGTAGCCGCGCATGGTGATCGCCACGCCCAGCGCCACGGCCGCCCACCAGGGCCGCTCGCGCTCGACCAGCAGCAGCGCCGCGACGACGAGCACCACGGCGAACGCCTCGTAGCGTCCGAACGCGTAGGTGGCGTACAGGCCGATCGGCGACAGCATCCACAACGCCCAGGCGCGGCCGATCCCCCTCGGCCTGCAGGCGGCGACCAGCGCGAGCAGCAGCAGCCCGGCGCCCAGGTCGGCCATCAGGTAGGGCACCTTCAGGGTGAACAGCGTCTGCGGGGCCCACTCGGAGGTGGAGAATGCGCGCTGGACCTGCGCCGACAGCGCCCCCGAGTCCGACCACCACCAGGGGTCGGTCCACACGACGTCCGGGTCGGGCAGCGCGAAGCCGAGCAGCCGCAGGCTGGCGGCGTGGACGTAGTGGGCGCCCATGTTGACCAGGTAGGCGCCGAACACCTCTCCGTCGTAGGCGATGAGGTGGCTGCGCCAGTACACGGCCAGCAGGTCGGCGCTGACGGTGAACGGCATCAGCGCCAGGCGCACAGCCAGGCCAACGCCCAGCCAGCCGAGCAGCGGGCCGCGCTGGCCGCGGTCGCGCAGCGGCGCCGGCACGAGGCGCTCCCAGCGCGCGCGGCGGCGGGCGGCTGACACCGTCCGGGGCCGTGCGGCGCGGGCGGGGGAGGCCACTGGCCCGCTACCGGCCGAGGCGGCTGCGCACGAAGTTGCGGGCGTGGCCCAGCGCCGCGCCGGGACCCACCTCGCGGGTGTACTCGGCGAACCTCCGCGCGTAGTAGACGGGCGAGCGGGTCATGACGACGTTGCGGGTGCTCACGTACTGCTGCGCCCGGCCGGAGCGGTCCGGTGCCGTGTGCGGCTGCCGGCAGAACTCCACGATCGGGGCGAGCGCCTTGTCCCACGTCATCTGCGGCGCGAGCTTGTTGACCTCGGTCTCGCACGCCGCGTACAGGTCGCGGTCGTTGCGCATCCGCTTGATCGCCGCGGCCAGGGCGCCGACGTCCTCCGCGGGGACGGTCAGGCCGAGGTCGTGGTCGTGGATGAGGCGCGACAGCGAGTCGCCCTCGGTGGCCACCATCGGCAGGCCGGCCCACAGGTAGTCGAGGATCCGCGTGCGGAAGCTGTACGCGGTCTCGATGTGCTCGAAGTGAGTGGACACCCCGACGTCGGCCTCCAGCAGGTAGTCGGCGCGGGCGTCGTAGTCGACCCAGCCGTCGTTGAAGAACACGTGTGCGCCGAGCAGCCCGAGCTCGTCCGCCAGGCGGTGGGCCTCGGCGGCCATGCGCATCCTCGGCACCGCGGGGTTGGGATGGGCGGCGCCCATGAAGTACAGCTTCACGTCGTCGTGCTCGGCCGCGACCTGACCGACCGCGCGGACGAGCGTCAGCGGGTCGAACCAGTTGTAGATGCCGCCCCCCCACAGCAGGACGAAGTCGTCGCCGCCGATGCCGTCCACCACGCCGCGCAGCACGTCGCGGCGCTTGACCGGCGCCTCGCTGGGCAGGCCGAACGGCGCGACGCCGAGGAGGCTGCGCAGCGACTCGTCGGCGTCGAACGTGGCGGGATTGACGCGCCCGATCGCGGCCAGCTGGCCGAGCCAGAAGTCACGCTGCTTGTCGCTGGCGCAGACCAGGAAGTCGGCGCGCTCGAACTGCTCGTTGAGCACGCGCGTGTCGGATGAGGCGGTGGCGTAGCGCTCGCTGGCGGGCTCGTCCTTGCGCAGGTTCAGCCCCTCGAGATGGAAGGGGTCGTAGACGTCGACCAGCACCGCCTTGTCGCTGGCCGCGATCTGCGGGAACTGGTGCATGATGAAACCCTGGAAGATCACCACCTCGGTCCTGGCGATCAGCTCGTCGATGTTGGCGTCGGTGACCCGGGTGACGGTGAACGCCTGGTGGTCGCGCTCGGTGTCCTGGGTGGAGGCCAGCACGACCTCGTGCTCGCGTGCCAGCAGCTTGGCCATCTCCCAGCAGCGGATGGCGGGGCCGGCCATGCGCTCGCCGATGTGGTCCTGGGTGAGGATCAGCACGCTGGATCTGGCGCGGGCGTGGTCGGTCAGGTCGAACGCGTCGACGACCTTGCCGAACGCCTCAACGAACGCGGGGGTGTGGATGTTGGGCCGCAGGGACTCCTCGAACAGCTTGATGACCTCGCGGTCGGTGCGCACACGGCGCCGCTGGATGCGAGTGCGCTTGTCGCGCAGGTCGTCCAGGTCCAGCGCCCAGTCGCGGATGGCCGCCAGGTGCGCGGCCGTCAGGGCCGGCATCTTCAGGTCCGCGAGCGGCTCGGCGTCATCACAGATGCGGAAGTCGCCCAGCTCCAGGCCCTCGGTCTCGAGCCCGCGGAAGATCGTGAGGATCAGGCTTGCCGGCAGGATGCGGGCCAGCCGGTCGTCGCCCCAGTTCTTGAACAGCGTCGCCAGGGCGTTGCGCTCCAACAGGTAGCGCTCTCGGGCGTAGCCGAAGCGTTGGATGGTGCCGTGATGGCGGTGGTGGACGACCGAGGAGGGCACGTAGCGGACCTCGTAGCCCAACAGCCACAGCCGCCAGCCGAAGTCGACATCCTCGAAGAACGCGAAGAAGCTCTCGTCGAAGCCGCCGACGTCGAGGAACGTGGCCGTGCGCGCGACGGTCGCGCCGCCCGAGGCGAACAGCGTGGGCCGAACGCGCTCGTCGCGCTGGTCGGCCTGCTCGACCCCCTTGGCGAACCCGTGCCCGTAGAAGGCGAGCTGCCCGCCGGCGTAGTCGGTCGTGACCCGGTCGGTGCGCAGGATCTTGGAACCCACGCAGGCGATGACGGTGTCGGTCTCGAGCACTCTCACGGCCTCGCGGAGCCACCCCCGGTCGGCGACCGCGTCGTTGTTGATGAGCGCGAGGTAGGTGCCTCCCGCCAGCTTGGCCGCCTGGTTCACCGCGGGCGAGAAGCCGGTGTTGGTGTCGTTGACCAGCAGGCGCATCTCGCCGAACCGCTCACGGACCAGCTCGACGGAGCCGTCGGTCGAGGCGTTGTCGACGACGATCACCTCGACCTGCTCGGCGGGGTAGTCGAGGTCGCGCAGCGACGCCAGGCAGGCCTGCAGGAAGTCACGGCCGTCGAGGTTGACGACGACGATGCTCACGGACGGCCAGCGGCGGCCGGGAAGGGCCGCAGCGGGTCCGGGCGGCGGAGCGGGGACAGCGGGCGGGACCATTGCGGCAGCATATCGGGCCGCGTATCCCGCCAGGCCGAAGCCGCGCCCGCCCCCCTGCGCGACGCGACCGCCCCGACACGACGCGCCGCCCGGCACGACGCGCCGCCCGACACGACGCGCCGCCCCGACACACCGTGTCGATATGGCTGCGCTCTGCGCGGGAATCCCGACACGGTGTCGGCCGTCCCGCCGCGCGGGCTGACTCGGCGCCCTCCTGGCACCCGGTAGCCTGCAACCCGTGGAGCAACGCCGTGTCGAGCTGTCCGCCATCGTCCCCGTCTTCGACGAGGTCGACAGCCTGCCCACCTTCCACACCGAGCTCGTGTCCGCCCTCGACGACACGGG
Source organism: Euzebyales bacterium (assembly GCA_013695145.1). Taxonomy (GTDB): domain Bacteria; phylum Actinomycetota; class Nitriliruptoria; order Euzebyales; family Egibacteraceae; genus JACDBB01. The sequence goes on from JACDBB010000179.1 coordinate 5,700, forward strand.
CCGCCGCGCCGAGATCGTCTACGTCGACGACGGCTCGACCGACGGCTCGGCCGAGCTGCTGCACAAGCTGCACCTGTCCGACCCCGAGCGGGTGCGCGTCATCGTCCTGCGGCGCAACTTCGGCAAGTCGGGCGCGCTCGCGGCCGGCTTCGACGCGGCGTCCGGCGAGCTGATCGCTACGCTCGACGCCGACGGCCAGGACGTCCCCGGCGAGCTCGGCAACCTGCTGGCGCGGCTGGAGGCCGACGGGCTCGACCTCGTCGGCGGCTGGCGCGAGCACCGCGACGACCGCGTCGTCAAGCGGGTCACGTCCCTGCTGTACAACGCCGCAACCAGAAGGATGACGGGGCTGGACCTCCACGACTTCAACACCGGCTACAAGCTGTTCCGCGCCGAGGTGGCCGAGGAGCTGCCGCTGTACGGGGAGTTCCACCGCTTCGTGCCCGTGCTGGCCCACGACCTTGGCTTCAGGATCGGCGAGGTCGCGGTGACGCACCGGAGGCGGCAGGCGGGCCGCTCCAAGTACCTGTCGGTCCTGCGGTTCCCCAAGACGCTCCTGGACCTGCTCACCGTCATGTTCCTGACGCGTTTCGCTGACCGCCCGCTGTACTTCTTCGGCGGCGCGGGGGCGCTGCTGTCCACCTCCGGTTTGGTGATCCTCGCCTATCTGGCGTTCATCAGGCTCGTCCTCAACCAGGGCATCGGCACGCGACCGCTGCTGCAGTTCGGGATCCTGGCGCTGCTGGTCGGCGTGCAGCTGATCGCGACGGGGTTCATCGGCGACGTCCTGCGCCACTCGGTGGGTCGCGAGCGGCAGCCCTACCGGGTGCGCGCGCGCTACGAGACCCCGTCTCAGACGCCCCACGAGACCCCGTCCCAGACGCCCAACGACACCCGCTCCGAGACGCGGGTGGACGCCGCAGCGTCCGGCGACGAGCCGCCTCCGCTCATATGACGGTCGCATGACCGGCGCCCCCCCGCGGGTGCTCGCGTTGACCCACGTCTTCCCACGCGCTGTCACAGACCCGAGCGCACCGTTCCTGCTGACCTGGGCGCGCGCGCTGGCCGACGCCGGCGCCGATGTGGGCGTGATCGCGCCGCACGACGCGGGACTCCCAGGTCGCCACGAGGTGGCCGGGGTCCCCGTCCGCCTGGCCCGCTACGCGCCGCCGCGATGGGAGCGCATCGCCTACCGGGGAGAGATGCACCAGCTGGTGCGCCGGGCGTCGGGGCCGCCGCTGGTCGGGGCGCTGCTGGGCGCCCTCGCGCGGGTCGTGCGGCAGGAGGTGCGCCGCGGCCGGCCGGACGTCCTGCACGTGCACTGGTGGGTGC
>JACDBB010000204.1 GCA_013695145.1 Euzebyales bacterium
GCAGACCACGCAGCGGCAGCTCGCCGTCACCGTGGCCGAGGGTCGCACCAGCCTGTACGACCGTGTCGGCGAGGCGGTCAACGCGCTCCGACAGGCGGCCGAGAGCACCACGACGTCGCTGGCGAGCGCCGACCAGAGCACCCGCAGCGGTCTGGCCGAAGCCGCCTCCACGGCCGAAGCCGCGCTCGCGGACGCTCGCGAGACGACCCGTGACGAGCTGACAGCCGCGACGTCCGCCGCCCGAGCGGCGCTGACCGAAGCGAGCGACGCCGCGCTCGGAGCACTCGAGGAGACCCGCGGGCACACCGCTGAGCAGCTCGCCGACGTCACCGCGCAGACCCGCGCCGGCTTCGCGGAGGTCGCAGGTGCGCAGCGCGCGTCCACCCAGCAGATGCAGGAGGCCTCGCGCGCCTTCGCCGGCACCGTCGAGGCGGTCCGCGAGCGCCTTACCGAGGTCAGCGCGACCTCGCAGGAGGCGGTCGAGAGCCGGATCGGCGCGGTCCGCACGACGCTCGAGGCGCAGCTCGCGGGCACCGCCGACGGGCTGCGCGCGGCCCACACCGAGCTGCGGGACCTGCTGACCGCGACCCGCGCCGGCTACGACGAGGCGCTCGCGGCGACCGGCCAGCGCATGGGTGACCAGGTCGAGCGGTTCCGGCTGTCGCTGGACCGCCGGGCGCAAGAGCTCGGGCAACGAGCGGCCGCCGTCGACGCCGAGCTGGCCCGCACGCACGAAGCCGTTGACGCCAGCGCCGAGCGCACGCGGGCGGCGCTGGTCGCCGCGGTCCAGGCCGCCGCCGAGCAGCTCGCCGAGCAGGCCGGCAGCGCCGCCGACACGGTGGCGGCCGCCGCCGCGCAAGCGGAGACCGACGTCGGCGCGGCCGTGCGGGCCGCCGACACGGGCATCCGCGGCCGGCTGGAGGAGTCGACGTCCGCGCTGGTCGCAGCCCGCGAGGGCCTGGCCTCCGAGGTCGGCGAGGTGAGCCAGGCAGTCACCGCCGCCGGGGACGACATGACCGCCCAAGCGGCCACGCTGCGGACCGCGATCGCCGCGATCGCGGAGGAGGCGCGCAGCCAGGCGGTCGCGCCCAACGCGTCGCTCGAGGAGGCGGTCGGTCAGGCGGCGGCCCGCAGCGCAGCGGCGACCATGGCGCAGACCGAAGCGCTGGAGGCGAGCGTCGGCCACAGCCGCGAGGCGGTCACCGTGTCGGTGGACGCCGCCGGCGCCGCGATGGACGCCAGCGTGGGCCAGGCCAGGGCGGCGCTCGCCTCGGCCGTGGACGAGCTCCGCGCCGACGTCGAGGCCCAGGCCGAGCGCGTGCGCGCCGACGTCGACGCCGCCGGTGAGGCGACCAGGAGCACCACGGAGCTGCAGACCGCCGCGGTCCGCGAGACGGTCGCGCAGGCCCGCGCGCTGATCGGCGAGCGCCTGCAGGACGTCGCGCAGCGGCTCGCCGACGCCGCCGAGCTGGCGCGGCTGCAGCTGGTCGCCTCCTCCGAGCGGTCGACCGAGGCGCTCACAGGCGCCGTCGACGCCTCGCGCCAGCAGCTGACCGCGATCGCTGAGCAGGCGCGCGGCGACCTTGCCGGGGTCGCCGAGCAGACCCGCACCGAGCTCGACGAGGCGACCAGCGCGACTCGGGACGCGCTGGTCGAGGCGACCCGCGATGCCCGCGACCAGCTGGCGGCGTCGGGCGACGCGACCGCCCAGGCGCTGGAGCGCCAGCGGCAGGAGACCGCCGCCGCGCACGAGGCGGCGCTGGCGCGGACGGCCGCCCAGACCGACGCCGCCGTGCGGCGACTGTCGAGCGCGCAGGAGCAGGGCAAGGCCGAGCTGCTGACCGCGGCGGCGTCGGTCACCGGTGCGGCGGACGCGTTGGTGCCCGGTGTGGAGCGCGTGGCCGCCGAGGTCCGCGACGTCTTCGCCGAGCGGGCCGAGGCCGAGCACGCGGTGCTCGAGGCGGCGATCGCGCGCTTCGACGCGCGCGCCGACACCGCCGCGGGTCGCCTCGACGAGGTGGCGGCCAGGTTCGAGACGGCCATGACCCGCTTCGACGCGTTCGAGCAGGCCATCGACCAGGGCATGACCCGCGCTCGGCAGGAGGCGGCGGCCAGCGCCAGGGAGCAGGCGGGCGGGGTGCGCGAGGAGCTCGCGGACACGGTCGCCCAGGTGCGACGGACGAGCGCGGACGTCGCCGGGGTCGCGGGCACCGTCTCCGAGCTGCGCGCCGCCCTGATCGACTACCTGGCGGACCGCGACTCGGCGCTCGAGCGGGAGCGCGACCTGGTGCTGGCGGACCTGCTGGAGCGCTTCGTCGAGACCCTGAGCCGCCGCGAGGCGCGCAAGGCCGTCGAGCGGTTGGGTGCCGCGCGCTCTCGGTCCAGGGATCGTCGCGACGCCGAGCGCTACCGCGCCGACCAGACCGACGACCACACCCCGTCCGTCGCCGAGGTCGAGGATGAGCTCGGCGATCGCGCCCGCGGCCAGGCGCCGCGCGACACCTAGATCCGGTCCTCCACAGCCCCGGCCCCGCTCGGGGTTGACGTTCGCGCGCGTTGGGCGCAGAATCACAACAGTGTGATCATCGACGTGTGATGACGTGCTCGGATGCACCGTTCGAATGCGTACTCGGATGATGGAGGGAGGTAGGTCGTGGCGCTGTTCCCGGAGCTGCCCTGGGCGAGGAAGGCCAAGTGCCTGCAGGCCGAGCCTGACACGTTCTTCCCCGAGAAAGGTGGGTCCACCAGGGAGGCGAAGCGCATCTGCATGCTGTGCGACGTTCGCGAGGAGTGCTTGTCCTACGCGCTGGCCAACGACGAGCGCTTCGGCATCTGGGGCGGACTGTCCGAGCGCGAGCGCCGCAGGCTCAAGCGCATCGCGTCCTAGTGCTCCCAGCTAGGGTGAGGACGAGCGGAGCCTGCGGAGCCAGTCGGGCCCGCCAGATCCCACCCCCCGCCGCGGCCGTCCGGAAGGTTCCCGCCCGCGATGTCCGACCTGCCAGGCTCTGACCGACCGCTGCCGCACGTGGTGGCGGTGCTGGTCGTCACCGATGGTGAACAGTGGCTGCCGGGCGCGCTCGCGACGCTGGCGCGGACCCGTTACCCGGCGCTCGAGCTGGTGGTGGTCGACAACGCGAGCCGTGACTCCAGCGGCGCTCTTCTCGACAAGCGCATACCGGCTGACCGGCTGCTCCGACTCACCGAGCCGGTCGGCTTCGGGCGGGCGGTCGCGGCGGCGCTGACCCAGTTCGACGTGCTCGAGGGCGCGGACTACGTCTGGCTGCTGCACGACGACCTCGTCCCGACCCCCGATGCGCTCGCCCGCCTGGTCGACGCCATCGACCGGGACGAGGCGATCGGCGTCGTGGGGCCGAAGCTGCGGGAGTGGAGCGCCGAACGGCTGCTGCAAGAGGTCGGCATGACGATCGACCGCCTGGGCAGAGCCGAGTCACAGCTGGACATCGGGGAGCTGGACCAGGGGCAGTACGACACGCAGCGCGGCGTCCTGTACGTATCGACGGCGGGGATGCTGCTGCGCCGCTCGGTCTTCAGCGACGTCGGCGGCTTCGATCCCCGGTTCGCGCTGTTCCGCGACGACCTCGACCTGTGCTGGCGGACGTGGCTGGCTGGACTGCGCGTGGAGGTGGTCCCGTCAGCGGTCGCCTACCACATCGCGGCGGCCAGCCGGCGCGCACGCCAGGTGGGTGGCTCACGGGACGGCGCCCGCTACTACGCCGAGCGGCACTCCCTGGCCACGCTGATCAAGAATTACGGGCTGGCGCGACTGCTGGCGCTCCTGCCGATCGTGGCGCTCGTCGGTCTGGTCAAGATCGCCGCCTTCCTGGCGACGAGGCGCTTCGGTGATGCGCTCGCGACAGTGCGCGCCTACGCCTGGAACATCGGACAGATCCCGCGGACGCTGCGCCGCCGACGGAGGGTCCAGCAGCGCCGCGCCGTGTCCGACGGCGAGATCATGCGCCTGTTCGCGCCGGGTCTGCCGCGGCTGCGGACCTACACCGAGGCCCTGGGCAGCTGGCTCGCGGGCGGGTCGACCCGCGCGCTGATCGACGACGACCAGCTCGAGGCCGAGCGGCTGGACCAGCCGGGGGGCATGCAGGCGCTGGTGCGTGCGCTGCGCGCGCACCCCGCCGTCACAGCCGGGACCGTGCTGGGGCTCGCGTTCGTGCTCTCCAGCCTGCGTCTGCTCGGCGGGGGCCAGATCGTCGGCGGCGAGATCGCGCCTTGGCCGGCGGATCCGTTGGCGTTCTTCACGGCCTACCTGAGCCCGTGGGTCACCGAGCCGCTCGGCTCCGCGGCGGCCGCCTCCCCCGTCCAGGCCGTGCTCGGGCTGCTCGCCTTCGCCGGGCTGGGCAGCGCGTGGCTCACCCAGCGCATCGTCGTGCTGGGGCTGCTGCCCCTGGCGTGGCTGATCGCGCTGCGCGCCGGGCGGCTGGTGACGGTGCGGGCGGGCCCGCGCGTGCTGGGCGCGACCCTGTACGTCATCAGCCCGGTGGTGCTCGGCGCCTTCGCTCACGGGCGGCTGGGCGCGCTGACGATCGCTGCGCTGGCTCCCGGGCTGCTGCTGGTGGGCGTGCGCGCCGCGGACGCCGACGCCCCCGCCTCCGCCGGCTGGCGCTCGGCGGCGCTGCTGAGTCTGGGGCTGGTCGTGGCCGCGGGCGCCGATCCGACCCTCGCGCCCCTGCCGCTGGCGTTGGCCCTGGTCCTGCTGGGCGTGGCGCTGCTGCGTCGTCGCCCTGCCCGGCGTTCGGCGGTCAAGCGGACCGGGGTCGCCGTCGCCGCGGCCGCGGTGATCCTGGCGCCATGGGTGGCTGGCCTCGTCACGACCGGTGCGACGCCGCTCACGCTCGGCGGTGCGAGCGACCCCATCGACCTGTGGCGTGCGCTGGGCACGGTGCCCGCCGTGCTGCCCGGCCTGGATGGCCCCGCGGCATGGCTGGTGGCAGCCACCTCGGCGTCCGTGGCGCTGGCGGCCGTGGTGCTCGGTCTGCGCGCGCGGCCGGCCGCGGTTTCCGGTCTGCTGCTGGTGTGGACGCTCGCCGCGCTCGCCGCCTGGTCGCTGGGACGCCTGCCGCTGCTTCCCGGAGGCGTCCTGGGGGGCCTTGCCGGAGTGTGGGCTCCTGCCGTGCTGCTGCCCGCCGTGGTCGCGCAGGCGGGGCTCGGTGTGCTCGCTGCCCGCTGGGCGTCCGACGGGCTGGGGGCCTACGCCTTCGGCGCGCGCCAGGTGATCACGGCCGCGATCGCGATCGTGCTGCTGGCCGGGCTTGGCGGCGGGATCGTCCGGGTGGCCTCCGGACCCTGGTCGGGCCTGGTTCGCCAGCCGGAGGTGGTGCCGGCGTTCGTCGGCGCCGACATCGAACGGGTGGGGCCCTACCGGGTGCTGCTGCTGGCCGCGGGTGGAGACGGCCGGGTCAGCTGGGACGTCACGACGGCGACCGGCCCGCGGATGACCGGGTTCGGGGCTGTCCCGTCGAGGGCGTTGGTGCGCACGCTCGACGAGGCCGTCGGCACGCTCGTGAGCGGGGTCGACCCGCAGGGTGGAGCGGTGCTCGGCGTCGCCAACGTCCGCTACGTGGTGGTGCCGGCGTCGGCCGAGTCGCGCGCGCTCGCTGTGCCGCTGGACCGCCAGCCGCTGCTGGAGCCGCTGCCCGCCGGCCAGGCCCGCGTCTACCGCGTGCGCACCTGGCTGCCGCGCGCTGCGGTGGTGCCGGGACCCGTCGGCGCCACGCTGGCGCAGACGGGCAGCCCCGGCGACGTGGTGGCCGTCGAGGAGGACCGCCTGGAGCGCCGCGACGTCGACCGCTGGGTGGAGACCGCCCCGCCGCCCGAGGGCGGCCTGCTGATCCTCGGCGAGGGACGTGACGCGCGCTGGCGAGCGAGCGGGCGGGAGGGTCCGCTGGAGCGCGTGGACGTCCCTGGCGTCAACGCGTTCGCCGTCCCCGCCGCGGCGGGAAGGGTGACGGTGGGCTGGACCGGCCGGGCGCCCCACACGGTGGCGCTGCTCGTCCAGCTGGTCCTGGCCCTCACCCTCGCCTCCCTGGTCCTGCGCCCGCCGGGGACCTCGGCTCGTCGGGCTGAACCGGCGCGGCTCGTCCTGCCGGACGACCTGGAGACGGAGCCGCCGGCCACGGTCGCGGTCGCCAGCGCCGCCTCCGCCGACGAGGCGGGACCAGGACCGCCGGCGGGCGGCGACGGCGACCGACCGGAAGGCTCGTCGTGAGCGTCGCCGCGTCCCGTCGCGCGCGCAGGCTGGCCGCGCAGCAGCCGAGGCGCGGGCCTGCCCTGCTGGCGCTGCTGCTGGTCGCCGTGCTGATCGCCGGCGCGGTGGCGGCCGACCTCGCGCTGCCGGCCGCTCAACCGCCCACCGCGGAGGCCGTCGCGGTGGACCCGCCCGCCTCCGGGACCTGGTTCTGCCCGGTCACCGCCGCAGAGGAGGAGACGGCCGTCGTTTCGGTCGCCACAGCGTCAGACGACGCCTCAACCGTGACGGTCGTGCGCTACGTCGACGGCGCCCCCCAGCGCGGCGAGCCCGTCGAGGTCACCAGCGCAGGCCAGCTCGATGTGGTCCTGGACGAGGGGGCCGCCAGCCAGCCTGTCGCCGTCGAGTGGGCCGGTGGTCCCGCCGTGGTGACCTGGCGCGTCGAGGGCGGCGACTCGATGGGCGCGCCGTGCGAGCCCAGCGCGGCCCCGACGTGGCTCATCACGGGCTTCGACACGTCGGCGCGGTCACGGTCGACGCTGCACCTGTTCAACCCGTTCGGGTCGACCGCCACGGCGCGGGTCACATTCGGGACGCCGACCGGCCCGGTCGCGCTGGTGCTCACCGACAGCGTCTCGGTGCCGGCGGGTGGGACGGTCGAGCTGCCCCTGAACGACTTCGAGCCGGAACAGCCCGACCTGGCGGTGACCGTCGAGGTGGACACCGGACGGCTGGTCGCCCAGGGAGCCCTCCGGCTCGAACCCACGGAGAACCAGCCGGGGCCCAGTGGCCGCACCGTGCTGCCGGGCGTCACCGCTCCCGCCGAGTCGTGGAGCTTCCCCGACGCCGAGCAGGGCGAGGGGTCACGCTCGTGGCTGTCGGTCTACAACCCCGGAGAGCGGGAGGCCGCTGTCGAGCTGCGCGTCAGCGACCCGCTCCCGGAGGGTGCGCCGCTCCTGGGCGAGACCTCGATTCCCGCCGGCGGGGTGGCGCGCGTCGACCTGGCCGACGCATCATCGGCGGAGGCGTTCGGGGTCAGCGTGGACTCCGTCACCGAGCTCGGTGTGGTCGTCACACGGGTGACCAACGCCACCGTGGACGGCGCCGAGGGTGTCGCCGCCTCCTCGGGCGGCCAGCCCGACCAGAGGTGGGCGATCGCCGGTGGCGGCGCGGCGGATCGCGACAGCGCGGTCGCGGTCTACAACCCCACTGCGGAGCCGATCACCGTCGACGTCGACGCGGGCGCGGACACGCCCGACAGCTTCACCGGCGTCGAGCTGGCAGCCAACGGGCGTGTGCAGCTCGCCCTGTCCGACGTCGCGTCCGACCGGGTCGGCATCCCGGTGCGCGCACGCGGGACGGGGCCGTTCGTCATGGGGCTCCGAACCCGCTCGCCGGGCGAGAACCTGCGCTTCTGGGCGGCGGTGGCCGTGCCGGCGCGCGCGTGGGAGGGTCCGCCAACGCGCCCGGCCGTCGCGCGGGACCCCCTCCTTCCGACCCGGCCGCTTCCGGCGGTCACCGAGCGCGCACTGGACGACGGGAGCGGTTCAGCGGCGGCGAGCTAGTTCTCGGGATCGTCGGGGTCGACGCCGAGCGCCTCGGCCAGCTCGGAGACCAGCGCGACGCGCAGCAGGTCGATGAGGTCCATGCGGGACAGCGCGCGCGTCTCGAGCGGCCGCCGGTAGACCACGACCCAGGTCACGCGGCCGCCCTCAGCGAAGACCCGGACCAGCGGCACCTCGTCGCCCTCGTGCTCCTCGACCACGCCCTGCCAGTCGGGGACCTCCTCGACGTCGACGTCCGTGCCCGCCGTCGCGGCGTCCAGCGGCGCCGGCAGATCGGCCAGCACGTCGGCGACCAGCCGGACGAAGCGCCGCCGATCCCGCATGCGGTAGCCGTCGACCGGACGGCGCTGGCGGTCGACCGGACTGCGGCCGGCGCGGCCGTGGCGGTCGGGGTCCACTTGAGCACAGCGTAGGCGGCCGTTCCGACACGGTGTCGGCGGACCTGCGCTGTGGGCGGCCGTTCCGACACGGTGTCGACGAAGCAGCCCGCATGGCGGGCGGGTTCATCGGTCGGAGGGCCGGTAGACAGTACGGTGCACGCCGTTCGATGTCGGCGTCCGTCGCGTAGGGGGACTCCAGTTGCCTGATCAGATGCGCACCTGCCACCGCACCGGCTGCCGCTGGCCGGCCGTGGCGTCGCTGTCGTTCCGCTACGGCACCAGCCAGGTGTGGCTGCTCGATCTCTCCGACGAGCGCGACCCATCGCTGTACGACCTGTGCCCGCACCACGCCGACGCGCTCACGGTGCCGCGGGGCTGGCAGCGCGTCGACGAGCGCACACTGGGCTCAGTGGTCGCAGAGCCCGCCGGCCGCGACCTGGTGGACGGCGACCGCGAGCCGGTCGGCTCCGGCGGGTACGGCAACCGCTACGCGGCGCTGGAGGCCGCCCTTCCTCGCCTCGCCGCAGAGCTGGCCGCAAGTCAGCCCGCAGACCAGTTCGCGCCCGAAGCTGCCGTGGCCTCCGCAGCCCTCCCCCCCGGCGCGCCGCCCCGCCTCCCTGCGATCCCCAGCCGTGACCTCGCGCCGACGCCCATGACCGACCAGGCCGAGGCCGAGGCCGCCGCCGCGGACGCCGCGGACCGCGACGAGCCCTCCGAGCCCGCCGAGCTGCAGGGCCAGTTGGCGCTCGAGGTGCCCGAGGCCGGCCGCGGCACCAGCGGCGTCGTCGTGCCGTTCGCTCTCGCGGGTTCCCGCCGGCGCCCCGACGCCTGACCCCGCGCCCGACCGCCGAGCGCCCCCCCGCACCGGCTCCAGGCGGCGGACTAGTCCCTTCCCGGGCGAGAAGATCATCACGGAGGGCTATGCGCTATCGGGCTGGGCGTGCCGACACCTTCACAGCAGTCACACCCGCGATCCCCCAGCGAGGTCTTGATGTCCATGTGTCCGAAGTGCGGGAGCCCCGACACCGTCGGCTTCACCCTGAACCCCGGCGCGAACCTCCTGCGCCTCACCCACTGCCGCGGCTGCGAGAACCGCTGGTGGGTCGACGGCCGCACGACCGTCGCGCTGCACGACGTGCTCGCCACCATCAGCGCCGCCTAGCTCGTAGCGAGCTACCGCACCCGGGCGATGGGCATGTAGCGCATCACGGTCTGCTGCTCTTCACCAACGACACGTTCCCGCGTCACCGGCACGTCCCGTTCGTCAGCCGGGTGATCGCGGCGCTGGAGCGAGCGCTGAAGGCGAACCCGGACGACGACGCCAGCGGCTGGGTCCGCTGGCTCGCAGCCTCGCGATGACTGCGCCTCTCTCCAGACCGACCCTCCCGTCCGCGCCTGGACTAGGATGCGCGGTCGGACCTTCAAGGAGGGCTAGCGGTCAGTGGAGCACCTTGCGCGGATCGTCAAGGCATACGACATCCGAGGCGTCGTCGGCGAAGAGCTGAACGCGGAGGTCGCGCACGCCCTCGGCCGAGCCGTCGCGGTGGAGCTCCAGGGCGAGGCCGTGGCCGTCGGCCGCGACATGCGACCCTCGTCGGATGAGCTGGCCGACGCGTTCATGGCGGGCGTCCGCGTCCAGGGTGTCGACACGATCGACCTCGGGCTGGCGTCCACCGACCTCGTCTACTACGCGTCGGGACGCCTGGGGCTGCCCGGCGCGATGTGGACGGCCAGCCACAATCCTGCTCAGTACAACGGACTGAAGCTGTGCCGCGCGGGCGCCGAGCCCGTCTCCATCGACACGGGGCTCGCTCAGATCCGCGACCGGGTCATCGGCGGCGATTTCCCGCAGGCGGCCGCCGAGGGCACCCACAGCGAGCAGAACCTCGTGGGCGAGTTCGCGGAGCACGTGCGCTCCTTCGTCGACGTCAGCCACCTGCGACCGCTCAAGGTCGCCGTCGACGCCGGCAACGGCATGGCCGGTCACGTCGTGCCAGCCGTCTTCGACGGTCTCCCGTTCCAGCTCGTGCCGCTGTACTTCGAGCTGGACGGCACGTTCCCGAACCATCCCGCCAACCCCATCGAGCTCGCCAACCTCGTCGATCTGCAGGCCGCGGTGGGCGAGCACGGCTGCGACATCGGCCTCGCGTTCGACGGCGACGCCGACCGGGTGTTCTGCGTCGACGAGCGGGGCGAGCCGATCGCTCCGTCGCTGATCACCGCGCTGATCGCCGACCGCCTCGTGCGGCGCACGCCCGGCGCGACCGTCCTGTACAACCTCATCTGCTCCCGGGTCGTCCCCGAGACGATCGAGGCCGCGGGCGGCAACGCCGTCCGCACTCGCGTGGGCCACTCGTTCATCAAAGCGCTGATGAAGGACACAGGGGCGATCTTCGCCGGCGAGCACTCGGCTCACTACTACTTCCGCGACAACTTCAGGGCGGACTCGGGGCTCATCGCGGCAGTGATCCTCCTCGAGGCGCTGTCCGAGCAGGGCGGATCGGCCTCGGCCGCCGTCGCGCCTTACGACAAGTACGCCCAGTCGGGCGAGCTCAACACTGAGGTCGCCGACCAGACCACCGCCACCGAGCGGGTGGTGGAGGACTTCGCCGAGGAGGGCGAGGCCGACTGGGCCGACGGCCTCACCGTCACCGCCGACCGCTGGTGGTTCAACCTCCGCTCGAGCAACACCGAGCCGCTGCTGCGCCTCAACGTCGAGGCCGACGACGCCGAGACGATGGCGCGGGTGCGTGACCGTGTGCTCGATCTGATCCGCAGCTGACGCCCGCTTCCCCAGTCCTCATCCCCCGACCGACAGGAGCCGCCGTGGCCGTCGACGCCAAGCTCATCGACCTGCTCGTGTGCCCCGCCTGCCATGGCGACATCGAGTACAAGGACCGGCGCAACCTCATCATCTGCACCCAGTGCGGCCTGCAGTACCCGGTCCGCGACGGCATCCCGGTGATGCTCGTCGAGGAGGCCACCCAGCCGCAGAAGCGGTGACGGGCGTGCCCCGCGTGAAGCCAGAGCTGGCCGCGGCGCTCCTCGACGACGAGGAGCAGCGCGACGCCGTCGACCCCAGCGGCGCCCTCGGCGACGTCGAGGCCACGCCGCGGCAGTGGCGGTCGGCCAGGGACCTGCCCGCCGTGCGCGCCGACACCGACGGCGCCGACGCGGTCATCGTGCTCGGCATGGGCGGATCCGGGATCTCCGGCGACGTGCTCGCCACGCTCGCGGCTGACCGCCTGCCGGTGCCGGTCGTCGTCCACAAGGGCTACGGCCTGCCGGCGTACGTCGGCCCACGCACGGTCGTGGCCGCCGTCAGCTACTCGGGCGGCACGGAGGAGACGCTGTCGGGCGCCGAGGAGGCGGTCGCGCGCGGCGCGCGGCTGCTGGCCATCACCTCCGGCGGCGCGCTGGCCGAGCTGGCCTCAGGGGCGGGGGCCGCCCTCGTGCGGGTCCCGGGCGGTGGCATGCCGCGCCACAGCCTCGGCTGGCTGGCCGTGCCGCTGCTGACCGCGTTCGGGCTCGACGACGGCTTCGACCAGGCGTTGGCCGCGCAGGAGGCGGTGCTCGACAGCTGGGCGAGCGCCGTGCCGACCAGCCACAACCCCGGCAAGCAGCTCGCCGCGCGGCTGCGGGACGGCACGGTCGCCTGCTGCTACGGCTCCCAGGGGCTCGGCGCGCTGGCGGCGCTCCGCCTCAAGTGCCAGCTGAACGAGAACGCCAAGCTTCCGGCCTTCGCGGCCAGCGTCCCCGAGCTGTGCCACAACGAGGTCGTCGGCTGGGAGGGCGAGTCCGACCTCGCCGGGCGCGCCGCGCTGCTGTGGCTGAGTGATCCGGAGGAGCACCCGCGCAACGCCAGGCGCGTCGACGCGCTCACTGCGCTGCTCGGCGACGCCCTCGCCTGGTCCGCGCGACTGGAGGCGGTGTCCGGCCCGCCCCTCGCGCGGCTCGCGTCGCTCGTGCTCCAGGCCGACCTGCTGAGCGTCTACACGGCCCTGGTCCGTGAGGTCGATCCCACGCCGATCGCCTCGATCGCGGCATTGAAGGACGCGCTAGCCCGTCAAGGCGCGGCATGACCGAGTCGGCCGTGGCGGCGCTCGCCGACCGCCTCGGCGACTTCCGGCCGCGGGTCCTGCTCACCCTCGGCTCCGGGCTCGGCGGCCTGGCCGACGGGGTCGACCGGCCGGTCGTCGTGCCATACGCCGACGTGGGCCTGCCCGAGTCGACGGTGCCGGGCCACGCCGGTCGGCTGGTGGCGGGCACCTTCGCCGGGGTGCCCGTACTGGTGCAGCAGGGTCGTGTCCACCTCTACGAGCAGGTGGCTCCCGCACAGGTCGTGAGCTGCGTCCGCGTCGCGGCCGCGCTGGGGGCGCAGACACACGTGGTCACCAACGCCGCCGGCGGGCTGGCCCCTGACCTCGCACCCGGCGACCTCATGGTGCTCACCGACCACCTGAACCTGACAGGCACGACCCCGCTGGTCGGTCCGGCGTTCATCGACATGGGGGCCGCCTACGACCCCGAGCTCCGCGCAGCCGCCCACGACGCGGCCGCCGGGGTGCGCGAGCAACTGTTCGAGGGCGTCTACGCCGGCCTGCGCGGACCGGCGTTCGAGACCCCTGCGGAGGTGCGGATGCTGCGCACCCTCGGCGCGGACGCTGTCGGCATGTCCACCGTGCTCGAGGTCATCGCCGCCATCCAGGCGGGTCTGCGCGTGGCCGGGTTCTCGCTGATCACCAACGTCCACGGTCCCGGCGTGGCCACCGACCACGCGGAGGTCCTCGCGGCCGGCCGCACCGCGGGGCCACGCCTGGCCGAGGTCATCGCGGCGCTGCTGCCGCGGCTGTAGCCGCGCCCAGCGCGCGTTCCGCCTGCCCGGGCGAGCCGGCCCGCCACCTGCGGTAGGCTGTCGAGCCGTTGAGATTCCCTCTTTCGCAGGAGCCCGCACGCTGATGTCCAACCTGCCTGCCCGCGACCTTCCCGCTCGCGATCTTCCCCCCCACGACGTCGCCGACCTCGATCTCGCCCCCGACGGGCTTGCGCGCATCGAGTGGGCCGACCGGCAGATGCCGGTCCTCGCCGCGATTCGCGAGCGCTTCGAGAAGGAGCGCCCACTGGCGGGCCACGTCGTCGCGGCCACCATGCATGTCACGTCCGAGACCGCCAACCTGCTTCGCGCGCTGGCCGCGGGGGGAGCCGAGCTCACCCTCACCGCGTCCAACCCCCTGTCCACCCAGGATGTCACCGCCGCCGCCCTGGTGGCCGAGTACGGCGTGTCCGTCTACGCCATCCGCGGCGAGTCCAACGAGACCTACTACAAGCACATGGACGCGGCGCTGGACACGCGGCCGACGATCACCATGGACGACGGCTGCGACCTCGTGAACCGCCTGCACGCCCAGCGGGCTGACCAGTTGCACCTCGTCGTCGGGGGCACGGAGGAGACCACCACGGGGGTCATCCGCCTGCGCGCGATGGAGAAGGCCGGAGCGCTGAAGTTCCCGATCGTGGCCGTCAACGACGCGCAGACCAAGCACCTGTTCGACAACCGCTTCGGCACCGGCCAGTCGACGCTCGACGGCATCATCAGGGCCACCAACGTGCTGATCGCGGGCAAGACCGTCGTCGTCGCGGGCTACGGCTACTGCGGGCGCGGCGTGGCGTCGCGGGCCAAGGGCATGGGCGCGGATGTCATCGTCACCGAGATCGACCCGGTCAGGGCGCTCGAGGCGGCGATGGAGGGCTACCGCGTCATGCCGATGGCAGAGGCCGCGCCGCAGGGCGACATCTTCGTCACGGTGACGGGCAACACCTCAGTGCTGCGCCAGGAGCACATCGAGGTCATGAAGGACGGCGCGCTGGTGGCCAACTCGGGCCACTTCGACGTCGAGATCGACGTCGCGACCCTGTCGCGCACCGCCACGGACCGCCGCGCGGTCCGGCCCAACGCCGAGCAGTTCGAGCTGGCAGACGGCCGTCGCATCATCCTGCTGGCCGACGGGCGCCTGGTGAACCTGGGCGCGGCCGAGGGGCACCCCGCCGCGGTCATGGACATGAGCTTCGCCGGCCAGGCCCTGGCGGTCGAGTGGCTCGCGCAGCAGGCGGGCAACCTCGAACCGAAGGTGTACGACCTGCCAGACGAGCTGGACGCCGATGTCGCGCGCCTGAAGCTTGAGAGCATGGGCAAGGCAATCGACGTGCTCACCCCGGAGCAGGAGCACTACCTGAGCTCCTACGACATCGGCACCTGACACGTGAATCGCCGAAGCCTGCGGAGGCGATTCTCACAATCCTGGTGGTGGCGGTCGCGCAGCGACCGTCATGAGATGCTGACACGTGAATCGCGGAGCCTGCGGAGCGATTCTCACAATCCTGGTTGTGGCCATCGCGCAGCGATGGCCATGAGGTCCTGACACGTCATGGCGCCCGCCGCCACCCCGCTGCACGACCTCGAGGCGGTCCTGGCCGATCGCCTCGCCGTGCGACCGGCGGACTCCTACTCCCTGACCCTGCTGACCGACCCCGAGCGGGCGCAGCGCAAGATCATGGAGGAGGCGTTCGAGCTGTGCCTGGAGCTGGGCCGCGAGCCGGTGGATGTCGAGCGCGCCGCCTCGGAGGCCGCCGATGTCCTCTTCCACATCGTCGCCGGTCTGGTGGGCGCCGGGGTGACGGTGGACGCCGTCCTCTCGGAGCTGTCCGCGCGGCGTGGCGGCCGGACGGCTGAGCGCCGGTGAGTGGGCCGGTCGCACAGCACGGCGCGGTCGTCGGTGTCCCTGCCAAGGGTCGGCTGCGCGACCAGTGCCTCACCCTGCTGTCCACGGCGGGTTACGCGACCGGGATGCTGCACGGCTCGGGTTCGATGGCCCGCGTCGACGGGTTGTCCCTGATCGAGATGCGACCGCGTGACGCCGCCGCGGCGCTGGCGGCAGGCCAGCTCGACGCGGCCTTTCTGGCGACCGACATCGTCATGGAGCACCAGCTTGAGGGACTGCCCGCCCTGGAGCTGGGCTTCTCGCGCTCGAGCCTGGTGCTCGCCAGCCGCGACGACGACGGCCGGGCCACGCCCGAGGACCTTGCGGGCGGCGTGGTCGCCACCCACCTTCCCGAGCTGACCCGCAGGTTCTTCGCTGACCGCGGTGTGGACGTCACCGTCGTCCCGATGGGAGGCTCGCTCGAGGGCGTGTGCGCCGCGGGGCTGGCCGACGCCATCGTGGATCTGTGCGAGACCGGCACGTCGCTGGCGACCAACCGGCTCCGGGTGCTGACCGAGCTGCGCCGCTGCGAGGCGCTGTTCGTGCACCGGCCCGAAGAGCCGGTCCTGATCGACGTCCGCCTGCGGCTCGACGCCGTGCTGGCCGCCCGAGGGCACCGCTACGTGATGCTCCACGTCCCCCGGGCGCGTCTGGACGCGCTCCGCGAGCTGTTCCCCGGACTGGCTTCACCGACCGTGCTGCCGCTCGCCGGCCGCGACGACCTGGTCGCCGTGCACCTGGTCGTCACCGCCGACGAGCTGTGGACCCGACTGTCCGACCTCCGCGCGCTCGGCGCCACCGGCATCGTTGCCCTGGAGCCCCAGGCGCTCCTGCCGTGACCGCCCCGCCGCAGGCTCCGACGATTCCCCGCGCTACACGGTGGCCTTGGCAAGCTCGATGACGGCGACCAGGAGCACGAGCGCGGCGGTCACGCCAACACCGAGGCGGGCCGTGGAGTTGCGTTGCGGTGGCGACATGGCGGTCCCTTTCCCGGTTCGTTGACCGTATAGACGCACAGCGTCACCGCCCGGTTGCACTCCGCATTCCGCGCTCCGCGCGCGCGCCACGATCCGCCCCGCATCCGGGTCTTGCGTGCGGCGGCTCTCAGGGAGGCTCCAAGCGCGCCATGCCCGACAGAGGACGTACCCCGCGATGAGCACCACGGTCAACGGGCCGTCGCCGATCGCCGCAGCGGTAGCGCCGACGGCGCTGCCGGCAGAGACCGCGACGACGGTCATGGCCAACTTGTGCGCGATGGCGAGTTCGAACACGCCAGGCAGGCTCAACGGCCGCCACGCCAGCAGCGCGAAGATCCCGGCGAAGACGAACAACCCGAAGCACCGCCATGCACAGCGGGGTGACGGACCGCATGCTGGCCGTGCAGGCCGGTGTGATGCTCGGCCTGGCGCTGGCGCTCGGGGTCCGCGTTCCGGGCGGGCTCGCCGGCAGCCGGCTCATGCTGGCGGCGGCGGCGCTGCTGGGCGCCGGCGTCGGAGCCGCCTCCCACGCGCTGGCGCTGCTCGCCCGCAAGCAGGAGACCATGTTCGCGGTGATGAACTTCGTGCTGCTGCCGGCCACGTTCGTGTCCACCATCCTGATGACCGACCGGCTCATGCCCGACTGGATGCGCCGCGTCGCCGCGCTCAACCCCGTCAACTGGGCCGCCGAGCTCGCCCGCGGCGCCCTCAACGGCCTACCCCTTGGCGACCTCATCGCAAGCCTGAGCCTGCTCGCCGCCTTCGCGTTCCTGTGCGCCGCGGCTGCGGCCGCAGCCTTCCACCGCTACCGCCACGCCACCTAGCTGGCCCGAGGACGTCGCAGAGATGCCGCCGGCCATCGAGACCGGCGGCGCCACCTCGTCGGGCGGCTGGCTGGATGATGACCGCCGTGCGTCCTGCGGCTGCGAACCTTCTGGTCCACGCACCCCAACCGGCCGGCGGCCGCCGGTTGGTCGCGGCCGAGTACGCCTCCTGGGCACCCGCTGAGCTGTTCGGGGTCCCCCTCGACCCGCCACGTCAAGGCGGCCGGGCGTAATCCCAGTATGCGGCGCGGACACTTCGTACGAACCCTTGGTACGAAGTGTCCGCGCT
>JACDBB010000019.1 GCA_013695145.1 Euzebyales bacterium
TCGGGCATCACCGGCGAGACCAGGCTGTACCGCGCCCCCGCCGCCGGTCCGACCGCGACGCCGCGGCCGACGCCGTCAGCGGCCTCCGCGACGGCCACCCCCGACCCCACGCCAGCGTGCGCCGACGAGGCCGGCTGCTACGGGGCACCGGCTGTGGCCGGCACCTTCGACCGGACGCTGGCGCCGGAGGTCAGCGGCCTCGCCGCGAGCGTGCGCAACCCCGGCGTCTACTACCTGGTCGACGACGAGCCGGGCACCACCGAGGTCGTGGCCGTGCGGGAGGACGGCACGCTGGTCGCGTGGCTGCCCATCGCGGGGATGGACGCCGCCAACGCCGAGGCGCTCGCCGTCGGCGCCTGCGGGGCGGGCGACGCCCAGACCTGCCTGTACGTCGGCGACACCGGTGACCATGTCGGCCGCCCCGACGTGGTGGTGCTCCGTGCCCGCGAGCCTGCACTGTCCCCCGCTCCCAGCGAGCCGCTGCCCGCCGAGATCCTGCGGCTGACCTACCCGGTGGCCCCCACCGACGCCGAGGCGCTGCTGGTGGACGCCGAAGGCCGGCCACTGCTCGTCTCCAAGGCGCAGTTCGACCGGCAGTCGGGCATCACCGGCGAGACCAGGCTGTACCGCGCCCCCGCCGCCGGGGGCGCGCTTGAGGATCTTGGCGCCGTACGCCTCCCCGAGCCGCAGGCGCCCCTGCAGTCCACCTACGTCGGCAACGTGGTCACCGGAGGCGACTCGAACGAGGACCGCGTGATCCTGCGCACCTACGACCAGGTCGTGGAGTTCATCTCGCCGCAGGCGCCAGCGGACATCGGCGACTTCGCCGCCTGGCCGTCGCGGCAGGTGCCGTCCCCGCCGCAGCTGCAGTCCGAGGCCATCGCCTACCGCGACGACGCCTGCGGCTACGTCACCGCCTCTGAGGGCTCCGGCGAGCTCTGGGCCGTCGGCTGCGTGCCATGACCGCGCGCGTCCCGGCGCCGGTGGTAGCGGTCCCACAGGGCCAGCATGCTCGGCAGGACGACGGTCGCGGCCAGCAGCGCGAAGCCGATCGCGTATGCGGTGACAAGTCCGAACTGGCGGAACGGTGTCAGCGTCGACGTGACCAGGATCCCGAAGCCGGCCACGGTGGTGAACGCCGATCCTGCGAGCGCCCCTCCGGTGTGGCGGACCGTCGAGCGGATCGCTTCCGCCGGGTCGGCGTAGCGGACCCGGTCCTCGGTGTAGCGGTGCGTGATGTGGATCGTGTAGGGCACGCCGATGCCGACGGCGAGCGCCGCGATCGTCGCGGTCACCGGTCCGAACGGGATCCCGGTCGCGGCCATCATCCCGAACGTCCACAGCACCACCAGCGCGACGGGCGCGATGGTCACCACGCCCAGGAACGGTCGGCCTGCGGTGACCGCGAAGTTGAGGACCAGCAGCAGCATCGCAGCCACCAGCGTGATCACCAGCGACGATAACTGCGAGTCGGAGAGTGCGGACACGATCGCGTCGTTGATGATCGCGTTGGAGGTGGCGGTTGCCTCCACGCCCGTGGCCTCCACGGGCGCGAACGCGGTGTCCAGCGCCACGGACAGCTCACCGACGCGGCCTTCGCCCGCGGTCGTCTGGACCGTGACCAGCGCGCCGTCGAACCCGGACCTGGCGTCACCGTCCAGCACCTGCTCCGCCGCCTCGGGCGACGCCTCGGCGAGCGCCGCATAGATCGCGGTCACGTCGGCGTCGTCGGCGACCGTGCCGTCCGGCCGCAGACCGAGCCCAGCAAGCGCCCGCGCCGGTTCGGGCGAGGGTGGTTGGCCGCCGCCCGGAGCCAGCGACCGGCCCAGCAGCGAGACCGGTGACGACGCCTGCGCCTGATCACCGAACGTGGCGACGTCGTCCACGGCGGCCAGGTCGGCTTGCGCCGCGACCAGCGCATTGTGGGCGGCCGGGGTGTCGACGTCGCCGGTCAGCAGGATCTGGGTCTGTTCACCGAAGCCGCCGCCGAACCGTTCGACGATCTCGTCGAAGGTCTGCACCACCGGCGCGTCGTCGGACACGAAGTCAGTGAAGCTGAAGCGGGTCTCCAGCTGTGTCAGGCCGTAGCCGCCCATGGCGCCGCCGAGGACGACGGTGACAAGCAGCGTGGGGACCGGCGCTCGCTCCGCCAGCACCGCAACGCGGGCCATGATCCCCGGCAGAACGCGCTCGCTGGTGGTGCCCATGGCCGAGCGGGGCAGGCGCCCGCCCGCCTCGGCGCGACGATCCAGCACCAGGCGCAGCGCGGGCACGAACGTCAGCATGAGCAGGAACGACGCGCCGATGCCGATCGCGGCCAGGACGCCGAAGTCCACCAGCGCCGGCACCGGGTTCACGATGTTGGTGAGGAACCCGACCGCCGTCGTCACGGTCGCGAGCACCAGCGCAACGCCGACCGTGCGGGTGGAGCGCCGCATCCCCTCGGCAACGCTCGCGCCGGCGCCGACCTCCTCGCGGTACCGGCTGGTGAGGTGGATCGCGTAGTCGACTCCCAGGCCGATCAGCAGGACGGGGATGATCTGCGTGATCTCGGTGAGGCCGCCGATGACGTCGGCATACCCCGG
The DNA here is from genome assembly GCA_013695145.1 of Euzebyales bacterium. Lineage (GTDB taxonomy): Bacteria > Actinomycetota > Nitriliruptoria > Euzebyales > Egibacteraceae > JACDBB01. The sequence continues at coordinate 2,586 of JACDBB010000019.1, forward strand.
GCCCAGCAGGGCAGCGAAGCCGTTCACCCATGAGATCGCCATGACGATCGCGGTCATCGTCATGGCGACGTCCGCCGCGGTCCGCCGCGCCGCGCGGCCGAGGCCGAGGCCCGCGCGCGGCTTCACCCAGTACACGAACGCGAGGATGGCCAGGATGATCCCGAACGCGGCCGCGAACAGCCGCGCGATCTCGGCCTCGAACTCGCCGGTGTCGGCGAACAGCAGCGCGAAGCTGAACGGGCTCGTGTCGATCCCCGCCGGCAGCTCGGCGCTCGCGACCGCGTCGGCGATCTCGGTCTCGATCTCGATCTGGCGGTCGAACGCCGCCGTGGCGTCATCTGGCAGGTCCTCTGGCGCGAGAAACACCAGCACGAGCCCGGCGTCCACGGGCTGAGCGGACCCCGGCGCCTCGCCGTCGGGCAGCAGGCCCGTCACGAACCCCGCCTGTTCCGGCGGCAGGGCCGCGAGCGCCTCGGTGAACACCTGGCCGACCGCCGCGTCGTCGGTCAGCGCCTCGGGTGGCACCTCGCCGCTCGCGACGGCCTGCTCGACGGGGGACAGGTAGGTCAACACCGCCGGCCGCTCGGCCGACTCGACCAGCGCCGCGGCGGCGGCGTCAGTGCTCTCGACGGCCTCGCGGATGGCCAGCACGGCCGCCACGCCGTCCGCGCTGACGACGTCGTCACCGGTGACGAGGATCTGCAGCACCTGCTCGCCGCTGGAACCGAATCGCTCGGCGATCTCCTCGGCCGCCCGGATCTCCGGCGAGTCGGGCGCGAAACCCTCGTTGCCCGTGGCCGTCTGCACCTGGGTCGCCAGACCGGCGAGCACGGCTGTGAGCAGGATCACCATGGCCACGACGGTGCGAGGAGCGCGGTGCACGAGCGCGGACAGTGCGACGACGGCGGTGTTCACGATCTCCCCCACTACAGCGCGGCGCACGCGCCTGCGTACGGCGTACGCACCCGCTACAGTACGCCGCGCGTCCCCTCCCGGCAAACCTGCCGCTCACCGCCCGGAAGCACCCCATGCCCCTCGCGCACCCGCCCGCCGAGCAAGCGCTCGACCGCGACCGGATCGTGGCGGCGGCGCTGACGATCGTGGCCTCGGAGGGCGTCGACGCGTTGAGCATGCGCCGGCTCGCCCGCACGCTCGACACGGCCCCCATGTCGCTGTACCGCCACGTCCGCGACAAGGACGAGCTCCTCGAGCTGGTGGTCGACGCGATCGCGCTCCGGTTGCCGCTGCCCGCCGCCGCCGCCACGTGGGACGACGAGGTGCGCGGTGCGCTCCGTGCGATCCGCCGGCTGCTGCTGGCTCACCCCGGGATCGCGTCGCTGGCAGCCGTCCGTGCGCCTTCAACCCCGGCGGTGATCACCTTGGTGGAGCGGATACTCGAGGCGCTGCGGCGGGCCGGGCTGCGCGAAGCCGAATCGGCCGCGGCGCTCGCGGTCCTGTGGAACGCCACGCTCGGGATGGTGCTGATCGAGGAAGCGCAGCTGGCCGCCCACGGCGCGCAGGGCTTGGCGGCAGTCCGCGAGGCCGTGGCCGAGGCCTTCGCCGCCGGGGCAGGCGGCGCCCATCCACAGGTGGCGGCGGTCACCCCGCACATGGCCGCCATGGACTCCGACGCGGAGTTCGAGGCGACGCTGGCGACCCTGGTGGCCGGGCTCGGCGCCGGACTTGGCAGAGACTGACCGTAGTTTCCCGGACCCTGCCGTTCAGGCTCCGCGGACGCTGAGGAGCGTGGCCACCACCTCGGCGACGCCCTCGCCCATGGCCGCTGCCGCACGGAAGCAGTTCGGGCCGCCGGCGCCGTGGCCGTTGGCGACCCGCACGTAGGTGCCGACCGCCGCGGCCATGCGCTCGTCCTCCAGGGAGTCGCCGACGGCGAGTGCGGCGTGCGGCGCCAAACCCCGCTGGGCCAAGTCGTCGGCCACGGCGCCCGCCTTGCCGACCCCGCGCGGCAGGAGGTGGTAGGCGCGCACCGCTCGCCCAGGCCAACCGCCCGTCGCGCCGTTGTCGATCAGGTACGCCCAGCCGCAGCCCGCATCCGCCAGCGCCGCGTTCGCGGCGGCCGTGTCGACGCGCCCGTGCAGGAGCATCCCGCCCTCGCGGCCGCGGCACCAGGGCTCGTACAGCCGTAGCGCTCCGGCGAAGGTCTCCAGCAGTACGGCCAGGGCGCCCGCGGACTCCAGCGTGTCGTGCGGGTTGGCGGCACGGCCGCGCGGCGCCTCGCCCCACTCGTAGTGCACCGCGCCCTCCCTGACGATCACCCCGCCGGCCTCGGCGATGCAGCTGCCGAGCCCCAGCAGCCGCGCGTCGTTCTGCAGCTGTGCGCGGCGCCGGCCGCTGACCGGCACGACCGTCACACCGGCCGTGGCCGCGTCCACCAGCGCCGCGGCCGCGCGCACCGACGGCAGGCCGTCGGGCCCGGTCAGCAGCGACCCTCCCGGGCCGAGCAGCGTCCCATCCAAGTCGGTGTAGACCACCGCGACGGCCGGCAGCGCGCGCAGGTGGTCGGCGAGTGCGGAGTTGATCGCAGGTGCGGGCATCGCAGTGAGCATGCCCGTTGGAATCCACTGCGGCCAGGTTGCGGCCCGCGGCCCGCCCTGTCAGCATCGTCACCTCACAACTTGATCGCAACGCCATCCAGAGAGGTCGAGGGACCCGGCCCGCCGACACCTCCGCAACCCGCCGCCAACGGTGTGGGTGCGACGTCCGGCCCCCGAACGCGGGGGGAAGATGGTCGGATCCCACGCCCTCGTCCCCCCAGCAGCAGGGCGAAACCCGCTGAGGAGACGAGGAACGCGATGAGCCATGTGCTGGCCCTGAAGTGCCGAGAGTGCGCCCGCGAGACGCCGATCGCCGCGGAGCACGTCTGCAGCTTCTGCTTCGGGCCGCTCGAGGTGGACTACGACTACGACGCCATGCGCGCGGAGGCCACACGGGACGCCATCGCCGCTGGCCCCGAGTCCATCTGGCGCTATGCGGCGCTGCTGCCCGAGCTGCCGGGGCCGGACGGTCGCACGGACCCGGCTCTGCGAGTGGACCTCGGCGCCGGCTGGACGCCGCTGGTCGAAGCTCCCCGGCTCGGCGCGGCGCTCGGCTTGGACGACCTCTGGGTCAAGAACGACACGCTGAACCCGTCCTTCTCGTTCAAGGACCGCGTCGTCTCGGTGGCGCTGTCCGCCGCCCGCCGGCTGGGCTTCGAGACCGTGGCGTGCGCCTCGACCGGCAACCTCGCGAACTCCGTGGCGGCGCACGCCGCCCGCGCGGGGCTCGACGCGTACGTGTTCATCCCGGCCGACCTCGAGCCAGCCAAGGTCATCACCTCGGCGGTGTACGGTCCGAACCTCGTCGCGGTCAAGGGCAACTACGACGACGTCAACCGGCTGTGCGCCGAGCTGGCGGGCGAGTACGGGTGGGCGTTCGTCAATGTCAACGTCCGGCCGTACTACGCCGAGGGCTCCAAGACCATCGGGTTCGAGATCGCCGAGCAGCTCGGCTGGCGTCTGCCCGACCACGTCGTCGCGCCGATGGCCTCCGGGTCGATGCTCGTCAAGATCGACAAGGCGTTCACCGAGCTGGGCAAGCTCGGCCTGGTCGCCGAGCACCCCTACCGCATCTCCGGCGCCCAGGCCGACGGCTGCAACCCGATCACCGCGGCGTTCAAGAGCGGAGGGCCCGTCCGCCCGGTCCGTCCGGACACGATCGCCAAGTCGCTCGCCATCGGCAATCCCGCCGACGGCTACTACGCCATTGACGCCGTCCACCGCACGGGCGGGTGGATGGAGGACGTGACCGACGACGAGATCGTCGCCGGCATGGAACTGCTGGCCCGCACCGAGGGCATCTTCACCGAGACCGCGGGCGGTGTGACGATCGCCTGCCTGGCCAAGGCCGCCCGCGGCGGGCTCGTCGAGCGCGGCGAGCGCACCGTGGCGGTCGTATCGGGGATCGGCTTGAAGACCCTCGACGTGCTCGCCGAGGGCAACGTCCCCACGATGACCGTCAACCCCGGCCTCGACGAGTTCCAGGCCGCGATGAGCATGAGGGAGCACCAGTGACCGCCACCGTCCGGATCCCCACCCCGCTGCGCACCGCGACCGGCGGCGCGTCGACCGTCGACCTCGACGGCGCGACCGTCGGCGAGGTGCTGCGCCAGCTCGACGCCGCCCACCCGGGGATCGGCGAGCGGCTGCTCGACGACTCGGGGCAGCTGCGCCGCTTCGTCAACGTCTTCGTCGACGACGAGGACGTCCGCTTCGCCGACGGACTGGACACCCCGGTCCGCGACGGCGCCACCGTGTCGATCATCCCGGCCGTCGCGGGCGGGTGAGCCTGTCGTTCGCCACCCGGCGCGTGACGTGGCGGCGTGGCTGACGCCATCGCGGTGGTCGGCACCCGTTGGGTATCCCTCAAGGTGCGGGGTCGGACGGTCGATGTCCGGGGCGAGGCATCTCTTCCCCGCCCGAGAGGCATTCCCCGATGCGGCGTCACCTTGCCGCCGCGCTCGTCGTCGCCCTGACTCCCGCCCTCGGCGGGATCGCCACTCCCGCCGCTGCGGGCACGGTCACCGACTACGACACGGTCATCGACATCACCTTCCCGGTGTCCGGTCCCGTCTCCTACGCCGACGACTACGGCGCAGACCGCGGAACAGGCTCCCGCCGCCACCAGGCCACGGACGTGGAGGCCGCCAAGCACCAGCACGTGCACGCGGCCGCCGCGGGCGAGGTGTGCCGCATCACCGGCATCGACGAGCCGATGCCCGCCTGGGGCTACCAGATCGTCGTGTGCGGCGATGACGGCCGTGAGTACGGCTACGTCCACCTGAACAACGACACCCCTGGGACCGACGACGGGCTCGGCGGGCCGGAGCGCGCCTACGCGCCGGGCATCGAGCGTGACGTGCGCGTGGAGCGCGGCCAGTGGATCGGCTACGTCGGGGACTCCGGCAACGCCGAGAGCACGGCGCCACACCTGCACTTCCAGATCCTCGACGAGGATCTGGTGGACCCGCGCATCGCGGAGCCGCCGTGGGTCCAGGGACGCCTGAACCCCTTCCCGAGCCTGGAGGCGGCGGTCGCCCGCGGTGACGTCCCTGATGCTCCCGGCGGCGGTGGGTCCGAGGACGGCGGCCGGGAGCCCGTCGCCGCCGAGCTCCGCCGCGTCGCGGGGCGCGACCGCATCGAGACCGCGCTGGCGCTGTCGGCGCAGCGGTCGGCAGCCCGCACCGTCGTCGTGGTCCCGCAGGGCTCCCACGCCGAGGCGTTGATCGCCGCGCCGCTGGCCGGTCTGGTCGGCGCGCCGGTGCTCCTGGCCGCCGACACCGGCCTCGCGCCCCAGATCGCCGCTGAGGTGCGGCGTCTCGGCGCGCGCAACGCCTACGTCGTCGGCCGGCTCGACCAGCTGCCGGCCACGGTGGAGGACGACCTCGCCGCGGCCGGCGTGCAGGCGGTCGCCCGCATCGCCGCGCCCGACCCCTACGCGCTGTCTGCCGCGGTGCTCCGCGAGATCGCCTCCTACCCAGACGTCGAGCTCGACCACGTGCTGCTCGCCCTCGGCGAGTCCGAGGTGGACACGCGCGCATGGCCCGACGCGCTGGCGGCGAGCGCGCTCGCCGCCCACACCCGCGCCCCGATCCTGCTCACCCGCGGTGGCGACCTCCCAGCGCCTGTCGCCGCGGTGCTGACCGAGGCGCTGCCCACCGAGGTCACCGTCGTCGGCGGCGCGGGCGCGATCGCCGTCGCCGTCGCCGACGCGGCGGCGGCCGCAGCCGGTGGCGCCGCGCTGGGACGCCTGGCCGGCCCCACCCGCTACGACACCTCCGTGGCCGTCGCCGAGGCGGGCATCGCCGCCGGCCTGGGCGATGGCGGCGTGTTCGTCGCCACGGGCTGGAACTATCCCGACGCCCTCGCGGCCGGACCCGCCGCCGCGCTCCAGCGCTCGCCGCTGGTGCTGGTCGACGGCCTCGAGCTCACCGGGTCGCCCGCGACGACCGGCTGGTTGGCGGCGCAGCGGGGACGCCTGAGCTCGGCGACCGTCGTCGGCGGCGCCGGGGTCGTGACCGAGCAGACCGCGACGGGCATCGAGGCGCTGCTCGCCCGGTAAGTGGACCCAC
>JACDBB010000039.1 GCA_013695145.1 Euzebyales bacterium
GATCGGTCCCGTCGGCTCGATGTGGCAGCGTTGTGGCGATCACGGCGCAGGCGAGGAGGACGACCGCAACGGCGGCGGTGATGTACCCGCCGGGTTCTTCAGCTGGCGGGGAATCGACCCGTTGTACTCGGGTGTCGCAATGAGCACGCCGTCAGCGTTGACGAACGCCCGCCGCATCCCGGCCACCGCGGGCGGGGCGGGCAGCGTCTCCCGGTCCTCGTCGAACGGCGGAACCTGGGCAAGGTCGTCCCAGACCCTGCCACTTCACCCGCTGGAAGCTCCGCCGCGGCCGCGTCCAGCAGCCCGCGGTTGAACGATTTCCTGCACAGGCTGCCCGCGATTGTGACGATCCTCGTTGCCATGTTCACCTTGCCCCGATGTCGAGCCTCAGCCGCGGGAGGTGGCCCCGCGTGGGAGCGATGAGTTTCTGCCCGCGCAGGGGTCTACTGGTATGCGCCCTATCGACACCCACGGGCGGCCGCAGGAGACCGCAGACATCGCCGCCGCGCAACGCGGTGGCGAGCCGGCGTTCGCCCGCCTGGTCGAGCGCCACCGGCCCGAGCTGCTCGTGCACTGCTACCGGATGCTCGGCTCCTTCGACAAGGCCGAGGACGCCGTCCAGGAGACCTTCCTGCGCGCCTGGAGGAAGCGAGCGAGCTTCAGCTTGGAGGGTCGCTGGTCGTACCGGGCGTGGCCGTACAGGATACGACCAACCTGTGCCTGAACCTCCTCGCACGCGCCCCGAGGCGGGTGCTGCAGCGCGGCTGGCGCCCGCGAGCGAGACGACGGTCGCGTCGGTCAACAGCGCGCTCCAGCGCGCCCGTGCCAACCGGCAGCCGGCGGCGGCCTGCTGCGTCCGCCGTCCCGGTCAGCCCGACTACCACGCCTTCTGTATCGACGTGCTGCGCGTCGGGCACGGCGAGATCGCCGAGGTCATCAGCTTCACGCCGCGCCTGTTCCCGGCGTTCGGGCTCCCGTGGACGGTCCGATGACCAACCGGACAGGCGGCGAGCGCCTCTCCCTCCTGGACACGCCCCTGCCCGACGCCTTCGACCTCCGGGTCGTCACCATCGCCGCGGGCGGGCGGCGCGGCTTCGACCGCGCCGAGTGGCACGACCGGCTGGTGGTCGTCGAGCGCGGAACAGTCGAGGTCGAGTGCCTCAGCGGGCAGCGTCGCCGCTTCGGACGCGGCGCGGTGCTGACCCTCAGCGGGCTGGCGCTGCGCGCGCTGCACAACCCCGGCGAGCAACCCGCGCTGCTGGCGGGAGTCTCGCGCGCCGCCGCGAGCCAACGGCGCCCTCCCGTGAGCAGCCATGTCGTCAACGTCGCGCCCGACCGTGCTCGGAAGGTTCAAGACAGCGCGCGCGGCGTCGGTCAGACTACCGCCGACGATCGAAGACGCCAAACACAGGGGCCCGTCGTGGACCGCGCCACCGACCCGCTGCGCGTCGAAGGCCTGGCGCCGGACAACGCCACGCAAGCCGGCGCGCTGCTGGCCGCCAGCCACGCCGACTACCCGTCGTTCCGGCACCTGTTTCCCGACCCGGAACGACGCCGCCGCGCCCTGCTGCCGTTCATGACGGCCACCGCCAGGGACGCCGCGGCGCACGCCCGCGCCATGGTCGCCTACGACGACGGCGGCATCCTCGGCGTCGCGCTGTGGATGCCGCCGGGCGCCTTCCCGCTGTCGGCCGCACGCAAGGCCAGAATGACGCCGGCGCTGCTGCGGACCGCGCTGGCCGCGCCGCCGGCGTTCGCGGCGTTCGCCCGCGTCGGCGCCCGCCTGGAGAAGGCCCATCCCGAGCGCCGATCGTGGTACCTGCTCGCGCTCGGCGTCCATCCCCGCGCCCAGCGGCGCGGCGTCGGCACGCGCCTGGTCACGCCGGTGCTCGCGCTCGCCGACGACGCCGGCCTGCCCTGCTACCTGCAGACCTCGGACCCGGCGAACGTCGACTACTACCAGCGGTTCGGCTTCGAGGTCACCCAGCCGGCCATCCCCGTGCTCCCCGACGGGCCCCACTACATCGGCATGACGCGCCCACCGCGGCGACCCAGCGTCTAGAGCCACACGCGGAACCGCTCCTCTGAGCGTCCTCAAGTGACGGTTCGTCTGGAGCGCGGCGGGGTCCGACGGGCTGGGTCTAGCGCTCCTCCGCGGAAGTCTCCTACATTCGGCCACGCCTGCCCGTTCATGGCTCAAGAAAAGGCCGGGCTGGGCTCGCCGCGTTGCGTCGTCGCCCAAGTACGGCCCAGCACGACGCGCTCCTCGCGCCTTGCGAGCCGCGCGCAGTCGGGCCCAGGCCGACCGGCGGATACCGACAGGCCATCTGGGCCAAGCACTCGACTGGTTGATCTGTTCGCCGAGTCGCCCGTGCCCTTCGACGACCTGTGCGCGCCAGCACGCTCCGTTGGGTGGTTTCGACCGATGTCCGCATCCTCGATCGAGCACTTGCTCCACACATGAAGCGCGCCATAGGACGTCCGAGGGGCCGGCCCACCGCGCGCGGCCCGGGCATGCGTTGGCGGACTGTGGCATCGCGCCACGGTGGCCATGAGGTCACGGCGTGAGAGTGCGCCCCACGAGCACCACATCGGATTGGTCGCCCGGAGATGCCAACGTTCGCCGGCCGGGCCGTGAGGCCGGGCAGTCAGCCCGTAGCTCTGGTCGAGCGCGCGGATCCGCGGCTCGCCGGAGCCGTCGAGGCGCAGCGTCACCTCCACGCCGTCGCTGGGCGGGGCGTGGAAGACCAGCCCGAACCGCCAGGGGTCCGCGCCCTGACCCAGCTGCTCGACGCCCAGTTCCGTGGGGCGGGGATCCACGTGGCCACGGTAGCCGTGGGCGGCGCGGTGTCACCCGGATCGGCCTTCGACCCGGACGTCATCGGCGAGGAGTACTGGCGCCTTCACGCCCAGTCCCCCAGTGGCTGGCAGCGGGAGGTGCTCTTCGAGGGCCGCGCGGGACGGCGTACCGCATGATGAGGATCGGGGCGGCCGCGGCCGCCGTCGGCTCGCTGCTCGCCGGCGTCGCAGCGCGGATCACCAACCCCCACGGGGTGCGCAACGACGAGTACGGCGCGCCGGTATGGGTTTGCCGCGACCAGCGCGCCCCCTGGCCCCAGCTGTGGGCGCTGACGCGCCATTACGACTGACGGACCGATGGGTCCCCAGCGCCCGCGCGTCCGCCGCTGACCTGTCCTGGATGCTATAGATCCGAGAGACGTTCGAAGGGTCACGTCCAGCGCCGCGAGCGACCTCGTCGAGTGCGGCGACGTCAGCGCGAGGCCAGTGCAGTCAATGATGATAGACTATGCAACGCTTACAGGAGGAGCTGCTGTGGCCGCCATCACGATCCGGAACGTGGACCCCGACCTGAAGCAGCGGCTCCGTGTCCGTGCCGCCGCTTCTGGCCATTCGATGGAGGAGGAGGCGCGCAACATCCTCCGTGCCGAGCTTGCCGTCCAGGACGACGAGCCCGCCGACCTGTATCAGCGGATCCGTCAGCACGTCGATCCGCTCGGTGGTGTCGATCTCCCCCTACCCGATCGTGAGCCGATGCGTGAGCCCCCCGACCTGACGCGATGATCGTTCTGGACACGAACATCATCTCGGAGGCGATGCGCACCCAACCGGACACGTCAGTCGCATCCTGGCTGGCTTCCCGGCCGTCGTCCTCGCTGTTCATCACCACGGTCACCCAGGCCGAGCTGCTCTACGGCGTGGCGTTGCTGCCCGATGGGAAGCGACGACGCGGCTTGGAGGAGGCCGTCCGGATGATCGTGCGCGACGAGTTTCGTGGCCGCGTCCTGCCGTTCGATGGCCCGGCGGCAGAGCAGTACGCGACGATCGCCGCCGGGAGGCGATCACGTGGGAAGCCCATCAGCGTGTTCGACGCACAGATCGCGGCCATCGCCCTGGCGAAGGGCGCGCACGTCGCCACCCGGAACCTCGAGGACTTCGACGACTGCGGGATCAACCTGCTCAACCCTTGGATGTCCATCTCGTGACGGCTCCCCGTCCGATTGGACTCCAACGGAATCTCACCTTCCCGATCACGACCACAGGGGTCGAGATCCCGACCTACGGGCTACCGAACATGGGCGTCCTCAGGTTCGGGAGCCGGCGGTACGCCGACTTCAGACGCCCCGCCACGCGCGAGAGGCGGCCAACGATCGCCGAGGCTGCCACGAGCGTCTGCGGTACCCTCGCGCGATCGCTGCCCGAGGAGAGGACGCGTCGTGGCCGAACACCCGCTGCGTGGCCGTCGCTCCTTCCTTCGCGACGCGGAGGTCGTCGCGGGCCAACGCAGGTGACGGGGATGCACCCACTGCTCGACATCGTCGCCGCGCTGGAGGCGGCGGGGGTGCGGGCCGTGGTGGTCGGCGGCGTCGCTGTGGTGCTGCATGGCCACGTCCGCATGACGGCCGACCTCGACCTGGTGCTCGACCTGCAGCGCGACAACGTCCTGGCGGCGCTCGGGGTCTTGCAAGATCAAGGACTTCGGCCGAGGCTGCCCGTCCCGCCCGAGCAGTTCGCTGAACCTGACATCCGCAAGCGGTGGGTCCGCACACAGCAATTGACCGTCTTCTCGCTCCACGATCCGAATGACCCGCGGCGGGAGGTCGACCTGTTCGCCGAGTCGCCCGTGCCCTTCGACGACCTGTGGCGCGACAGCACGCTCCGCCGGCTAGGTTCGACCGATGTCCGCATCGCCTCGATCGAGCACTTGCTCCATATGAAGCGCGTCGTTGGTCGGCCGAAGGACCTGGAGGACATCGCCGCGCTGGAGGAGATCCGCGCCGAGGGGGCCGGCGATGCCTGACCGGTCATGGGTGGGCAGCTGGGACGGCCTGGCGGCCGCACAGCGCCGCGCGTGGCGTGCCGTGACAGCGGAGGAGCGGCTGCGGTGGCTCGAGGATGCGCTCACCTTCGCCGCGGCGACCGGAGCCCTGGATCGTGACCGGCGACGTCGCGCTCGGGAGGCGGCGGCGACCGCCCGGGTGATGGGACTCGACCCCGACGTCCCGTGAGCTGGTCCCTGAGGTAGGCCCGAAGATGGTGAACACTGCGGGGAGGTAGCCCTCGAGCGCGTCGTCGGCGAACGCGCTCATCAGCAGCCGCTTGCGAATCAGGTGCCGATCGCCGTCGAGGTAGGGGACCGCGTCAGGGTGCAGCAGCTTCTGGATCGCCTTGGGTGTCCCGCGTTGCCGCGAGAAGTTGCCCCGATCCATGAAGAACGAGTAGGCCGCCGGGCCCGCGAAGAACACGACGGTGTCGCCGAGGAGTCGTGTCTTCCACACGTTGCCGTGGCATGGCTGCTCCCTGCCTGTCGTGACTCCAGGTAACACCGGGTCTGGCCTTCCCGCCACCCCTGCGGCAGGCGAGCCGCAAGGTGTCGATCGCGTCCGCCGGGCCATGAACCCCAGCCGCCACGCCACCGACGCATCGAAGGCCGGTCCGCTGGGGGTTCGGCTCGACGCGGCCCGCCGACGTCGGCAGGTCGGGGCCATCGGTCCGATGTGGGTGCCGGAGGACCCCGACCCTCACCCGGTGAAGCCGAGCTGGGCGAACCGCTGCTGGTTGTCCTCCAGCCCCCATGCATCCGCGATCCGCCCCTGGTCGATCCTGAAGAAGTACACCTCGTCGACCCGCTCGAACCGCCTGCCCGTCGCGGCCTGCCCCCGCCATTCGCCGCGGTGCGTGCCCGAGCACTCGAACCGCCCGGCGACCGTGTCGGCCTCGGCGACGAGCGTGACGATCCGCATGCGCACGTCAGGGAACGCGCTGCGGAACGGCGCGATCCACGAACGCGCCCCGGCGGCCATCTCGGGCGTGCACAGCTCGTCGAGCAGCTCCAGGCGGCCACCGCTGACGACCTCCTCGACGTAGCGACGCGCCAGCGCCTTGTTCCGTGCGGTGTCCGCGCCTCCGGGGACGGGAGCGGTCATGTCATCCTCCTCGTGGTCTGGCGTCAAGAGCCGCGTCTACCTCCACGAGCGGGGGGCGCCTGCGGTCCTCGGGGTCGGCCACCCCGACCGCCGCGGATCCGTCCACCCATCGGGCGCTCTCCTCGCGACACCTCGACGACTGCGGCCGCGACGACGCTCGCCGCCCGGCTCGCCTCCGTCTTGAACGAACGCCCGAACCAGCCGCCTATCCGAAGGCGCTGCTCCCGACCCCCCGCCGGCGCACCACACCCGACTGCCGTCTTGGACATCGGTTGTGCGACGTCAGGATCGGGATCGCATCGGCGATGCGGTTCAGTAGGGGGCTCGCAGTCCCTCGAGCATCGGGAAGTGCCGCACGTTGGTCGTGGCCAGTTCCAGACCGTGAAGGTTTGCCGTCGCCGCGATGACGAGGTCTGCCACCCCGACGCCTTGGTGGCTTGGCGCGCCATCTCCTCCCGAGCCTGCCGGCATGGCGGGCGATCGGCTCGGTGAGGGGGATCCAGCCGATGGCGTTCATCAGGCGCTCGGCGTCCCGCCGCTCCGGGGACCGCAGTCCCTGGATCAGCTCGACACGCGTGACCTCGGACGCGGTCGGGACGTCGAGGAGCGCCTCGAGGAAGTCGAGTGGTCGCTCGTCGCGGCGCAGCACATCGATGAGCACGCCGGTGTCGATGAGCAGGCTCACGGGTCAGGATCGACCTCGCCGAGCCGCTCATGCCCGTCGGCGAGGTCCGCCAGCCGGCAGGCGTCGGCCGATCGGATGTCCTCGACGAACGCCTCCCCCGCGGGGAGATCCGGGGGTGTGCCCGCCCGGAGCGCGCGGAGGACGGTGGTGTAAGCGTCCCGCCGCGCGTCCCGGTCGTCAGCCAGCATGTGGGCCACCGCCTCGCGGATCAGGGCGGACGCGGTCGTCCCACGCGAGCGCGCACGCACGCGGAGCTGGTCGTGCTGCCCTCGTCGAGATAGATCTGCGTACGACGCATGATGTACAAGCATACATCGTCGGTCAACCCGCCGATGTTCGTGGGAAGTTTGATGCGAAGGCGGGCCGCGGCCGACGGGCCGAATTCGCCCCGCAGCAGGCCGATGTCGCCTTCGCCCCCGATGCCGGTCATCCACAGCCAGTAGCGCTCGGGCATCGACCGGTCCAGGTGCAGCCGCGCGTCCTCCGAGGCGATCACCTCCTCGGGTGGCGGCGGCTCGAGGAACCTCAGGGTGCGACGGGGTCGGTCGATGAGCAGGAAGCTGAACTCGACGCGGCCAGCAGGACCGGGATCGCCGCCAACACCCGACGCACGGTGTAGGTGACCATCGCCAGCCCCTGACGGGATGGCCCGCTACTGGGCCCCATGTCCTGCAGCTAGCGCTAGCGGATGACGTCCTCGTTGAACTGCGGTGGTGACGCGCCGTCGACCTCGCTGTTGGCCAGCGCAGGGACCCAGGCGCCCTCGTCGTTGATGAAGCGGATGACCAGCGTGTCCAGCGTCACCGGCTCCTGGCCGTACCAGTTGTCGTTGGGCTCCTTGATGACCTGGTTCTCCAGGTCCCCCTCGACCAGCCGGTAGGGCCCACCGGGGAACGTCGGCATGGTGTCGTTGAGCCACTCGAAGCTGCCCGAGCTGCTCGGGGTCGTCGATGGCAAAGCCGTTGTCCTCGGCGACATGCGCTGGCATGAGGCCGCTGCCGATGCTGGTCGTCGGCGCTGATCGGCGTGCAGTCATCCCAGACGGCCTCGTCGCCCTCCGGCGAGTAGGAGAACCACGCTCCCGGCAGGGTGTTCACGATCCAGGTGATGGACCCGCCATCGGCGCGGTCACCGCTGTCGCAGGTGTTCGGGTCCTCGGCGCAGTCGGTGGACCCGGCCGAGGCGGCGGCCGCCTCCTCCGGCGAGGCCACCCAACGAGGCGACGATCCGCGCACGGCCGGAAGCTGTCTTGAACGGACCGCTCACCAGCCCAGCCAGGCCCGCCACCCGCGAGGAGGATGAGCGGGTCGGTCAGGCCCACGCCTTGCGGCCGAGGAAGGCGAGCAGACGGGTCTGCTCGTCGGCGCCGGGCGGTGGCTCGAGCGCGGGCCCGCAGGCTCCGGACTCGCGCAGGGCGTCGCCGAAGCCCTGCGCGGTGTCGCGCAGGCGCGCGACGTCGTCGGGGGCGAGCTCGTCGTCGAGCCCGGCGGCGCGTGCCAGGTCCCAGCGGTGGATCACCAGGTCGAAGCTGAGGAAGCGGTCGACCGCCTGCTCGTAGGTGCTGCGTCCGAAGTGGCCGTCGAACTCCTCGGTCGCGCGCCGCGGGTCGTCAAGGCCGGCCTGCGTCTGGTTCGTGGCGGCCCGCGCCGCGGCGCCGGGGGCGTCGTCGACCGCGGGAATGTCGCCCAGCTGGCGGCCGACGAGCCCGAGGAATATCCCCTGGGTCTCGACGACGTGGGCCACCACGTCGCGGGCGGACCACTCCTCGCACGGTGACGGGCTGTCCCAGCGGTCGTCGGGAACGGCGTCCACGGTGGCGTTGAAGGCCTCCGCCAGGCGGCGGTAACGCTGCGCGATGTCTTCCATGGGGGTCTCCTCGCCGTGGGAATGTCAGCAGTCCAGTGTTGGGGTAGACCAGCGCTGGAGTCTTGAAGAAAGGCGACGCCGTGTCCGAGCGCGAGGTCCGGTCGGTCGAGGAGGACGCCCGCGGGATCATCACGCCTGCCACCGGGCTGGCGCGCTTCCGACTCGACCGCTACCCGGCGTCTGACGCGGCGGCGCGCTTCGTCGATCGTTACTGGCTCGGGAGCTGGGACCTGACCGGCCAGGCGCCGCACACACAGAAGGTGCTGGCGCACCCGGTCGTCAACGCCGTGTTCACCGCGGGCGTCGCGACCGTCACGGGTGTGACCACCCGCATGAGCGTGCGCACGCTCGAGGGCGCGGGGTGGGCGCTCGGGGTGATGTTCAGGCCGGCGGGCTTCCGCCCGTTCCTCGGAGGCCCCATGTCGTCGATCACCGACCAGGTGCTACTCCTGTCCGACGTGTTCGGCCCGGGCGGGCGCGACCTCCGACGCGAGGTTTTCGCCGCGGCAGACGTCGCCGGAAGGATCGGGCTCATCGACCGCTTCCTCGCGGCTCGGGCGCCGGCGGGGCGGCAGGCGTCCGAGGCGACCGGCGAGTTGGTCGAGCGTGTGGCCGGCGACGCCGGTCTGGTGCGCGTCGACGCGCTGGCCGCACAGGCGGGGGTCAGCCCGCGGCAGCTCCAGCGCCGCTTCGCCGATCACGTGGGCGCCAGCCCCAAGGCGATCATCCGCCGCTATCGCCTCTACGAGGCCGCCGAGCGGGCACGACACGGCCGCCGCGTCGACTGGGCCGCGCTCGCCGCCGAACTCGGCTACAGCGACCAGGCTCACCTCACCCGCGACTTCTCCGCGGCCATCGGCACGCCTCCCCACCGCTACGCCCGCGCGAACCAGCCGTGACAGGCATCGTCGGGACCGAAGCGCTGATCAGCCGGGCACGTGACCAGCTCACCGAGCTCGACCGCGCCGGGGAGCGCCTCGACGGCACCTACGGCGTGTGGGATCGCTGCCGCCGCTGATCCCCCACCCGGCCGGTTGGGTGGGCCCGAGTGGTTTCGAACCACTGACCTCTCGCGTGTGAGGCGAGCGCTCTCCCACTGAGCTACGAGCCCTTGCTGACGCGGACGACCGCCCCCGGGGCAGGATAGCCGTCGACCGACCAGCGGGCCACCCCACGGCTCAGCCGTCAGACGGGAGCTCGGCCTGGAAGACGGTCGTCTCGCTGCCGGGCTCACCGGTGGTGCTGCCCTCCAGCTCGGTCACCAGCAGCTGGTCCTCGTCCCCCTGCAGGCGGGCCAGAACGAACACGGACCCGGCCTCCGGTCGACGCGGCTCGCGGCTGACGGTCACCTGCTCCCCTTCGGGTCCCTTCCGAAGGTACAGGCCGTACACGCGGTCGTCCCTGAGCCCGTCCATGAGCAGCACGACGTGCTCGCCGCTGCGACGGGCGGTCACCTCAACCCCGGGGGCGGTGTAGTCGACCAGGAGATCGCTCCCGTGCTCCAGCGCCGCCGACGCCTCCAGCCGCTGGTCGTAGCGCTGCTCGAGCTCCAGGTAGGAGGTCCTCAGCGTGAACGTGTACGTGGCCAGCGCGATGAGCGCCGCGACGCCGAGAACGCCGAGAAGCCGGTTGCGACGCCACCGGCGCGCGTCGTCGGGCAGCGCCAGGTCAGCGTCGGCGTCCTCCCTGTCCTTGGTCTCGATCGCCTTCGCGGCCCGCACCCGTCGCTCGTCGCGTTCGACCCCGGCCAGCTCGTGGGCGATGGCGCGCAGCTCGCCAACACGAGCGCGACACTCGCCGCACTCCAGCAGGTGGGCGCGGAAGGCACGGCCCTGCCGCTGGTCGAGCCCACCCATGACGTGGGCCACCGCCATCTCCTCGAATTCCCGGTGCTCCGCCGGGCCGTCTGGCGCCGCCATCGCATCAGGATACCCGCCAGAGGACCAGCCCAGAAGCCCTCGAAAACGCTCAGGCGGCGCCCCGGGGCGAGGCATCGGCGCGCCGAGGCGCCGAGGAGGCGAGGATGCGCGCGGCCTCGGCCTCGACACGGTCGGGATCCCCGCCAGAAGGCACGAGCCCGACGACGTCCCCGGCGCGCTCGTCGGGAGCGACCAGCGACGCCTCGAACCGCGCCAGCAGCAGCATCAGCGTCATGAGCAGCACCGGCACGCCGAGGACCAGCGTGGCGATCTCGAGCCATTCGGTCATCTTGAGTCACCCTCGTACGTCGACTGCGGTGCGTGCCGGGAGCATCCGCGGCGTTTGCTGGCCAGTGTCCACATCGCGATGCCAGTAAACACCGCTTGGCGCCTGACTCCGAGCATGCCGGCCCTGACCCGCCGTTGACGCCGCCTACACTCCACCGCCATGGAGCCCTCCCGCACGAGCGTGGTGGCCGGCGTCGACGTGGGCGGCACCTTCACCGACGTGGTGCTCGTGGCGGGCGGCGCCTCGGTGCGCGCCCGCAAGGTGCCCACGACACCCGGCGACCAGGGTGAGGGGGTGGCCGACGGCCTCGCCGCCGCCGCCTCCGAGCACGTAGGGCAGGTCGCGCACGGCACGACGACAGCGACCAACGCCGTCCTCGAGCGCGCGGTGGCCAGGACCGTGCTCGTCACCACGCAGGGGTTCGGCGACGTGCTGACCATCGCGCGGCAGGACCGCCCGCGCCTGTACGATCTCTCGGCGGTGCGACCGCCGCATCTCGTCGCGGCTGGCGACGTCGTCACGGTCGTCGAGCGCACCGGCCCCGACGGCGCGGCCGTGCTACCGCTGTCCGACGCCGAGGTCGCCAGGGTCGCCGACGCGGTGGTCGCCCGCGACCCGGAGGCGGTCGCGATCTGCCTGCTCTTCGCGTTCGCCGACGGCGGCCACGAGCGGCGACTGGCCGACGCGCTGCGGGAGCGGCTGGATGTCCCGATCACGTGCTCGGCCGATCTGGTCCCGGAGTTCCGGGAGTACGAGCGGGCGTCGACCGTCGTGCTGAACGCCGCAATCGCACCGGTGATGGGCCACTACCTCGAGAGACTGGAAGCGCGCCTGGGCGACTGCCGCGTCACCGTCATGACCTCCGGCGGCGGCACCGCGGGACTCCAGGCGGCCGCACGGGCGCCGGTCAACACGCTGCTGTCCGGGCCGGCGGCGGGGGTGGTCGCCGCCGCCACCACGGCCCGGTCGGCGGGGTTCAGCGACGCGGTCGCCTTCGACATGGGTGGCACGTCCACCGACGTGTGCCTGATCCGCGACGGCGAACCGCAGCTGCGGAGCGCGGCCGAGATCGGCGGGCTGCCGTTCCGCACACCGGCGGTCGCGATCCACACCGTCGGCGCCGGCGGCGGATCGCTGGCGTACCTGGACGCCGGTGGAGCGCTGCGGGTGGGGCCGCAATCGGCGGGGGCGCGACCGGGACCGGCGTGCTACGGGCTCGGTGGCACCGAGCCGACCGTCACCGACGCCCACTGCGCGTTGGGGCATCTGGCCCCCGACGGGGGCCTCGGTGGCGGTGCGCTGCGGCTCGAGGTCGACGCGGCCCAGCGCGCGCTGTCACGCCTGCCGCGCGACGTCGCCGGCGCCATGGGGGCGGCGCACGGGATCCTTGCGGTCGCTCGCGCGACCATGGTGCGCGCGCTGCGCCGGGTCACCACCGAGCAGGGCGTCGACCCAGCGGCGCTCGCGGTGGTCGCCTACGGCGGTGCCGGGCCGCTGCACGCGACTGCGCTCGCCCGCGAGCTGGGCGCCGCTGCGGTGGTGATCCCACCCGCCCCGGGGGTGTTGAGCGCGCTGGGGCTGCTGCTGGCGCCGTCAAGGGCGGAGTCCGCCCGCACCGTGATGGCGCGCGTGGAGCCGGGCGCGGACCCGCCAGGGCTCGACGGCGTGTGGGATGAGCTCGCCGACGACGCGACCGCGACGCTGCGCGAGCAGGGTGTCGAATCGCCGGCGCTCGCGCGGGTGGCCGACTGCCGCTACGCGGGCCAGTCGCACGAGCTGCGCGTCGCGGATGACGGCGGCGGGCTGGTGGCGGCCTTCCACCGCGCGCACAGCGACGCCTACGGCTACGCCCTGGCCGACGAGGCGGTCGAGCTGGTCACCCTGCGGGTCGTCGCGGACGGCGAGCCCGCGCTGGCAGGACTCCCCGAGGTGTGGGACCACGGCGGTGGCGAGGTCCGGCCGGCCAGCCAGCGCAGGCTGGGCTCGGGCGATGCCGCCGACACCGCGCTGGTCGTCGACCGGGCCGGCCTGCGCAGCGGGGACGACGTGGCGGGGCCGGCGATCGTCGAGCAGCCGGACGCCACGACGCTGCTCTCCGACGGCGACGTCGCCACGGTCGACGCTGCCGGCAACCTGGTGGTGCGGTTCGAGGTGTCCGAGTAGCCCGACGCCTCGCCGGGTACACGCTGCTGAGCACGCCCAAACCACCGAACAGATGATCAGGGAGATGCGGATGGCTGACATGGTTACCGTCGGATTGCTCGTCCGGTTAGAGGCGAAGCCGGGCAAGGAGGCAGACGTCGAGGAGTTCCTCAACGCCGGGCTTTCGCTGGTCCAGGACGAGCCGGACACGACCGCATGGTTCGCGCTCCGGATGGGGCCGTCGACCTTCGGCATCTTTGATGTCTTCCCCGACGAGTCCGGCCGTGAAGCCCACCTGTCGGGCCGCGTGGCGGCGGCGTTGTCAGACCAGGCCGACGAGCTCTTCGCGCAGCCGCCCGCCATCGAGAAGATCGACGTGCTGGCCAGCAAGCTCGCTTGAGCGGCCTCACCGCCGTACAGCTTGAGGTCGTCCGCCACGCCCTCGGCGGTGTCGCGGAGGAGATGGGGGTGGCGCTGCGCCGAGCGGCCTACTCCCCCAACATCAAGGAGCGCGCCGACTGCTCGGCCGCGGTGTTCGACGCGGACGGCCGCATGGTCGCGCAGGCCGAGCACATCCCGGTCCACCTGGGGTCGATGCCCGCCAGCGTCGCCGCGGCGCTGGCGGCGTTCGGGGGCAGCCTTGCCCCAGGAGAGCAGGTCGCGGTCAACGACCCCTACGCCGGCGGCACGCACCTGCCGGACCTGACGATCGTGGCCGCGGTCGGCGCCGAGGACGGGACGCCGCTGGGCTACGTCGCCAACCGCGCCCACCACGCTGACGTCGGCGGCGCCGCCCCGGGTTCCATGCCGGCATCGGCTACCGAGCTGGCGATGGAGGGGCTCCGGGTCCCTCCGCTCCGCCTGACCGACACGCCTCAGCGGGAAGGAACCCAGGGCGAGGTGCGGGACGACCTGATCGGGCTCTTGGCGGCGAACTCCCGGACGCCGGCTGAGCGCCGCGGCGACCTGCGGGCGCAGCTCGCCGCCAACCACGTCGGCACCGTGCGGCTGCGCGACCTGGCCAGCCGCCTCGGCGCGCGAAGTCTGGCAACCGCGATGGACGCGGTCCGTGACTACAGCGACCGCAGGGTTCGCGCGGCGGTGCGGGCGATCCCCGACGGCACCTACGCCTTCTCCGACGCGCTCGAGGTGGTCCTGCCTGAGCAACCCGAGCGCGGGACGGTCGACGTGACGATCCGCGCGACCGTCACCGTCGACGCCGACGAGGTCGCGATCGACTTCGCCGGAACCGACCCGCAGGTGCGTGCCAACGCCAACGCGGTGCTGGCGGTGACGACGTCCAGCGCCTGGTTCGTCTTCCGGATGCTCACCGACCCTGACGCGCCGCCGAACGAGGGCTGCTACCGCGCGTGCACGGTGACCGCCCCGCCGGGGTCGGTGGTCAACGCTGTGTTCCCCGCCCCCGTCGCCGCCGGAAACGTCGAGACCAGCCAGCGCATCGTCGACGTCCTGCTGGGAGCCTTCGCTCAGGCGCTGCCGGACCGCGTGCCGGCCGCGTCCCAGGGCACGATGAACAACGTGCTGCTCGGCGCGGCCGGGGGTCAGGCGTTCTCCTACTACGAGACCATCGCCGGCGGTGAGGGCGGAACACCCGACCGGCCAGGCATGTCCGGCGTGCACACCGGCATGACCAACACCCTGAACACTCCCGCGGAGGCGATGGAGCTGGCCTATCCGCTGCGGGTGTGGCGCGCTGAGCTCCGGCAGGGGTCCGGCGGCCAGGGCGAGCACCCCGGCGGGGAGGGGCTCGTGCGCGAGATCGAGGTTCTGGAGGACGCCGTGCTCACCCTGGTGACCCAGCGCCGGGTGCGCGGCCCATGGGGTCTCGCCGGCGGCGGTTCCGGCGCCCCGGGCCGCAACGTCCGCGTCGGCGGGGACGGCGCCGAGCAGGACCTGCCCGGCACCGGGACCTGGACGCTGACCGCGGGCGAGCGCGTCCGCATCGAGACTCCTGGCGGCGGCGGCTGGGGGCCTGTCGCGGGCGGCTCGTAGTCCGGCCGCGCGTGGCAGCCCGCCGCGCCTCCAGCGCGGACAGAACGTACGAAGGCGTCGTGCAAAGTGTCCGCGCTGCGCTTGTTCCCTGCGAGGCACCGTCCGACAGGGCGTGCCAGCCTGCCTGCCGGCGAGCGCGCCATCGTCCACAATCGGTGTACGCGGCGACCGCCGGTGTGGTGAGCGAAGGGACGTCAGTGGCCGGGGACGACGAGGGCTTCGGGCCCGTGGAGCGGGGGCGAGGGAGCCGCCTGCGGCGCGCCGCTCCCCTGGCGCCGCCCGCTCCCCCCTCGCATACGCCCCGCGAGCGGACGCGGGTCTACGAGCGGCCACCAGAGGCGGACGACTACGGGCCCCCCCAGCGCGGTCGCGGCGGGGGCCGTGACGGGGGCGGCGGCCGTGACGACGGCGGGAGGCGCGGCGGCCGCCAACCGCAGACTCGCGAGCGCCCGCCACCACGGCGGCGCGGTGGCGGCGGCCGCGTGCTCGTCATCCTCCTGCTGCTGGCGCTGCTGGTGCCGTTGGGTATGGGCCTCGCGGCCGCCGCGTGGGCCTCCTCGCAGATCGACCGCATCGCGGTTGATGGGCTCTCCTCGGCGGGCGGGACCATGAACATCCTGGTGATCGGATCGGACAGCCGCGAGGACCTCACGCCGGAGGAGGCCGCCGAGCTCGGCACCGGGACGGTCGGAGGGAAGCGGACCGACACGATCTTCGTCCTCAGCGTCCGCGGCGGCCAGGCGGCGCTGCTGTCGTTCCCCCGCGACCTGTTCGTCACCCGCTGTGACGGCAGCCAGGGCCGGATCAACGCGGCGTTCGCCACCGAGAACGGCCCATCGTGCATCGCCCAGACGGTGGCGCAGGTGTCGGGCGTCCCGATCACCCACTACCTGGAGCTGTCGTTCCTGTCGGTCGTGCGGATCGTCGACGCGCTCGGCGGGGTCACCGTGGAGCTCGAGGCGCCGATCAGCGACGCCTCGGCCAACATCGACCTCCCAGCGGGCGAGCAGACGCTGACGCCCGAGCAGGCGCTGGGCTTCGTTCGGGTCCGCAAGATTGACGACGACTTCGGACGCATCGGCCGCCAGCAGTACTTCATCCAGCAGATGGCCAGGCAGGCCGCGTCGCCGCGGACCCTGAGCAACCCGCTGACGGCGCTGCGCACCGCCGGCGCGGTCGGCAACGCCCTGATCGCCGACGATGGCTTCGGCACGATCGACCTGCTGCGCCTCGCGTGGGGCGGTCGCACCATCGCCACCGGACAGATGCCCTCCTACACCGTGCCCGCCACGCCGCAGTCGATCGGCGGCGCCGCCGTGCTCGTGGCCGACGACGCCCAGGCCGCACCCCTGTACGAGGCGTTCCGCTCCGGCACGGTGTTCACCGACCCGCCGCCCGCTCAGGAGAGCTAGCGAGCGAGCCCGCGCCCCCCCCGTGAGGGGCGCGCGAGGTGCCTACAGGTAGTTGCGTGGGTTGCGGGGGGCGCCGTTGACGCGCACCTCGAAGTGCAGGTGCGGGCCGGTGCAGCTGCCGGTGCAGCCGACCGAGCCGAGCCGTTGGCCCGCGCTCACCGAGGCGCCGGCGCTGACGCTCAACGCGCTCATGTGCGCGTAGGCGGTCGCGATCCCGTCGCCGTGGCTCACCAGGACAAGGTTGCCGTAGCCGCCCATGCGCCCCGCGTGGCTGACCGTCCCGCCGCGCGCGGCGACGACCGGCGCGCC
>JACDBB010000057.1 GCA_013695145.1 Euzebyales bacterium
CGTGGAGACGACCTGCCCACTCTCGAGCGCCGCGTCCACCCGCGCACGCGCCGGCCACCGGACGATCGTCGCGGTCCCCGCCTGCGGCAGGAAGCCGCCGAACGCGTCCTCGGCATAGACCCGCGCCTCGATCGCATGCCCGTGCAGGGCCACGTCGTCCTGGGTGAAGCCGAGCGGCTCACCGGCCGCCACGCTCAGCTGAAGCTGCACCAGGTCAAGCGGCTGCCCGGCGACGCGCACCGCGAGCTCGGTGACCGGGTGCTCGACCTGGAGACGGGTGTTCATCTCCAGGAAGTAGGCCTCGCCGGTGTCGGCGTCGAGCAGGAACTCCACGGTGCCGGCGTTCTGGTAGCCGACCTGCCGGGCCAGGGCCACCGCCGCCTCGGTGACCAGGGCGCGGATCTCTGAGGTGATCGTCGGTGCGGGCGCCTCCTCGAGGACCTTCTGGTGCCGCCGCTGGGTCGAGCAGTCGCGCTCGAAGAGGTGGACGACGTTGCCCTCGGTGTCGCCGAAGACCTGCACCTCGACGTGGCGGCCCGTCTCGACATACTTCTCCACCAACAGGGTGTCGTCCCCGAACGCCGAGGCGGCCTCGCGACGCGCCGCGTCGATCGCGGCGGACAGCGCGGGGGCCTCACGCACGATGCGCATGCCCTTGCCACCGCCGCCCGCGGCGGCCTTGACCATCAGCGGGAAGCCGACGTCGGCAGCCGCGGCGGTCAGCTGCGCATCGGTCATTGTCGGCTCGTGCGCGCCCGGCACCACCGGGACTCCCGCGGCCTCGACCGTGCGCTTGGCGCGGATCTTGTCGCCCATGGCCTCGATGGCGTCAGGCGGCGGCCCGACGAAGGTCACGCCGGCCTCGGCGCAGGCTCGCGCGAAGGCGGCGTTCTCGGCCAGGAAGCCGTAGCCGGGGTGGATCGCCTCGGCGCCCGTCCGGCTGGCCGCCTCCAGCAGCGCCGCCATCGACAGGTAGGACGCCGCGGCCTCGGCGGGGCCGATCCGCACGGCGACGTCCGCGCGAACCGGATGCAGCGCGTCCGCGTCCGCGTCGGAGTACACGGCCACCGAGCGGACGCCGAGACGGGCCAGGGTGCGGCACACCCGCACGGCGATCTCGCCGCGGTTGGCCACCAGGACGGTGTCGAACACCAGATCAGCCCCGTTCCCGGTGCGGCGCCCACGCCGGCCGTCGGCGGTCGAAGAAGGCGCTCATGCCCTCCTGGCCCTCGTCGCCGACGCGGAGCTCGGCGATGATGCGCACGGTGTCGGTCGCGGCCTCGTCGAGCGGGCGCAGCGCCAGGTCTGGCAGGCGCTTGGCGGCCGCGGCGGCGCGCGGGCCCGCCTTGAGGCAGCGGTGGACCGCCGCGGCGACCGCATCGTCGAGCGCGGCCCGGGCGACCACCTCGTGGACCAGGCCCGCGCGCAGCGCGCGCTCGGCGCCGAAGCGCTCACCGGTCACGAAGACCGCTCGGGCGAACGAGCGCCCCACCTTGCGGACCACGTAGGGGGAGATGACGGCGGGCGCGAGGCCCAGCGCGACCTCGGTGAACCCGAACGTGGCGTCGTCGACGGCCACGGCGATGTCGCACACGGCGGTCAGCCCCGTGCCGCCGCCCAGCGCGTGCCCGTTGACGCGGCCCACCAGCGGCTTGGGCAGGTCGTGGAGCGCGCGGAGCATGTCGTTCATGCGCGCTGAGTCGGCCACGTTCTCCTCGAACGTGTAGTCCTTCATCGACCGCATCCAGTTGAGGTCGGCGCCGGCGCTGAAGACGTCGCCCGCGCCGGTCAGCACGACCACCCGCACGCCGTCGTCGGAGCCCAGCGCCGCGGCCGCCTCGGCCAGCTCGGCGATCAGCGCGGCGTCGAAGGCGTTGCGCACCTCCGGCCGGTCCATCGTGACCGTGGCGACCCCCAGGTCGTCGGTGTCGATCCGCAGCGTCGGGCGGTCTGTCACGCACCCATCCTCGTTCGTCGTTGTCCGTCGGCTGGCGCTCCCGTGCGAACCCTACGCCCGCTTGACGGATGCGGCCGGCGGGACGGGGATGGCGCCCAGCGAGCCGAGGCGCTCAGTGGCGCGGGTCGATCCAGCCGGTGACGATGCCGGCGCCAGGGAAGGCGGTGAGCTGGCCCTCGAACGCGCGGGACGCGACCTGCACCCCGGTGGCCGGGTCGTGGACGCGGACCTCCGACCCGGGGCTGTACGGCACCAGTTGGAGCCGCCCCGAGGGGGTGAACCCGACCTGGACGTCGCGGCTCTTGATCTGGCTCACGACCTGGCCGTCGGGACCGGCGATGAGCATCGACCGACCGGACCACCGCTCCCCGTACCACGCCTCCACGAACGCCATCGTGCCGTCGTCCCGCACGGCTGCGACCTGGCCGAGGTCGGGGGCAAGCTGGTGGACCGCTCCGCCGGACTCGACGTCGAACACGATCGTCGGCAGCTGCTCCCAGCGCTGCTCGACGGCGGCGTCGCCCGCCGGCGGGTCCAACCACGACCGTTCGCCGCTGACGACCAGCCGGCTCGACCGAGGGTCGAGGCGCGCCGTGCGGTGCTCCCCCTCGGTGTAGCCGCCTCCGGCGTGGGCGGCGGGCAGCAGCCAGTCGCGCATGCCAGCCAGCAGCCCTGGCGCCGCGGCCAGCTCCTGGGCGACCGAGAGGTCACGCAGGTCGATCACCGTGACCCGGTCCTCGTGCGCGTGGGCCACGTACAGCCGCTCGGCGGCCGGATCCCAAGCCACGCCGGGCGTGTGCTGTTCCGCCACCGGGATGTCGCCCTGAGCCCGCTCCGGACCGGGGTCCCCCTCCCACCGCCACATCGGCGGCAGCGCGAGGCTGACCGGACCCACCAGCGACGTCCCGTCGACCAGCGCCACGGCCGGCACCTCGCCCTCCGAGGCGTCCGCGGTGACCGAGCCGAACATCGCGACCCGCCGCTCGTCCAGCGCGCGGAACTCCCAGACGTTGAACCCGGCCGGGAGCTCCGCCGTGGACACCTCCGACTCGCCCGCGCGCAGCCGGTGCATCTTCGTCCGCGCACCGCCGTGCCCCCCGATCCAGGTCACGTCCCCCGCTGAGGTCACCTGCCACGCGTCCCCGCCCGGCACGGTCACCTCCGCGCCGAGAGGATGCAGGTCGTCAGTGCGGTAGCTGGTCACCTCCGCGGAGGTCCCCTGCTCGCTGTGACGCGCCAGCGCCAAGATGGCGCCGTCGTCGCTGACCACCGCCTGGACCCACCCCGGACCTCCAGGCACCTCCAGCGGCGGTACCCGGTCGGCCAGCGTGTCCGGGTCGATCGCGTGGACGACCAGGACGGGCTCCGGCTTCGGCTCGGGGTTCCGCGCCCGCACCCGGCGCGCCCTCGGCGTCGGGGTCGCCGTCGGCGTCGCCGTCGGGGTCGGCTCGCCGGCCGCGACGGGCGGCCCGGTCGGCCTGGGCAGCGGCCGGGTGAACGCCGCCTCGGGTGGCCGGATGAGCACTCCCGCGAGGAACAGGATCGCCACGCCCATCACCACCTGTGCCGCGCGTCCGCCCATGATGTCGCCCTCCCCGGGGTTTCGGCTTCACTCTCCCCGACGCGGACCTGCCCGCGGAGGTTGCCCGCAGGGCCGGACTACATGCGGAAGATCCCGAAGCGCGGCTCGGCCAGCGGCGCGTTGGCGCAGGCCGAC
This sequence comes from Euzebyales bacterium, assembly GCA_013695145.1. Taxonomy (GTDB): domain Bacteria; phylum Actinomycetota; class Nitriliruptoria; order Euzebyales; family Egibacteraceae; genus JACDBB01. The sequence goes on from JACDBB010000057.1 coordinate 3,675, forward strand.
AGCGCCAGGCCCAGCACGGTCCGGGTGTCACGGGGGTCGATGACCCCGTCGTCCCACAGCCGCGCGGTCGAGTAGTAGGGGTTGCCCTGGCGCTCGTACTGGTCGCGGATCGGCTGGCGCCACGCGTCCTCGTCCTCGGCCGACCACTGCTCGCCCCTGCCCTCGATCTGGTCGCGTCGGATCGTGGACAGCACCGTGGCCGCCTGCTCGCCGCCCATCACCGAGATTCGCGCGTTCGGCCACATCCACAAAAACCGCGGGTCGTAGGCGCGTCCGCACATGCCGTAGTTGCCCGCGCCGAAGGACCCGCCGACGATCACGGTCAGCTTCGGGACGCGCGTCGTCGAGACGGCGGTGACCATCTTCGCGCCGTCCTTGGTGATGCCGCCGGCCTCGTACTCGCGCCCGACCATGAAGCCCGAGATGTTCTGCAGGAACACCAGCGGCACACCGCGCTGGTCGCACAGCTCGATGAAGTGCGCGCCCTTGAGGGCCGACTCGCTGAACAGGATCCCGTTGTTCGCGACGATCCCGACCGGATGCCCGTGGATCCGCGCGAAGCCGGTGACCAGGGTCGTGCCGTACAGCGCCTTGAACTCGTGGAGGCGGCTGCCGTCGACCATGCGGGCGATCGCCTCCCGCACGTCGTATGGGGTGCGGGTGTCCGGCGGCACGACCCCGTATAGCTGGTCAGGGTCGACAGCGGGCTCCTCGGTCGGGGCGACCTCCCAGGGGCGCGGCGCGCGCGGCCCCAGCGTGGCCACGATCGACCGGATCGTCGCCAGCGCGTCCGCGTCGTCGCTGGCCAGGTGGTCGGTGACGCCGGACGTGCGGCTGTGCAGATCGCCGCCGCCGAGGTCCTCGGCGGTCACCTCCTCCCCGGTCGCGGCCTTCACCAGCGGCGGGCCTCCGAGGAAGATCGTGCCCTGGTCGCGGACGATCACGGTCTCGTCGCTCATGGCGGGCACGTACGCGCCGCCGGCGGTGCACGATCCGAGCACCGCGGCGACCTGGGCGATCCCGGCCGCCGACAGGCGCGCCTGATTGAAGAAGATGCGGCCGAAGTGGTCGCGATCGGGGAAGACCTCGTCCTGTTTGGGCAGGAACGCTCCGCCCGAGTCGACCAGGTACACGCACGGCAGGCGGTTGGCCAGCGCCACCTCCTGCGCGCGCAGGTGCTTCTTGACGGTCAGCGGGTAGTAGGTGCCGCCCTTGACGGTCGCGTCGTTGGCGACGACGACGCACTCACGCCCGTTGATCCGCCCGACGCCGGTGATGATCCCCGCCGCGGGTGCGTCACCGTCGTACAGGCCGTGCGCCGCGAGCGGGGACAGCTCGAGGAAGGGGCTGCCCGCGTCGACCAGCGCGTCGACCCGGTCGCGCGGCAGCAGCTTGCCGCGCTCCACGTGGCGCCGGATGGCGCGCTCGCCGCCGCCGCGCGCGGCCTCGGCGAGGTGGGCGCGCAGCTCGGCGACCAGCGCCTGCTGCGCGTCGGCGTTGCGCCGGAACCCCTCTGCGGAGGGGTCGGCGGCGGAGTGCAGCACGGAACCCAGCGGGTCTGTCATGACCACGCAGCCTACGACGCCCCGCCTCGGCCACCCGGACGGTGCCGCGGGCTTGCCCGGGGGGGCGCATGCGGGCACGCTGGTCGCCCATGACCAGCCCCCTGCAGCGCGGGATCGTGATCGCGGCAGTCCTGCTCGTCGCCGGTGGCGGTGGGCTGCTGGCTGTACGCGCGAGCGGTGAGGCGACCCCCGACCCGACGCCCGGCCCGACCAGGGCGGCGTCGGTCGCGGTCGCCACACCGACACCGACCCCGAGCGCCACACCGACCCCGACCCCGACTCCGACTCCCACTCCGACCCCCGCGCCCACTCCGACCCCCACGCCCACGCCCACGCCGATTCCGACGCCGGAGCCCTTCGCGGTCCCGGTGAACGAGGTCGCGATCGTGTCCACCGACAACGCGCCGATCCTGTCGGTGCCGACCACGCCGGTCGACGAGGCGCGCGCCAAGCAGGCCGTCGAGGACGCCACGAAGGTCCTCGCGGGCTTCCTCAACACGCAGTTCGTCGACACCCGTCACCGCTTCTCCGGCAAGGCGATCGAGCGTCTGGTGACGCCTGCGGTGGGCGAGCTGCTGGACGATAAGAGCCGTCGAGGGCTCGGCGTGCTCCCGCTCGACGTCGACAGGACCGTCACGGGGGACGCCGCCGTCCGCAAAGCGGTCGTGGTGATGGACGCCGACCGGCCGCTCACGGTCACGCTCGACTTCGTGGCGCAGGTCACCGCCACACTGACCGATGGCACCGAGACGCCCATCGTACAGCGCGGGCAGGTCGTGCTCGTGCCGACCGAGGACGGCTGGCGCGCACGAGCGGTGGACGTCAGCATCGAGGCGCCCGGGGTGGCGGCGTGACGGCGCGCCGCGTTCTCGGCGCGATCGGCAGGACGGCGACCGCGGTTTTGCTGGCGCTGCTGGTCGTCAGCACGATCGCGACCGCCGCCATGACCCAGCTCGCGTACCGGACCGACATCCGCCCGACCTACACCAAGGACGGGCTGCTGACGATCCTGGTCATCGGCTCCGACATCGGCATGCCCGACCGGTCAGGCGACCCGCTGCGCGGCCGCTCGGACGGGACGCATCTGATCGCCGTGGACCCCCGCCGCAAGCGCGCCACGATCATCGACTTCCCGCGCGATTCGCTCATCGGTGGCACGAAGGTCAACGCCCATATGAGCGCCGGTGGCCCGGAGGCCCTCAAGCGGCAGCTCGAGGCGTACACCGGCATCCCGATCGACTTCTACGCGCTCACAACGTTCCGCGGCGTCAGCGAGATGGCGCGGCTGCTCGGCGGCGTCGAGGTCGACGTCGAGCAGCGCATGAGCGACCCGTTCTCCGGGACGAGCTTCGGTCCGGGCACCATCCGACTCGACGGACCCGGCTCGCTGGCCTTCGTGCGTGATCGCAAGTCGTTCTCCGATGGCGACTTCAGCCGGACCCGCAACCACGGGCGCTTCATGCGGGCCGCGCACGCCCAGATCCGCAGGGAGCAGTCCGACCTCGGTTCCCTCACCCACCTGACCGGCGCGTTCGCTCGCAACGTCGTGACCGACATCCCCGCCGACCAGCTGCTCCCCCTGGCGCTGCTGGCCACGCAGATCCCACCGGAGCACGTGCACCAGGAGGCGCTGAGCGGGTCGACGGGCACGGGCGCAGACGGCGCGTCGGTCGTGCACCTGCGGCCGGGGCTGGCGTTCGAGCGCATCAAGGTCGGGCAGGTCGGGCCTGGAGAGTAGGCGGGCGGCGGCCTTCCAATGGCCGGCCGGCCAGGTCGGCGCGGGCAACCGAGGCCGCCGTGTGCGCGTCCAAGGCAGTGCACGACCGGCCGCTAAGGTCGGATCGGCCAGCACGACGCACGACGAAGGAGACGCCGCCATGTACCGCCACCGCACGCTGATCACCGCCGCCGCCTGTGGCCTGCTGCTGGTCGCGTGCGGCCGGGGCGGCGACACCGCAGCCGCCCCGACGACCCCTCCGCCGGCGGCGACCACGACCACGGCGCCCGCTCCCACGCCGGCCGGCCCCACGACGGCTGGCCCCACGGCGACGCCGACCGACGAGGCCCCCACGGCGGCCCCCGACCCGACCACGACCACGACGCCGGTCCCCACCGAGGTCTCGACCGGCGCCGAGGAGGTGCTCGTGTTCTTCGTCCGCAGCGGTGACAGCGGCGAGTGGGTCGAGCCCGAGACGCACGCGCTGGCCGAGCCGACAGCCGGCGTCGCGCGCGCCGCGGTCTCCGAGCTCGTCGCCGGTGACGTGCTCACTCCCGGCCTGGCGACGCTCGTGCCGGACGGCACGACCGTGAACGACGTCGCCATCGACGGCCGGACACTGGTCGTCGACCTGTCCGCGGCGATCGCCGACGGCAACCTCGGATCCGCTGGGGAGGTCGCGCTGGCCCAGCAGCTGGCCCACACCGGTGCGCAGTTCGACACCGTCGACGACGTCCAACTGCTGGTCGACGGAGCACCCGCCGCCGACCTCTACGGCCACCTCGACTGGTCACAGCCGATCGCCCCCGACCTGTTCGCGCTCTCGCCGATCACGTTCGACACCCACACGTGGGGCGAGCAGGTGGCGGTCGGCGAGGTGACCGTCGGCGGCGAGGCGAACACCTTCGAGGCCAACGTCCCGCTGCGCCTGGTCGACCCGGACGGGACAGTGGTCGATGAGACGTTCACCACCGCCACCTCCGGCACCGGCGAGCGCGGACGGTGGGAGTTCACCTTCGACCTGACCGGCCCCGGCAGGTGGACCATCGAGGCGACCGAGGACGACCCGTCCGACGGTGAGGGCCGCCCACCGTTCACCACCAGCCTGGAGCTCGAGGCCACCGCCTGAACCCTCCGAGGAAACTCGCCACCCAGCGAGAAAGCTCTGGCCAGGAGCCCGGTCAGCGCCCGCCACGACCGCCAACGCCCGACGAAACTCGCCACCCAGCGAGAAAGCTCGCGCCAAGCGCCTCGTGCGCTCAGGCCGGCGCGGGGCGGATGTGGTGCACGTCGCCAGCGCGGACGATGTGGAGGACACCGGTGTCGTCGATGATCTCCAGGGCGCCGTCGGCGGCGATGCCCGCGGCCCGGCCCTCCAGGGCCGGTCCCTGCGGCGCCCGCTCGGCGCGGACCCGCTCGTTCAGCGTCGCGCAGCGGCCCTCGTACGCGCTCAGGAACGCCGTCGGCGCATCCTGCCACGCCGCGTAGCGGTTGCCCAGGACTCCGATGAACGCTGCGAGGACCCGCCAGCGGTCGATCGGCGTCCCGGCGGCCTCGGCCAGCGAGCTGGCGCCCGCGAGCTCCGGCGGGCGGTCGACGGCACGCCAGTCGACGTTCAAGCCGACGCCCACGACGGCGGCCAGGGGCTCGGCGTCCTGAGCGCCGCCCTGCCCCTCCACCAGCACGCCTGCCGCCTTCCCGCCATGCACCAGCAGGTCATTGGGCCACTTCAGCATGACACAGGACCGGCCCACGAACGGCTCGACCGCCTCAGCCATGGCCAGCCCCACGAGGAGCGGCAGCGTGCTCACCCGATCGACGGCGACGCGCGGCCGCAGGAGCAGGGACAGCATCAGCGACGTGCCCGGCGGCGCCACCCAGCCGCGCCCCTGCCGGCCGCGGCCCGCGGTCTGCACGTCGCTGAGCACCAGTTGGCCCTCATCGGCACCCTGGCCGGCCAGCTCCGCGGCGCGCGCGTTGGTGGACTCGATCGCGTCGTGCCACTCGACCGCGCGGACGATGGACGGGCCGTCGACGAGCGCAGCGACGAGTCCTGGCGGCGGGCCGTTCACGACGTGCAGGCTACGACGCGTCCCGCAGCGCTCTTGACTCTGCCCTTAGGGCAAGCCTCAACGTACGTGACGAGGGAGGTGACGTCGCATGGAGCGGATGCCGATCGGGGAGTTCTCGCGGCTCGTGCGCCTATCGGCCAAGGCGCTGCGCCTGTACGACCGGCTCGGGTTGCTCACCCCGCATGAGGTGGACCCCTGGACCGGCTACCGCTTCTACGCACCCTCCCAGGCGCGGCGAGCGCGAGCCATCGCGCTGCTGCGCCGGATCGACATGCCGCTGCCCGAGATCGCCGCGCTCCTGGCGGCGCCCGGCGCCGACGATGTGCAGGCGCTGCTGGAGCGGCACCGGGCGGCCCTGGAGGAGCGGCTCGTGCGGCATCGCCAGATGCTCGCGCGGGCGGAGACCCTGATTGAGCAAGGAGGCGTGATGGAGACGCACGTGACCGAGAAGACCGTCGACCCTGTGACCCTGTGCGGGTTCACCTTCACCGCCGACGTCGAGAGCATCGGCGAGGAGTCCGGTGCCGCGTACGGCCGCGTATACCAGGCCCTGGCCGAGGCCGGCACCCCGCCGATCGGACCGCCGTGGCTGCTGTACCACGACATGGACCCCGACCACGAGGAGTGGGAACTCGAGGTCGGCGTCCCCGTCCCAGATGGCACCGCTGAGCCGGCGGCCGGCCTGACGGTGCGCCGCCACGTTCCCGGACGGGTGGCCGCAGCGGTACACCGCGGCCCGTACGACGAGCTCGGCTTGGCCTACCGCGAGCTGGAGACCTGGGTCGCCGAGCACGGCAGGTCGACCGCCGGTCCGCTGTTCGACATCTACCTGAACGACCCTGCCCACACCGACCCGGCCGATCTGGAGACGCAGGTCTGCTGGCCGATCGGCTGACCCGTCCGGGCCTCAGCCTGGATCCCTAGACTGCGCGGCCACGTCTTCGCCCAGCACCGGAGCCGACCGTGACCGACACCCAGCAGCCCGTGGGGGGCACCACGCGCGCCAAGCTCGACGAGCTGCGCCGCCGCGTCGAGGAGGCCGAGCACGCCGGCCCGGCCAGGGCCGTCGAGAAGCAGCACGCCAAGGGCAAGCTGACCGCACGCGAGCGGCTCGCGCTGCTGCTCGACGATGGCTCCTTCGTCGAGACCGACCGCCTGGCCGTGCACCGGGCGACGGGCTTCGGCTTGGAGGACAAGCTGGTCCCCGGTGACGGCGTGGTGACCGGCCACGGCGCGATCGACGGGCGCCCCGTGTGCGTGTTCAGCCAGGACTTCACCGTCTTCGGCGGGTCGCTGGGCGAGGTCTTCGCCGAGAAGATCACCAAGATCATGGACCTGGCGATCCGCATGGGCGTGCCCGTCATCGGGATCAACGACTCCGGCGGCGCCCGCATCCAGGAGGGCGTCGTCGCCCTCGGCGGCTACGGCGACATCTTCTACCGCAACGTGAAGGCGTCTGGGGTCGTGCCGCAACTGTCCGCGATCATGGGACCCTGCGCGGGCGGTGCCGTCTACTCCCCCGCCATGACCGACTTCGTTTTCATGGTGAAGTCGACGTCGCACATGTTCATCACGGGCCCGGAGGTCATCAAGACCGTCACCGGCGAGGACGTGAGCTTCGAGGAGCTCGGCGGCGCTATGAGCCACAACTCCAAGTCGGGCGTCGCGCATTTCGCGGCGGACGACGAGGAGTCGTGCATGGCCGACATGCGCGAGCTGCTCGCCTACCTGCCCAGCAACAATCTCGAGGACCCGCCTCACGTCGACCCGTTCGACGACCCCGAGCGCACCGACCCCGAGCTCGACACCTTCATGCCCGACAGTCCGAACGTGCCCTACGACGTGCGCGAGCTGGTGGGCCGCATCGCCGACGACGGCGAGTTCTGTGAGGTGCAGCGGCACTGGGCGGAGAACATCGTCGTCGGCTTCGCGCGTCTCGACGGGCACCCGGTCGGGATCGTGGCGAACCAGCCGATCCACCTCGCGGGCGTGCTCGACCTGGCGGCCTCCCAGAAGGCGGGACGGTTCGTGCGCACGTGCGACGCGTTCAACGTGCCCATCGTCACGTTCGTGGACGTCCCTGGGTTCATGCCGGGCACCGCCCAGGAGTGGGGCGGCATCATCCGCCACGGCGCCAAGCTGCTGTACGCCTACTGCGAGGCGACCGTGCCGAAGCTGACCGTGATCACCCGCAAGGCGTACGGCGGGGCCTACGACGTGATGGGCTCGAAGCACGTGGGCGCGGACGTCAACCTGGCCTGGCCGACGGCCGAGATCGCCGTGATGGGCGCACAGGGCGCGGTCAACATCCTGTACCGGGGCGAGCTGGCGGAGGCGGACGACGCCGAGGCCCGGCGCAGCGAGCTGATCGCCCACTACGAGGAGGCGCTCGCCAACCCGTGGAAGGCCGCCGAGCGGGGATACGTCGACGACGTGATCGAGCCGTCGCAGACCCGGGCGCAGCTGATCAGCGCGCTGCGCTTCACGCTCACCAAGCGGCAGGTGCGGCCGCCGCGCAAGCACGGCAACATTCCCCTGTGAACGCCGCGCCGCTGGACCGCCCCACCCGCGTCGTGACGTTCGCGACCTGCCTGCTGCTGCTGGTGGTGTTCCCGCTGGTGGTGGCCTGGGGCGAGGACGAGGCGTTGGCGCTGTGGATCGGGTTCGCGGTCGGCGCCGGGGTGACCGTGGTGGCGTTCGGCTTCGCCCCTGCCGGTTACGAGGTCGAGGGCGCGTGCCTGCTGGTGCGCCGTCAGCTGTTCGGCAGCAGGGCGTTCACCGTGACCGGCAAGGTCGTGCGGCCGTCGTGGCGGCTGGGTTTCGGCGGGCTCCGCATGTTCGGCTCCAGCGGTCTGTTCGGCTGGTACGGGCGGTTCTGGAAGCCGGGTGTCGGCCGCTACCTGGCCTACGTGACGGACCGCTCCCGACTGGTCGCCTGCGACACCGACGCCGGACTCGTGATGGTCAGCCCCTCCGACCCCGACGAGCTGATGGCCCTGCTTCGAGGACGTGAACGCCCATGACCGGCTCGGGTGGCGCGCCGGGCGGGCTGCCCAGCGGGACGCGCATCGTCGTGCTCCGCGGCCGGGCGACCGCCGAGGAGACCGCCGCCGTCGTCGTCGCGCTCGACG
>JACDBB010000060.1 GCA_013695145.1 Euzebyales bacterium
ACCAGGAACTTGTCCGCGCGCCCGACCGCGCGCAGCTGGCGGTGATCGCCTACCAGGCAGGACTGGTCACCTGACCGCGGACAGCCACCCGTCAGCCGCTCCGGGGTACGGCTTGCCGGCACTAGCATGCAGTAGCATGCCGGCATGCGCACGACGGTCGAGATCAGCGACGAGCAGCACCACGCCCTGGAGGTCCTGGCTCGGCGGCGGGGTCTGAGAGGCTTCTCACCGCTGGTGCAGGACGCGATCGATCAGTACCTGCAGTCTCAGTCGGGGGAGGACCTGCAGGCGGTCCTGTCGCTGCGGGGGTCCCTACCTGACGACCGTGCCGAGTCGTGGCACCGCCGCATCGAGGAGGCGTGGTCGTCGTGGACGACGGACCGCTCGTCGTCGACACCGACCTCCTGATTGACTTCCTCCGCGGACGGGGGGCGGGGGCGGATGCGGTCGAGGGCTGGCTCCGCGCCGCCCGCTTGCGCGTCACCGCGGTCACCGCCTACGAGCTGCGGCTGGGCGCCGACTTCCTGAGGCGGGAGACCCCGATCACCCGGCTGATCGTCGACCGCACACTGCCCCTGGACCTCGCTGCGGCGCTGAAGGCCGGGGCGGTTGCCACCGCGCTCCGTGCCCGGGGGACGCCGATCGGCGTTCGCGACACGCTCATCGGCGGCATCTGCCTCCGCTTCGGGCTGCCGCTCGCGACGCGCAACGTCGCGCACTTCTCGCGTGTCGAGGGGTTGGTGCTCGCCGATCTCGCCGCGTGACCGAGGCCTCGACCGTCAGGGCCACCGGGCGGTCCACGCGGTTGCTGAGCACGCACGTGCTCACGATCGACTGGCGATCCTGGCCAGCAGGCCAGGCCAGTCCTCGGTCCCCCAGTCGTCGCCGAGCCGCACGATGACGAGGTCGCGATCGGGCGCGACGTACACGAACTGGCCGAAGTTGCCGACGGCCATGAAGCGGGCGACGGCGTTCAGTCCGCTCTCCATCTTCTCGAAGCCGCTCCACTGCGAGTCCAGGCTCCAGGAGGCGTCCGCCTCGGCGCCCATCGGCCGCCACAGGGCCTCGGAGATGTAGTCGGAGACCCGCCGCCCGGTCGCCCGCTCGAGGATGAGTCCCTCGAGCAGCGGGTTGTAGTTGTTGTACAGGAAGGTCCGACCCGGCGGCTCCACCACCTTCGCGGACAGGGCCGTGCCGCGCAGGTCCGTGCCGTAGTACGTCTGCACGTCGTCGCTCCATGGCAGGGACCGCTCGACGTAGCGCAGACCGCTCGACATGGTCAGCAGGTGGCGGATCGTGATGTCGGCGAAGCGGGGATCGCGCTCGACGAGCTCCGGGATGTAGTCGGTGATCTTCTCGTCCACCGAGCCGATCGCACCGTCGGCGATCGCCAGCCCGATGAGCGTGGACACCGCCGACTTGGCCACGGAGAACGACGTCCGCGGGTCCTCAGGGCTCGTGCCGTTGAAATAGCCCTCGTAGCGGATGGCGCCGTCTTGCACCACCAGGAACGCCGCGGTGCGCGTGTCCTCGAGGAACGACTCCGGATCGCCGGTGGGCCAAACCGCCGCGAGGTCGAGCGGTTCGCCGGCCGGCAGCTCGAGGACGTCGTCGCCGGCGGGGATCGCCCGTGAGGGGAAGCGGTGGATGTCGTCGGTGTCGGCCTCGAGCCAGGCGATGGCGCGGGAGGCCCCGAAGCGGTCGGTCGTCGCCCGGGCCACCCCGTAGACCACCGCGCACGCGAGCACGAGCGACAGGCCGACCCGCCCGCCCCATCGCAGCAGCGCCGCTCCGCTCCGCGACCCCTTGAGCAGCGACCGCCCGGTCCGTCGGCGGCGACCCGCCGTCTCCCGTCTACCGGGTGACATCCCCCCGCCTCTCATCCGTAGCACAGAGGTGGCGTGCTACACACATTGCCTGTCGAGCCGTTCGCCCGAGCAGCCACCGCGAAGGACACCCCGATGACGCAGGACGAACCGTAGACCAAGACGAACACCCCCACCAGCGACTCTGACCCCAGCCGACCAGTAACACGACCCCTACGCCCGGCACCGGGCAATACCGCAGGTCAACCCGGATTCGGCGCCCCACCGCCTTCGTCTACGCAGGCTTCCAGGGCTTCGCGGTCCTCATGGTCGAGACTGGCTGCGACCTGGTCGGTCACCAGCTGACCGCCCTCACCCTCAACCTCGGGGCGGCGGCGCATCACTCGCAGCGCGCGGCTGCCGCGCACGTGCAGCGGTCACGAACGGAGCAGCTCGGCGGCCACGTCTCGTTCGGCTCGGCCTTGGGCGAGGGCTTCCGCGTTGAGGCGGTGCTGCCACGGTGATCAAGGTGTGCCTGGTCGACGACCAGACCCTGGTCCGTCAGGGCATCCGCAGCCTGCTCGAGCTCGCCAGTGGCATCGACATCGTCGGCGAGGCCAGCGACGGCGAGGAGGCGCTCGAGGTCGTCGCGGCGACGGCGCCCGACGTGCTGCTGCTCGACCTGCGCATGCCGCGGCTCGACGGCATCGGCACGCTGCGCGGGCTCGCCGAGCGCGGCGCGCTGCCGCCGACGCTGATCCTGACGACCTTCGACGACGATGCGCAGCTGCTCGCCGCAATACACGCGGGCGCCCGCGGGTACCTGCTCAAGGACGTGACGCTGGACCAGCTCGTGGAGGCGATCCGGAAGCTGGCGGCGGGAGGCACGATGATCCAGCCCGCGATCACGGCTGGGCTGCTGCAGCGCATGGCCGAGCATCCGCTCGGCTTCCAGCGGGACCAGCCGCCCGAGCAATGACGATCTGCGAGGTGGAGATCCTGCGCTTGCTGGCGGGCGGCTACTCGAACCGCGAGATCGCCCGTGCCCTGCACCTGACCGAGGGCACGGTCAAGAACCACGTCTCGAACGTGCTGTGGAAGCTGGGCGTTCGCGACCGCACCCGGGCGGTGCTGCGCGGCCTGGAGCTCGGCCTCATCCCCGGTAGCGCACACTCCCCGAAAGGCACCTGAGTCTCTCGCGATAAGGAACAACCATGGCCGTTGAACTGAACCACACGATCGTCTCGGCTCGGGACCCTGAGGCGTCGGCGGAGTTCCTCGCCGAGGTGCTCGGGCTCGGCCCTCCGAGCGAGTACGGGCCGTTCAAGATCGTCGAGTCCGCCAACGGCGTGTCGCTCGACTTCATGCACGCCGACGGCGACATCACGCCCCAGCACTACGCCTTCCTCATCACCGAGCACGAGTTCGACGAGATCCTCGGCCGGGTCCAGGAGCGTGGGCTTGAGTACTGGGCCGACCCAGGCCGCAGGCGCCCCGGCGTGATCAACCACAACGACGGCGGCCGCGGCGTCTACTTCCCCGATCCCGACGGCCACATGCTCGAGATCCTCACCCGCCCCTACGGCAGCGGCCCCTGAGGCGGCATCCCGTTTGGTCCGGGTGGAAGAGGCGTTGACACGTGACGCGGGCGGGGGCTAGCGTCCGCGCACATGCCGCCTTCCCGCGCGTGGGCCGACCGGCCACGGGGCCGAAATTCGACGACGGCCCCGAGGACTGTGAGGGCCGGACGCGTTCGGCGCCTCGAACGGCTCCGCGGAGCGGTCGGGCGCGGTTCGCCACGCCTGGCGCTGAGGATCCTCTTGCCATGGAACACTTGCGCCATGACCGAGGATCGCGAGGCTCGTCCGCCGCTCGACGACGGGAGTGCGACCGCTGGCAACGCACCTACGGGGCCGAGCGCTCCGAGCAGTCGCTCGCCGACGCCGACACGGCGGTGTCGTTCGCTCGCCGCCGTCGCGGTCTTCGGCTCCGTGGCGCGTGGCGACTTCAACGTCTGGAGCGACGTTGACGTGCTCATCGTCGCGGACGGGCTGCCGGACGACTACTGGTCGCGGCTGGTCGTCCTCGGCGACGCCCCATGCGGCATCGAGCCGGTGGCGTGGACTTCCAGCGAGTGATTAGGTCAGCGCGCCCGAGGCAACCCGATCGCGCTGGAGGCGGAGCGCCACGGCGTGTGGCTCGTCGGCAGCGCGGAGCAGCTCGCGACATGATCGAGTCAGGAGCACATGGCCATCGCTGCGCGATGGCCACAGCCAAGATTGGGAGAATCGCCTGTCGCAGGCTGGTCCGACACTGTGTCGGAACAGCCACGCATAGCGCAGGAGTCTCGACAGGGTGTCGACCCCTGGGCAAGCTTGGGCGCATTCACATCTCAGCATCTCATGACGGTCGCTGCGCGACCGCCACCACCTAGATTGTGAGAATCGCCCTCGCAAGCTCGGGCGCATTCACATCTCAGGAGGCACAGTGGACGAGCCGGCACGGTTGTTCTTCGCAAGGCTGGCCGAGCCGGCGGGCACGCCCGCGCTGGCAGAGGACGAGGTGGAGGCCGTGCTGGCGCTGGCCAGGGACGTCGCGCACGGCGCGGAGCGGCGGTTCGCGCCGCTGGCCGCCTACGCCGCTGGGCTGGCGATCGGCGCCGCGACCGACCCGGCCGAACGGGCGGAGCGGGTGCGCGGCGTCATCCGCGCCGCGGGTGGACTGCTGGAAGGTCCTCCGGCCGATTGAGGTTGCGGGCGAGCCCGGGCGGCCACGAGCCGTCGAGCAGCTGCCCTCCGACCGCCTCGCACGCCGCGATCACCCCGAGCGCGTCACCGGCGAGTCGGGTCCTCAGCGCCACCGCCGCGGACGCCGCCCACACGGCGTGCAGGGCCTGCGGGCGACCGCCGACGACCGGTACCAGCGCCGGCTCCCCGCGCCAGCGCTGTGCGAGCTCGGCGAACACCTCGGCGGCCGCGTCGGGCAGGTCGACCGCCAGCACCGCCACCAGCGGCGTGCGTGCGGCCTCCAGACCCGCCACCAGCCCGCCGAGCGGTCCTGAGCCGGGCAGCGCGTCCGTCACCTGCTCGACAGCAAGGCCCGCGAGCCGGCGCTCACCGGAGGCGACCACGACCCGCTCGCAGACCGTGGACAGGACCCTCACCGCGCGGTCGACCAGCCGCTCGCCATCGACGACCAGGAGCGCCTTGTCCGTGCCCATCCGGCTGGACGCTCCGCCCGCGAGCACCAGCCCGGTGAGGCGCGCCACCGGCTACGCGCCGAGCCGGTCGGCGCGGGAGTAGACGTTCATCGACCCGCCGCGCACGAACCCCGCCAGCGTCATCCCCGCCTGCTCCGCCAGTTCGATGGCGAGGCTGGTCGGCGCCGACACCGCCGCCAGTACCGGCACCCGCGCCCACAGCGCCTTCTGGACGATCTCGAAGGCGATGCGACCGGACACGATCAGCACGTGGCCGGCTGCGGGCAGCCGTCCCGCGACGTTGAGGCGGCCCACCAGTTTGTCGACGGCGTTGTGCCGCCCGACGTCCTCGCAGACGGCCAGCAGCTCGCCCTCCGGTGTGGCCAGGCCTGCCGCGTGCAGGCCCCCGGTCCTTGCGAACACGGGCTGGGCGTCCCGCAGGCGGTCCGGGAGCGCGGCCAGCACCGCCGGGTCGACGGTCACGGGGTCGTCGCCGACCGGTGGCAGACGGCGGCGGACACCGTCCAGCGCGGCGGTCCCGCAGATGCCGCAGGAGCTGGTCGTGTACACGTTCCGGATCCCCGTGACCGGCCGAGGGCCGCGGAGGCGCACCTCCACCACGTCGCCCTCCGCGTCGGGGCACGCGGCGACGCCCATGACCTCGCCGGGCTCGACGATGCCCTCCGTCAGGCAGAAGCCCAGCGCCAGCTCGACGTCGTCGCCGGGGGTGCGCATCGTGACCGCGACGTCGGTGCCGTCGACGCGGATCTGCAGCGGCCCCTCGGCGGCGACGCGGTCCAAACGCCGGTCCGCCTGCCCGGCCCCGACCCTGACCAGCTTGACCTTCGCGGTGCGGCTCACAGCGGCTCCAGGTCGACCACGGCGTTGTAGTCGGGGACGTGGGACTCGGACGAGCGCACCTCCGGCGCCAGCAGCACATTGCCCTCCGGCCAGTGGACCTGCAGGTTGCCAGGGGCGATCGGGGAAACCAGCACGCGCGCGTCGAGCCGCCCGTGGTCGCTGGCCAGTCGCACCGCGTCCCCGTCCCGCAGGCCCAGGGTGTCCGCGTCGGCCCTGGCCACGAGCACCGCCTCCCTGGTGGCGCCGTTCAGCTTGTCGCGCCGCTCATGGACCATCGAGTTGAACTGCTTGCCCCTGCGGGTGGACACCAGGAACCGGCCATCGGGCACCCCCCGCTGTGGCGCCGGGACCGCGACGAAGTGCGCCCGTCCGTCCGGCGTCGGGCAGCGCCCGTCCGGGCACAGGTGCGGCCCGCCGTACTGGAACGCGTCGCCCTGCTCGGCAAGGTGCTGGATCCCGTCGTAGAACGGCACGACCTCGGCGATCTCGGCGCGGATCGCGGCGGTGGAGGCGAACCGCACCTGCTCGGCGAGTTCCGGACGCACGCGTGCCGCCAGGTCGCCGAAGACGTCCCACTCGGGACGCGCCTGGGCGATCCGGCGGCCGGGGATCTCGGGGGAGAAGGCCACCCGCCGCTCGGTCGTCGTCTCTGTGAGGCCGCCGGGCCCCTCGTAGCGGGTCGTGGCGGGCAGGACCAGCACCTCCTCGCCCTCCACCAGCATCTGGGAGCTCATGGTCAGGTCCATGTGCACGCGCAGCGGCACCGTCTCCAGCGCCGTGCGGGTGCGCGCGGGGTCCGGCAGGACGTCCAGGAAGTTGCCGCCGACGGACAGGAGCACGTCGAGGTCGCCGGCCAGGGCCGCGTCCAGCTGGTCGGTGACGGTCAGCCCTGGCGCCGTGGGGACGGTGAACCCCCAGCGTCGCCCGAGGGCCGCCGTCGTCGCGGGTGTGATCGGCGCTCCGCCAGGCAGCGCCGTCGCGTAGCAGCCCATCTCCGCGCCGCCCTGCACGCCCGAGTGGCCGCGGATCGGCATCAGCCCGCAGCCCTGCTTGCCGAGCCACCCCTGGGACAGCCCCACGTTGACGATCGCACGGACGTTCTCCTCGCCGAATGGGTGCTGGGTGGCGCCCATCGACCACACGAGGACACCGGTCTTGGCCTCATGGACCGCCATGGCGAACGACAGCATCGCGTCGCGGTCCAGGCCGGCGTGGGCCTCCAGCTTCTCCCAGTCCAGGCCGGTGACGTGGTCGGCCACCTCCTCGAAGCCGGTGGTGTGCGCCGCGACGAACTCGCGGTCCCACCAGCCGCGCTCGACCAGGTGGCGGAGCACACCGGTGAAAAACGCCGCGTCGCCCCCTGTGGCCACCGGCCAGTGCGCGGTCGCCAGCTTGGTGCCGAACAGCGCCGACTCCACGACCGACGGGATCCAGTAGCGCTCCATGCCGGGCTCCCGGTAGGGGTTCACCGTGGCGATGCGCGTGCCCTGGCGGCGCGCCAGGTACAGGTACTTGGTCGCGACAGGCTGGTTGTTCGCCACGTTCGAGCCGACGAACACGACGAGGTCGCTGCCGATCCAGTCGGTGTAGCTGCACGTGGTGGCGGCCACGCCGACCATGCTCTTGAGCGCCACCGTGCTGGGCGAGTGGCAGACCCGCGCGGCGTTGTCGACGCTGTTGGTCCCCATCGCCCGCACCGCCTTGCCGACGACGTAGTAGCTCTCGTTGCACATGCCGCGGCTGGTGAGGTAGGCGCCCACCCGGTCCGGGCCGCTCGCGCGGATGCGGGCCGCGATGGTGTCCAGCGCCTCATCCCAGCTGATGGGCGTGAACCCGGCCTCGCCGCGGCGGCGGCGCAGCGGGACCGGCAGCCGGCCGAGGTCGCGCAGCTCGGCGCCGGACAGCCCCTCGAGGGCGCGCGCGTCCGCGACGCGGTCGAGGTCGAGCGGTCCCATGGTGTTCAGCTTGAGCAGCCGCAGCCGGATGTTGCACAGGTGCACGCCGTCGATGGTCCAGTCGTGCAGCCCGGTGGTGCCAAGGGCGCAGCCGTCGCAGACGCCCTGGGTGAGGATCCGCCAGGCGTAGGGCAGGTCGGTGGCGTTCTCCTTCACGGTGCGGGCGATCTCGGCGAAGTTGTTGGGGTGCTGCTCGCCGACGCCGAACGGCTTGAGGCTGACCCACAGGCTCGGGTCCCATCCGTGCGCGCGCTCGCTCACCGCTGCTCCTCGCCAGTCTTCGGAGTTAGTCCGTCCGGCGATAGTGTTGCCGACAACGGGGCGGCGCGTGGACAAGGCGAAGAGCGAGGTGACGAGCGCAGATGGCGGATGAGCTGTTCGCGGTGCGGTGGGTCGGTGCCGACGAGGAGGGCGGACCGGCGGTGCGTCTGCTGGACCAGACGGCCCTGCCGGGCCGCAGCGAGGTGCTCGACTGCGCCGACGTGGCCACCCTCGCCGAGGCGATCCGGTCGCTGCGGGTGAGAGGCGCCCCCGCGCTGGGCGTCGCGGGGGCGTACGGGGTGGTGCTCGGCGCGCTGGTCGACGGCGACGCGGACAAGGCGGCCGCATTCCTGTCGGCCCAGCGGCCCACCGCGGTGAACCTGTCGTGGGCCTGCCGGCTGGTGGCCGCCGCCGGAGCGGACGTGGACGCGCAGTTGGCGGAGGCCAGGCGCATCGACGCCGCCAACAGCGCCGCATGCACGGCCATGGGCCGGCACGGGGCGGACTGGCTCCGCGAGCGCTGCGGCGGCGGGCCGCTGCGCCTGCAGACTCACTGCAACACGGGCATGCTCGCCTGCCAGGGCATCGGCACCGCGTTCGGCGTGGCCCACACGGTGCACGACGACGGCAGGCTCGCCCAGCTGTGGGTGGACGAGACTCGCCCGCTGCTCCAGGGGGCCCGACTGACGGCCTTCGAGGCCGCGACGCTCGGGATGCCGCACGCGGTCGTGCCGGACGCAGCCGCGGCGGCGCTGATGAGCGCCGGGGACGTCGATGCGGTGGTCGTCGGCGCCGACCGCATCGCCGCCAACGGCGACACCGCCAACAAGATCGGGACGCTCACCCTCGCCGTGGTGGCCGCGCGGTACGGGGTGCCGTTCCTTGTCGTCGCGCCGGTGTCCACGATCGATTTCGCCACATCGACCGGGGCGGACATCGAGATCGAGGAGCGCGACCCGGACGAGGTGCGCACCGCGCTCGGCGCGCTCCGCCTCGCTCCTGACTCCAGCCCGGCGCACAACCCGGCCTTCGACGTGACGCCCGCCGAGCTGATCACTGCGATCGTCACCGAGCTCGGGGTCGTGGAGCCGCCGTACGCCACCGGCATCGCCGGGCTCCGGTGAGGAGCCAGGAGGGCGGCATGCCTCCCCGTCGGGGGCTCACCCGCCCGCCCTCCAACCCCTCCGGTGAGGCATGCCGCCCTCCTTTGGGTCGCGGACGCGCTCGACGAGGCCTGTGGACGAGCGGCGAGCGGGTGATCGGCGGGGCGTAACGTCACCGGGGTGCTCCGGATGGTCCTCGATCTGCTTGTGCCGCCGCGGTGCCCGGCCTGCGGCGCGGTCCCGACGTCGGTGTGGTGCGGCGTGTGCCTTGCGCACCTGGCACGACTCGCCCTGCCCGGTCTTGGCGCCGAGGACCTGGCGCCTGGTGTGCGCGCGGTCGGCGCGTACGCCTACACCGACGTGGTCAGGGACACGATTCTGGCGGTCAAGGCCGGCGGCCGGCACGACGCGGTGGACGGGATGGGCTCGCTGCTGCGCGCCCGCCTGAAGCTGCCGGCGCCCCGGCCGGGGCTGGCGGTCACCTGGGTGCCGACAGCGCGTCGGACCCTCGCCGAGCGCGGCGTCTGTGTGCCGCGCCGGCTGGCGGGCCCCGCCGCGCGTCCGCTGCTGCGCCGTGTGCGGGACACGCCGGACCAGACCGCGCTCGGCGCCTCGGCGCGGCGCACTTCGGTGGCCGGCGCGTTCGCGCCCACCGGTCCGGCGCCGCCCGCCGTTGTCCTGGTCG
>JACDBB010000073.1 GCA_013695145.1 Euzebyales bacterium
TCCGCGTCGTCATCGCCCTCGGCGTCGGCACCGCCACCCTCGGGCTCCGCCTCGCCGATGTCCTCACCGCCCTCGACCTCGACCTCCTCCCCGGGCGAGCAGGCCGCGAGCAGCAGGGCCAGGACGAGCGGGAGACAGGCGAGCAGCATGCGACGGGTCACGAGGCGTCCTTCCGGGGTCACGCTCCAACGTTGCGCCGAGCCCGCCGCTCCAGACGGCGGGACAGGCGGCAACCCTTCCAATCCCCCGGCTCGCTGTCAAGGCAAGGCTGTCGAGCCTGCCCCCCGCGCTGACCTGCGAGAACGCCTTCAGTCGCCCTCAGCGGGCGCTGGCGTCGATCCGAATATCGCAGGGTCACCCCAACAACCAGCACAAATGGTGCAAGACCAACACTCAAGCAGCGCTGGAGGTTGAGACCGACTCGCGCCTTTGCTTCGCGCACCTCCTTGCTGACCTGCGGCGATGCGAAACACTCAACTTGTCATCCAGAGTTAGACTTACGTCGGGCTTCCATGTCCTTCCAGGCCCGGTACCAGAGGTGCGCAGCGATGGTCTCGGCCGCACCCGCGACACCGCGGGCGCTCGGGAACGGATTGACGTCGATCACCAGCGGCCCCTGTGGGCCCTCCAGGATGTCGATGCCGGCGAGCTCCAGCCCGATGGCGCCGGCGGCCCTCCGCGCGAGGGCCGCCAGGTCGTGTGACGGGTCGACAGGGATGCCGTCCCGCCGCCGCGCGCCCGCGGTGCCCGCGCTCTTGTGCAGCCCGGCCACCTTTCCACCGAGGACGTACAGCTTGCGGTCGATCCCGTCGCTCGGGACGAATCGCTGCAGGAGATAGGGACCCGGGAACGGTTGGACGTCGGGCAGCGGACCGTCCGATGGCAGCCACACACCGGCGGCGCGGCCACGCAGCGCGTCGCGCGCCTTGACCACGACCGGGGAGCCGGCGGCGCCACGCAGGACGTTGTCCCAGTCCGCCTCGACTCTGGTGGGCGGCACGGGCACCCCCGCGGCCACCAGCGCATCGACCAGGAGCGCGCGATCCGCGCACGCCAGCGTGGCGCCGGCACCGTTGCAGCACCTCAGGCCATCCGCCGCCTCCCGTGCGGACAGGGCGGCGAGCACCGCGCGGCCGAGCCCCCGGATGACGACGAGGTCAGCCGCCGGAAGATCCGCCGGGACGTCGGTCGCTGTGGCCGGAACGTGGATCTCCACGTCGCCACCGCGGTCGACCAGCGCGGTGATGATCTCCGGCAGCACCGGGGACTTGCGCGGCGGCTTGCCGAGCAGGAACACGAACCGGGGCACGCCGTGAGGGTTCCCTGAGGGACTGAAGCCTGCGTGCGGCTGGCTGGGCATCCGAGGACGGTAACGCCTCGGCGGTGGCGAATCCCCCCTGCTGTCGCACCGGTTCGTTACGCTGCTGCCATGAGTGGAACCACTGCCGGCGCACCCCGGGCGACCACGGCCGCCGCGGTCGATGACCCGCCTTCGGGCAGGTCCGACCTAGCGCCCTCCGGACTGGAGCCTGAAGGGCTGCGACTGTCGTTCTCGCGCGTCGACACCTACCGGACGTGCCCGCTGAAGTTCCGCTTCGGCTACGTCGACAAGCTGCCCTCCCAGCCAAGCCCGCAGCTGTCGTGGGGCTCATCCATCCACGCGGCGCTCGAGCGCTGGTGGGACCAGAAGCTGCCGAGCCCCCCGCCCGTCGAGGATCTGCTGCGCGGGCTCTACGACGGCTGGGACGACGCCGGGTTCGAGGGCATGGACCGGGACGAGAAGCTGCGCTGGTACGGCCACGCCCAACAGGTGCTGCGGCGCCACCATGCCCGCCACGCGTCCTCCTACGTGCCCGCCATGGCGACCGAGGCGTGGTTCGAGCTGGATCTCGGCGACGACATCGAGGTCGTCGGCTCGATCGACCACGTGACCCCCACGCCGAGCGGGGGGTTCGGCATCGTCGACTGGAAGACCAACCGCAAGGCCAAGACGCGTTCCCAGGTGGCCGGCAGCCTGCAGCTGGCGATCTACGCGCTCGCCGCGCGGCAGCTGTGGGGCGCGGAGCCGGACTGGGTGGCGCTGGACTTCGTCGTGCCGGGTGCGCGGGTGACCGTCGGACGCCATGAGATCGACACGGACGGCGCGGTCACGGCCATCCGGCAGGTCGCGGCGCAGATCCGGTCGGGCGAGTTCGAGCCTCGGCCATCGCCCCTGTGCGGCTGGTGTGACTACCGCGGCGAGTGTCCGCTGTTCGAGGGGGACGGTCCCGACGTTCCCGGCACGGCGCTGGTCGAGCTCAAGCGCCTGCACCGACGGCGCCGACGGGACCAGGGGCGCATGGCCGAGCTCGAGGCGCTGGTCCGGTCCCGCCTCGGCGACGACGCGCTGCTCGATCTCGACGGCGGCGCCTGACACGTGAAGCCCTGAGCGCCCAGGGGCGAGTCCCCCGGGGTCGACACCGTGTCGAGATTCCTGCGCTATGCGTGGCTGTTCCGACACAGTGTCGGACCAGCCTGCGACAGGCGATTCTCATCATCCGGGGTGGGGGCGCCAGCCCCCATGACCTGCTGACCGCTCCGGTCCGGACGAGCGGTGACGGTGAGGGAGTCGGCCGGTAAGCCGGATTCTGTCCGCGCCCGTGGAGGGCGCGGGGCGACCATCTCTCTACGATCGTCGTTGCCGACGACCTCCAGCGGCCTACCCGATGCTCGGCGGGCCACCTGCTGACGCACCTGCTCGGCCTTGCTCCGGACGGGAGTTTGCCTGGCCGCCGACGTCACCGCCGGCGCCGGTGCGCTCTTACCGCACCCTTTCACCCTCACCGGTACCCCCGCGGACGGGGGCCCCTGGCGGTCTGCTCTCTGTTGCACTTGCCACGCGTCGCCGCGCCTGGGGGTTACCCAGCGTCCTGCCCTGCGGAGTCCGGACTTTCCTCGGCGGGAACGAGTCCCGACGCGGTCGCCTGGCCGGCTCCCTCACCAACTCGCCAGCCTACCCGCGACGGCGGCTGCCGCACCGATCGAGCGCCACGGATCCAGCGCCGCAGGCGGAACTTCCCGCACGTCGCCACCGTTGGACCGATCATCACCACCAGCGACCAGGGGTCTCGTCGTGGGGGCGGTCCGTTCCCCCGCCGCCGCACCGCACGAGGCCCCGATGGTCGTCGCGGAGAAGCACGGGGCAGCGCTAGGCCGCGTTTTAGGCCAGGACGAGGATCCGGTCGCACTGCTCGCAGCGGGTGAGTCCCCGGGCGGACCGCTCCTTGGCCTCCTCCATCTCGGTCGCGGTGAGGTCCAGGCGACACCCGCCGCATGTCCTTCCCTCCAGCGCGGCGACCGCGATTCCGCCCTTGCGGGGGCGCAGGTCGTCGTAGACGGTCACGACCTCCGGTGACATCCCCTCGGTCGCAGCGACACGTCGGACGCGCGCCGTCTCGAGCTCTGCGTCGATGCCGACCGCCGCCGCGTCGCGCGCAGCGGTGAGCCGCTCGACCGCCGCGGTCAGCTCGCTGTGGCGCAGGCGCAGGGTCGCGACCAGGCTGTCCAGCTCCTCGGTGCGCTCCATGACCTCGAGCAGCTGGTCCTCGAGCTGGTTCTTTCGCGACCGCAGCGCCGAGATCTCTCCCCGCAGCGCCTCCAGCTCGCGGTCGGAGTTGATGAGCCCGGAGTACATGCGACCCTCCTCCGACCTGCGCCGGCCTTCGACCTGGCCGATGTCCTCCTCGAGGTGCTTCTGTCGGCGCTGGAGCCCGTCGAGCTCTTCGCTGGAGCTGGAGTACTCGGCCGCGACACGCCGTAACGTGTCCGCATTGTCGTCGAGGGCTTTCTGCTCGTCGAGGTTGGTGCGCCGATGCTCGAGCTGGCGGATCGTGGTGTCGACGCGTTGCAGCTCCAGCAGCCGCCGCTGCTCATCGCGTGTGGCCGGGATCACGCCTTGTCTCCTTCACCGTCACCGTCACCGTTCGCGCGGGCCGGTGGGGCGTAGTCCGCCCACGGCTCGGTCCTGACAGCGGACGCTATCAGCATCGCACGCAGGGCGCGGTCGCTCGCGAGCCGAGCCAGCCCGTCACGTACCGCCGGCAGCGCCGGAGCCTCGGTCGCGTAGTGGCCCGCATCGATCAGCGTCAGGCCCGTGGTGGCTGCGTCCAGCGCCGGGTGGTGGCGCAGGTCGCCCGTCACGTAGACGTCGGCGCCGGCCGCTGACGCCGCGGCGATCAGCCCGTCGCCAGCCCCGCCGCACGCCGCGACCCGCTCCACACGGCGGTCGAGGGCACCGACGACCCGCAGGTGCGGCGACGGCAGGCCGGTCGCGAGGCGGTCCGCGACCGCGCGCAGTGGCAGGGGCTCCGCGAGACGTCCGACACGCCCGATGCCCTTGCCCGCCGGCGCCGAGACCAGCGGGTAGCAGTCGTAGGCCACCTCCTCGTAGGGATGCGCGGCCAGCAGCGCCTCGACCACAGCGGCGAGGTCGGCGCGCCGGACGACGACCTCGACGCGGTCCTCGGCGACCTCGTTGCGCCGCTGGCGCTGCCCCACCGCGGGGTTGGCCGCCGCCGAGGGGCGGAAGGTGCCGGTGCCGGCGACCTGGAAGCTGCACTGGTCGTAGTCGCCGATGTGCCCGGCGCCGGCGGCGGACACTGCGGCGAGCACGCCGGCGGTCGCATCGTGCGGCGTGAACGTCACGAGCTTGACCTGGCTCGGGTCCGGCGGGGCCAGCGGCTGCAGGGGCCGCACGTCGCGCAGGGCGAGCAGGTCGACGATCGGGTCGGTGGTGCCGGGCAGGGCGGCGTCGAGGTTGGTGTGAGCGGCCAGGATCGCGCGGCGCTCGCGGGCAGCCCGCAGCGCCAGGTGGCCCGCCGCGGTGGCCGGGGTCAGCCGTTCCAGCGGCCGGAACAGCAGCGGGTGGTGAGCGAGGATGAGGTCGGCGCCCTGCTCGCCGGCCTCGTCGAGCACGGCGTCGGTGACATCGAGGGTAACCAGGACGCGCCGCACCGGGTCGTCGGGGCGCCCGACCTGCAGGCCGGTCGCGTCCCAGCCCTGCGCGTCGCGCTCGGGGTAGCGCGCGTCCACGAGCGCGACCCAGTCGGCCACGCGGTCGGCGCCGTCCGGGCCGGGGCCGCCAGGGGCGGCGTGCGGGTCGCTCATGTCCCGACTGTAGTGCGCGGGCCCGCCGCCTGGTTCGCTGCCCCCTCGCGGGCCGGTGGCGCGAGGCCGCCAGGTCAGGCCGGCATGCGGGCCAGCAGCGAGAAGGTCATCGGCAGGCGGCGTCGCTCGTCCTCGGCGACACCCGACAGATTGTCCCAATACTGCTCCGAGTGCTCGCCGAGCCGCTCCAGGCGCAGCCCGGCGCCGACCAGCGCGTTCACCACGTCGGCGATGGTCCACACCCGCTCGTGCATCCATGCGAGCGCGTCGGGTCCGAGGCCGAGATCGCCGATGTACTCCGCCGACCAGCCCCGCGACGACACCGCCGCGCGGTGGTAGTCGAAGCCCGTCATCACCAGGCGGCCGTCGCGCTGGTCGACCAGCCAGGTGAACGGGTGGTCGTCCAGCACGTGCACCACGCCACCCGGTACGAGCAGGCGAGCCACGACCGCCGCCCACGCGTCGAGGTCGGCCAGCCAGTTGAGGGCGCCGCGCCCCGTGTAGACCAGGTCGGCGGTGCCGTCGAGGTCGTGCGGCGTGTCCAGGACGTCGCAGCGGTGGAAGGTCGCGTCGCCGCCGAGCTGGGCTGCGATCCAGCGGGCGTTGTCGACGTGCACGTCGGAGATGTCGACGCCCACGACGCGCTGCGCCCCCTCGATGAGCAGCGACAGGGTGTCGAGGCCGGAGGCGCACTGCAGGTGGATGGCGGTGCGGCACCACTGGCCGAGCGGGCCGAGGTCGGCGAGGTTGGCGCGCTCGACCGGGTGCACGTTGCTCTCGCCGGCGCGCAGCCGCTCGAGGGTCCGCTCGCGTCCCTCGGTGTAGCGGACGGCGCCCTGGTTCCATCCTCGCCGGTTGTCCTCGTGCCACGCCCGCACCTCGGACGCGTCGCGCGCCGGCTCCCGCAGCGTCTCGCCCGGATCCTGTGGCTCCGGCTCGCGGGCATCGGTGCTCATCGCGTCGCCCCTCCCGCCTAGACCCGCGCGCCGGCGTAGCCGGCGATCATCGAGCCGGGCGCCGCGTCGCTGTCGAGCGCGACCAGGGCCTTCGGGTCGGTCGCCCGCACCAGGTCGCACACGACCTGGGCCTCGCGGCGGCGCATGACCGACAGCACCATGTGGACCTCACCGCTGCGGCCCCAGCCGGTGAACAGGGTGGCGCCGTAGCCGGCGCGGCGGATGCGCTCCGCGATGACATGGCCCGCCAGCTCGCGGCCATCCCCCGCGCCGGCGAACACCCGGACGGTGACGGTGCCGAGGCGCAGGTGGTGCACGATGCCCATACCCAGCCACGTGCCGGCGGCGACGCCGACGACGAACCCGACAGCGCGCCACGGCGACAGGTCGGCGAACACGATCCCTGCCGCGCTGAGCCAGATGGCGCCCTCGAGGGCCGCGAAGGCCGAAGCCGCCAGGCGTCGACCCGCGACCACGCAGGTGACCTTGAACACGTTCACGGTGACGTCGCCCACGCGGAGCAGGGCGACGAGCAGGGCGGGCCACGCGAGCGCCCACCAGTCGATCGGTTGGGAGAGGAGATCGGGGAAGGCGTCGGGCATCTACAGCTGGTTCCTGCTACTGGGTCACGGGCAAGACTTGTTCGGCTACCGTGACACGATCGCCAGCCCCAGGCGACCACTCGAGGTGTCCGGGCGGACGACTCCCTCGCCGGGCGCGCGAGCCGAGGTCGGCGGCACGACACCGTTCAAGCGGCGTGGCTGGGCCCGCCGCGCAGGGTCACGACGAGCGCGCCGCGGAGGAGGGCCGCATCGGCGCGGCGGCACACGGTGACCGGCCGTCCGTGGGTCGACTCGAACGTCGCGACCCGCCCCGGTGAGCCAACGACAGCCAGGTGGCGCACCTGAGCGACCTCGACCTCGGGCGCGACCAGACCCACCACGGTGAGCGGATCGTGAAGGCGCACCGCGGCACGCTTGGCCCCTTGCGCAGCGGCCGCTCTCGCCGACGCGAGGTACTCCTCAGTAAGCGCGTCCAGCACCCGGCCGTGGGGGCCCGCGCCGGCGATGTCGACGCGGTCGTCATCGGTCAGCACGAGTGGCATGGTGACGTCGATGGGCACCAGTCGCAGCGGCAGCGGCAACGCCCACACGACCGCCGCGGCGAACGGGTCACAGCCGAGGTTGTGCTCCCAGAACGGGTCGCCCTCCTGGTCGTCGGGGCCCCCGAGGAGCACGGGACCGAGGCAGCCGCCCATCACGTGGAGACCGGCCACCCGGTCGAGCAGATCGGGTCGAGCGGCCATCGTGGCTGCGACGTTCGTGAGGGCACCGATGGCGCACACCTCCACCGGTCGCGCGGTTCGCTCCAGAACGTCGGCGAGGAGGGCCGACGCCGGCTCGGCCGCGCCCAGCCCGGTGGCGTCGATCAGGTCGGCGCCGTGGTTGAGCCCGGCCGGCATGCTGGCATTGTCGACACCGCTCAGCCCGACTGACGCTCCGGCCCCGACCGGCACGTCCCGGCGACCGAGAAGGTCCAGCAGCGCCCGAGCCAGACGAGCCCGGCGGTCGGTGTCGCCGTTGACGGTCGTCACGCAGCGCAGGTCGACGCCCGGATGCAGAGCGCAGAACGCGAGTGCGAGAGCATCATCGATGTCGCCGCCGATGTCGGTGTCGAGCACGACGGGGACCGGGTCCACGGCCGCATCGTAGCGACGGCGATCGCCGCCACGTGGACGGGCCAGCACGCGCTGGACCTTGGGTCCCGTGGTGATGACTCGCGGCATTAGGCAGGCTACAGTCTCATACGCCGACGTAAGGCTCGCTTGATGCTCGACGTGCAGCGGCTGAAGGTGCTTCGGGAGGTCGCCGAGCACGGCTCGTTCACGGCGGCCGCCAGAGCGCTGTCCTACACACCGTCGGCGATCTCCCAGCAGATCGCCGTGCTGGAGCGAGAGGCGGGCGCCACTCTGGTCGAGCGCGGCCCGCGTGGCGTGACCTTGACCGAACCCGGCCGCCTGCTCGCGAAGGAGGCGGACGAGATTCTCGGCCGGTTGGCGGCGGCGGAGCTCGAGCTGCAAGCACTCGCGGGCTTGCGCGCCGGCCTCCTGCGGCTCGGCTGGTTCGCGACCGCGGGCGCGACGTTGATGCCCCGGGCGATCGCCGCCTTCCAGCAGCGCTGCCCCGACATCGAGCTGCAGCTGCTCCAGGGCGACCCTGACGAGTGCATCCCCAGGCTCCGTGCGCGCGAGTTGGAGCTCGCGTTGGACGATCGGTGGGCATCGCGGTCGGCTGCCTGGCGGTGGTCACCCATGGCCCCCATTGGGTACCGGCGATCACGTATCCAGGCAACCTACGATCTCTGCAGCCAGCGTTAAGTGCAGCTTACGGCGCAGTCGGAGGGGCAGCGCTGGGTTTCCGAGGCGTTAACGCTCCCCGGAGTGGACACGGTTCGCACCCGGGGCGATCCGTGGGCCCAGCCTTACACGATGCGAACCACCGGGCTTGTTGCGTTCAGCATCTAGCGATCGGTCCAGTGTTCCTGAGGTACCAAACTTGTGGTATTTGCGCTAGCATTTATGCAACTCACAGCGTAGGGGAGGCGCGATGCTTGACCCCAGGGATGACCTGATCGGCGAACTGGCGGAGCGACTCGGCGAAGAACCCATGGCGGTCCTCGAGGAGCTGCGTGGCGCGCTTGACGAGTCGGTAGGTCCGGTGCGTCGCCTCGACCCAGCTGGGTGGGGTGGGGCACCGGACGCTCATGAGGTCCGCGCGGCGGCGGCGGCCAACGCGGTCCGGTTGGCGCGCGAACGCGCCGGGGTCGCCGCCGATGCCCTGAGCCGCGAGGACGTCGCCGAGCTCTTGGGCGTCAGCTCGCAGGCGGTCAGCAACCACATCCGCCAGGATCGGCTCGTGGCGCTCCGTGCGGGGCGCCGCTGGCTGCTGCCCGCCTGGCAGTTCGACCCCGAGTCCGTCGATCCCATGCTGCCCGGTATCGCCGATCTGCTCGGAGCCTGGCCGGGGAGCCCGGTGGCGTTGTCGCGCTGGGCAACGACGCCAAGCCGCGACCTCGACGGCCGCACACCGGCGGCGGCGCTTGGTGATGGGCAGGTCCGTGAGGTCGTGGCGGCGGCTCGAGCGATCGGCGCGTGATCGAGGCGCCCTCCCCGTCGCGACCGCTTCAGGGTGGACGGACCGCCGCGGGCCATCCACCCGCGCAGTGGGTGCGCGTCTACCACCGCGAACCCGGGCGCACCCCGGACGGGACGACGCCACGCTCGTGGGGACCCGTCGGCCGCTTCGACCCCCGCCCGGACGGTCACGACGGACCGCACGAGCATCCGAACGGCCCCACCGTCCACTACAGCGGCGACACGCTGCCGGTGGCCCTCACCGAGGCGTTCCGCAGCGCACCCGTATGGTCGGTCTGCCCCGCCTGGCGAGCCGCGCTGCTCATCGCGACCACCGAGGCGCTGCAGGATCACGGCCCCGACGGCGCGGTTGCGCTCGGCGCACCCGCCGACCTCGGCCACCGCCCCGACTACACCCGCGCGTCCACCCAAGCCTGGGCGCGCGCGATCCTGGCGGACCTGCCGGTGGGCGCCGTCGCGGGCGCCCGCTACCACTCGGCCCGGCAGCCCGACGGTGAGAACGTCGTGCTGTGGAACCGCCAGCCGATCGCCGTCCTCGGCGCCCTCGGCGCCGAGGACGTGGCGTTGCACGACGAGGCGGCGTGGCCATGGGTGCTTGTGGCTGCGCACCGTCTGGGAGCCAGTGTCGAACGCATCCCCATCACCGACTGCGCCCGTCACCAGGGCGACGCATAGCCCACAGCGACGGCGCTCCTCGCGCCTTGCGAGCCGCGCGCAAGCGTGCCCTCGGTGCTTCACGGAACTTCCACGACAGGAGCGCTAGTTGGGTTCGAACCGGTCCAGTGGCGAAAGCTCGGCCAGCGGCGTCCCGGCGTGGTCGGTGATGCCCAGTCCATCGATGTAGATGTCGAGGTGACGGTGGGCGATTGCCCGTTCGTCGGGGCGTGACAGTCCGATGGCGACGGGACGAGAGAAGCGGATGATGGCGAAGACGATGTCGGGGATTCGCACCTCGTCGCGGATGAGAGTCTCCCGCTTGCCGCGCTCCAAGATCGCTCCGAGGAGTGTTGCCATACGGGTTCGCTGAGCTGTCCAGTCCGGTCCGTCGAGGAGCGGGTAGATCAGGTTGAGCACCCCAACACCGCGGTCGACTGCTACGTGCATGTACTGGCGTAGGGCGTCGTAGCCGTCGGGAGCTTCAGTCAGGGCCTTCTCGGCGGCTGCAGCGGCCTGGTCGAGGACGTGCTCGGCGACGGCGTTCAAAAGGGATCCTCGGTCGGGGAAGTGTCGATAGAGGGTGCCGATGCCGACACCGGCTCCGCGGGCTATCGCATCGAGCGGGGGCTCGGCGCCGACCTCGAGGATCATCTCGATGGCGGCCTCGAGGAGACGCTCCTGGTTGCGCTTCGCGTCGGCCCTCATTCGAGCCCGTTCGGCAAGCAGCTGCGTAGACCGGCAACGTTGAGTAACTCCACCGGGGGCGGCCCAAGGCCCACAGGGAGCATCGCCCTCAATGCGCCGTTCGCCAACCTGGCTCCAGACGTCACCTCATGCGTTCCGACCACAGCTCTCCCGTTTCCGGCTCGGCCGCGAACGATAGCATCTGACCGGAGTACTATCCTCCGCTTAGATGTTGAGCTGTTGACTCGAGACACCGAGGGTCCGGCCGTCTCCATCCAACCCACCTCCGAGCGGGGCGTGCCAACAATGACCAACGAGAGGACAAGGGATGACTCGCCAGAGCACGGACGCCGGTGATGGACGGAGGTTCCACGACCCGACACTCGGCGCCTTCCAGCCCGACCGCTACGTGGTGGGTTTCGAGGGGATCGACCAGACGCAGGCCGCGGTTGTTGGCGGCAAGGGGGCGCACCTGGGGGAGCTCTCGCGGATCGACGGCATCAGCGTGCCGGCTGGCTTTTGTGTGACCACGGACGCGTACCGGCGGGTCATGGCGGAAGCGCCGTCGATCGACGATCGGGTCGGTCGGCTGTCGCGCATGCATTTGGATGACGGGGAGTCGATTCGTACGCTGAGCGCGGAGATCCGCCGGACCCTCGAAGGGGTCGCCATCCCCCACGATCTGGCGGCGGCGATCACCGACGCGGTCGCACGGCTCGGCGAGCCACCCGCCTGCGCGGTCCGATCGAGCGCGACGGCCGAGGACTTGCCGACGGCCTCGTTCGCGGGCCAGCAGGACACGTACTTGAATGTCGTGGGGCCGGCGGCGATCCTCCAGCACGTCAGCCGATGCTGGGCCTCGCTGTTTACCGAGCGGGCCGTGACCTACCGCACACGGAACGGCTTCGACCACAGGAAGGTCCACATGGCCGTAGTCGTGCAGCAGATGGTCTTCCCGCAGACGGCCGGCACCCTGTTCACGGCCGACGCCGTCACCTCCAACCGGAAGGTCGCCTCCGTGGAGGCGACCTTCGGCCTCGGCGAGGCCCTCGTCTCCGGTTTGGTGAACGCGGATGTCTACAAGGTGCGCGACGACGAGATAGTCGCCAACGCGGTCGCCACCAAGCGGCTTGCCATCTGCGCCTCGCCGTCAGGCGGGACGCAGGAACAGGCGATCGAGCCGGAGCAACAGGAACAGCCAGCGCTCACAGATGCGCAGGTCGTGCGGCTGGTGCGGCTGGGTCGGCGGATCGAAGCGCACTTCGGCCGCCCCCAGGACATCGAATGGTGCCTGGTCGACGATGGCTTCCACATCGTCCAGAGCCGGCCGATCACCACGCTGTTTCCCATCCCCGCGGCCGACGACCAAGAGAACCACGTCTACGTCTCCGTCGGTCATCAGCAGATGATGACCGACCCCATGAAGCCCCTGGGGCTCTCCGTGTGGCTGCTGACGACCCCCGCGCCCATGTATCACGCGGGGGGGAGGCTGTTCGTCGACGTCACCCCGCGCCTAGCTTCGCCAGCGAGCCGCGCAGGCCTCCTGGAGGCCTTGGGGAAATCCGATCCGCTGATCAGGGACGCCTTGGAGACCATCCTCGAACGCGGCGACTTCATCCGGACGCTCCCGGACGAAGGTCCAAGCGGGGCGCCGGCTGGCGGCGCCCCGCCTGCCCCGATCGAGACCGATCCGGGCATCGTCGCCGAGCTGATCGAGCGCAACCAAGCTTCCGTCGCCGCGTTGAAGCGCGACATCCGGACGAAGTCCGGATCGGCGCTCTTCGACTTCATCGTTGCGGACCTCCAGGAGCTGCAGCGGCTCTTGTTCTATCCGCAAAGCCATCAGGTGGTCATGGCAGGGATGGAGGCCACCTGGTGGCTCAACGAACAACTGGAGGAATGGCTAGGCGAGAAGAACGCGGCCGACACGCTCACCCGGTCCGCCCCCAACAACGTCACCTCGGAGATGGGCCTCGCGCTCCTCGACGTCGCAGACGTGATCCGCCACCATCCCGATGTCGTGGCATTCCTCGAACACGTCGACGACGACAAGAGCTTCCTGGACCAGCTGGCCAAGCTCGCCGGCGGGCCCGAAGCGCGAGACGCCATCGGGGCCTACCTCGACAAGTACGGCATGCGCTGCGTCGGTGAGATCGACATCACCAGGCCGCGCTGGAGCGAACGGCCCGCCACGCTCGTGCCCATCATTCTCGGCAACATCAACAACTTCGAGCCGGGCGCCGGCAAGCGGCGCTTCGAGCAAGGGCTGCAGGAGGCCGCGAAGAAAGAACAGGAGCTGCTGGAGCGCTTGTTGGCCTTGCCGGACGGGGAACGGAAGGCCGAAGAGACCAAGCGGATGATCGACCGGGTCCGCACCTTCATCGGGTACCGGGAGTACCCAAAGTACGGCATGGTCAGCCGCACTTCGTGTACAAGCATGCCTTGCTCGCAGAGGCCCAGCGACTCGTACACGCACACGTGCTTCGTAAGAAGGACGACATCTTCTACCTCACGTTCCATGAGCTCCACGACGTCGTACGCACGAACCAAGTGGATGACCAGCTCATGGACCAGCGCAAGGATGCCTTCAGGTCATACCAAGCGCTCACGCCGCCCCGGGTGCTCACCTCCGATGGTGAGGTCATCGCCGGGGCGTACCAACGCGACGCTCCGCCGGCCGGCGCGCTGGTCGGCCTACCAGTTTCCGCCGGGACCATCGAGGGGCGGGCCCGCGTCATCCTGGACCTGGCCGAGGCCGACCTCGAGACGGGCGACATCCTGGTCACCGCCTACACCGACCCCAGCTGGACACCCCTATTCGTCGCAATCGACGGCCTCGTGACCGAGGTGGGAGGTCTCATGACCCATGGCGTGGTCATCGCACGGGAGTACGGCTTACCGGCCGTCGTGGGTGTGGAGCATGCCACCCGACTGATCCGAGATGGGCAGCAGATCCGCGTGCACGGGACGGACGGATACGTCGAGATCCTCCCAGCGACGTGATACCCCGGACATCGCCGGCGCTCGAGATGGATCACCGCGCGTAGATCCCCCACCATCATCACCAACAACCAACAGGAGAATCCACCATGGCTCCACGAGTTGAACCCGACAGCGCCGACGCCACCATCACCGCCGCAACGCTCCCAGATCACAACGAGGCCGTAGATCGCACCGGCCCAGGAGACCGCCATGGCCAGCACCGCCGCTCGCTTCGCGAACACCGTCCCGATGTTGATCCTGCGATCACCGGTGCACCGCCTCATGAGCGGCCGCTACGCGATCATCGAGTTCACCGGACGCAAGAGCGGCCGCCGCTACGCCACCCCGATCGCCTACGTTCGCGACGGCGATCGGGTGCTGCTGTCCACCGACTCCCCGTGGTGGCGCAACCTCAAGGGCGGAGCCACCGTGCCCTGCGACTCCGCGGTCGCACCGTGTCGGGAACCACGGCACCCATGCTCGACGCAGACGCATCCCACACGGTGATCCGCCGGCTCGTGGACACCATCCCCTCCTACGCCCGGATGGCCGGCCTCGCCCGCGACGGCGGACACGTGAGCGACGGCGAAATCGCCAGAGACGTCAACGACGGCCGAGTCGGCATCGAAGTAGCGCTCGACACCGGAGCGTAACCCCGCGTCGCCCGCTGCGGGCTTCGAACGCGTGGACGGGTATCCACCTCACGTGACGCTCACGGAACAAATACCGCAGGCGCAGCGTCCCGGCCGGCCAACCAGTGCCGGACGACGACCTACCGTCCCCCGGGAGCACACGCTGTCGGTGATCTGCCCGTCACAGACGAGAGGCGACGAACCAAACAGCGGGGCCAACACGGTTCGTGCCCTTGAAGGCCAGTGGGCGCTACTGGGCTCGAACCAGTGACCTCCGCCTTGTAAGGGCGGCGCTCTCGCCATCTGAGCTAAGCGCCCGAGTGGACCGCCGAGGCGGGCCGACGATCGAGGATAGCCGAGACCGCGCTGCCCGCCGCGAACGGGCGGATGCCACGGTTACTCACCCCTGCGGGTTCGTTGGCGGCCATCCCCCGACCTACCGTCGCCTCGGTCTTGAACGGACGAGAGACGCGACGAAGGGCTGTACGTCATGGTCACGACCCGCCCCCACGACCGCGGCCTGCAAGGGCAGTGGTCCCTGGGTCAGCGCGCACCGCTGAACCACGCCGAGGAGCTCAAGCGGTCCGGGCCGCCGCTCGACGTGCGCGCCCGCGTCGAGGAGGTGTTCAGCCGGGAGGGCATCGCCGCGATCCCCGCCGACGACCTGCGCGAGCGCCTCAAGTGGTGGGGCCTGTACACCCAGCGCCGCGCCGGCCAGCCGGCCGAGGCGACCCAGGCCAACGAGCCGGCTGCGCTCGCCGGCGAGCACTTCATGATGCGCATCCGCATCGACGGCGGGCTCCTCGACGCGGCGCAGCTGCGGGCGATCGCCTGGGCGTCGCAGACCTTCGGGCGCGACCTGGCCGACGTCACCGACCGGCAGAACGTGCAGCTGCACTGGGTCCGCATCGAGGACGTACCGGCCATCTGGCAGCGCCTGGAGGCGGTCGGGCTGACCACCGCGATGGCCTGCGGCGATGTCCCCCGCGGGTTCCTGGGCTGCCCCGTCGCGGGGCTCGCGGACGACGAGGTCATCGACGCGACCGGCGTCCTCGAGGCGGTGAAGGCCCGCGCCGTCGGCAATCCCGCGTTCGCCAACCTGCCGCGCAAGTTCAAGACCTCGATCTCCGGGTGCGCCGATCAGTGCGCCCAACCCGACGTCAACGACGTCGCCTTCGTGGGAGCTCGCAACGCGGACGGCGAGGCCGGCTTCGATCTGTGGGTGGGCGGCGGGCTCGGGTCGAATCCCCACTTCGCACAGCGGCTCGGCGTCTGGGTCGCACCGGAGCGGGTGCCCGATGTCTGGGAGGGCGTCGCGTCGGCCTTCCGCGACCACGGCTACCGCAAGTCTCGCAAGCGCGCTCGGCTGAAGTTCCTCGTGGCCGACTGGGGCCCCGAGCGCTTCCGCGAGGTGCTCGAGACCGAGTACCTGGAGGCCCGACTGCCCGACCTGCCCGCGCCGCAACGACCCGCGAGCGTCGGCGGCGACCACGTGGGGGTGTTCCCGCAGGCCGACGGCCGCCGCTACGTCGGCATCGCGCCGCGCGCGGGCCGTGTGGCCGGCCACCAGCTGGCCGCGGTCGCGGACCTGGCCCAACGCTTCGGTTCCGGCCGGACCCGCCTCACGACCCAGCAGAAGATCGTCGTCGTCGACGTCGAGGCCGACCGGGTCGACGATCTGGTGGCGGCACTCGCCGAGCACGACCTGCAGGCTCGTCCGAGCCCGTTCCGTACCGGGACCATGTCCTGCACGGGCCTTGAGTTCTGCAAGCTGGCGCTGGCGGAGACCAAGGCCAACGCCGACCACCTCTACCGTGAGCTGGAGCGTCGGCTGCCGGGGTGGGACGACGACATCCGCATCCACCTGAACGGCTGCCCCAACTCCTGCGCACGGTTCCAGATCGCCGACATCGGGCTCATGGGAGCGCTGCTCCCCCACCCCGACGGCGGCCGTGCGGAGGGCTTCCTCGTCCACCTGGGCGGCGCGGTCGGCGGCGACCGCGCGTTCGCCGCGAAGGTCAAGGGTGTGCGCGTGCTGGCCACCGACGTCGTCGACTACGTCGAGGCGCTTCTGCGCCGCTACCGCGACCGCCGCAGCCAAGGCCAGTCGTTCACCGCCTACGTGCAGGGGCTCGACGGCCAGGAGCTGACCGCGTTCGCCGCGCCTGTCGTGCCAGCTGAGGCGAGCGCCGCATGAGCGCCGGCGGCCGCGCCCAGCCCTTCTACTGCCCCTACTGCGGGGAGTCCGACCTGCGTCCGGAGGAGGCGGGGGGCGCTTGGCACTGCGAGATCTGCGACCGCCTGTTCGACCTCGCCTACAGCGGACTCGCCAGGGCGACCCGCGGCCAGCCGAGCCGCGCGTGAGCGTCGCCCTGGCGCAGGATCCTGCCCGGGATCTCGAGCACGACCTCGCCGCCGCGGACGCCGCGCTGGGCGGCGCGCGCGCGGACGAGATCGTCGCCTGGGCGGTGGGCCGCTTCGGCGATGGCCTCACCCTGGCGGCGTCGTTCTCCGACTGCGTCCTGATCGACGTCGCCACGCGCGTGACGCCTGACCTCGACGTCGTGTTCCTCGACACGCAGTACCACTTCCCCGAGACGCGCCGGTACCTCGAGCACGTCCGCGACCGGTACGGGCTGCGCATGCGCGTCGTGCGACCCCGCGTGGCGATGGACGACCGCTTCCGCGCCGATCCGGACGGCTGCTGCGCGGTGCGCAAGGTCGAACCGCTGGAGCGAGCCCTCGCCGGCCGCGCAGCGTGGATGAGCGGTCTGCGGCGCGTCGAGGCGCCGAGCAGGGCCGACGCCCGCGTGGTCGCGTGGGACGCCAGGCGTCGGCTGGTCAAGATCAACCCGCTCGCGGCCTGGACGGACGCCGACGTCGGCGCCTACGTCCACGCCCGCGAGCTGCCCGTGCACCCGCTGACCGGCCGCGGCTTCCCCTCGATCGGCTGCTGGCCGTGCACGCGCGCGCCGCACCCTGGCGACGACCCGCGGGCGGGACGCTGGGCCGGGTCGGGCAAGACGGAATGCGGCATCAACACGCCATAACGTGGATCTCGGAGCAGGCGGAGCGACGCTCACGTTCGCCGGGTTGTGGCGGTCGGACGGACGAGGTGGGAACGGCAGCTCGGACAGTTCGTACGACATCTTCGTACGTTCTGTCCGCGCTGGAGCACGGGGGCCGGTGCGTTCGCGGCCCGAGTCGCGCCTATGCTCTCCACGGCGAAGAGGACCGCGACCATTCGGAGTGCGCAGTGAGCGACCAGCCGGACGATCAGCCAAGCGAACAGCCCGACGGCGGACAGAACCCCTCCCAGCAGCAGATCGAGATCTCGGTCGACGACAGCTACAAGCACGGCACGTACGCCAACTTCCTCGTCGTCAGCCACTCCCCGCACGAGTTCACCCTGGACTTCTGCCAGATCCTGC
>JACDBB010000085.1 GCA_013695145.1 Euzebyales bacterium
AGGCGCCGCGTGTCGAGCCTGGCCGCTGTGAGCGGCTCAAGTCGACACGCGCCGGGGGGCGCCGGCCCGCGCGTGGACCGGCGGGGGATCAGCCGCCGATCGACGCCCGCCGGCCCTCCAGGAAGCGGCGCTCGGCCGCGTTGGACACCAGCCCGAGCGCCGCTGCGTAGGCCTCGGCCGCCTCGGCGGACCGGCCGAGCCGTTCGAGCAGGTCCGCGCGGGTCGCGTGGAACAGGTGGTAGCGCTCCAGCCCGAGGCCGTCGAGCAGGTCCAGGGCGGCTTTCGGGCCCTCGACCTCGGCCACGGCGACGGCCCGGTTGAGCGCCACGACCGGGGTGGGGGCCAGGGCGAGCAGCTGGTCGTAGAGCCGCAGGATCTGTCCCCATTCCGTATCGGCCGCTGTGGGCGCGTCGCTGTGGACGGCGTTGATCGCGGCCTGGATCTGGTAGGGCCCCGGCGCGTTGCGCCGCAGGCACGCCCGGACCAGCGCCTGGCCCTCAGCGATCAGCTGATGATCCCAGCGGCTTCGATCCTGGTCGGCCAGCAGGACGAGCGACCCGTCGGCGCTGGTCCGAGCCTGGAGCCGCGAGTCGGCCAGCAGCAGCAGCGCAAGGAGCCCGATGGCCTCGGCCTCGTCCGGCATCAGCTGCGCCAGGAGCCTGGCCAGGCGGATGGCCTCCGCGCACAGGTCGGCGCGCACCAGCTCGCCGCCGCTGGACGCGCTGTGGCCCTCGTTGAACACGAGGTACAGCACGTCCAGCACGGAGCGCAGCCGGCTCGGCAGCTCGGCGTCATCCGGCACGCGGTAGGGGATCCGCGCGGCCTTGATCTTGCGCTTGGCCAGCACGAGGCGCTGCGCCATCGTCGCTTCGGGAACCAGGAACGCGCGCGCGATCTCGGGGGTCTGGAGGCCGCCGAGCAGCCTGAGCGTCAGCGCCACCTGGGCGTGGCGCGCCAGCGCCGGGTGGCAGCAGGTGAAGATGAGGCGAAGCTGATCGTCACGCACGACTCCGAGCCCTTCGACGGGGGGATCCGGGTCGTTGAGCCGCATGGCCTGCGCGTGGCGGTCGTGGCGCTTGGCCTCCCGCCGCAACCGGTCGATGGCCCGGTTCCTCGCCGTCGTCGTGATCCAACCGCCCGGGTTTGGCGGCGAGCCCGTCCGCGGCCACCGCTCGGCGGCGACCGCGAATGCCTCCTGGACGGCATCCTCGGCCTGGTCGACGTCGCCGAGGACGCGGATCAGGGTCGCCACCGCCCGGCCGGACTCCTCCCGGAAGACCCGGCCGAGCGGGGAGGACTCGAAGGAACCCAATCGCTGAGCTAGCCCTCGGGCTCGTCCTGGAACGGGCGCACCTCGACCGGCGCCTGGCACGCCCTGGTCGCCTTGGCGGCCCAGGCCAGCGCCCCGTCGAGGTCTGGCGCCGTGATGACCCAGAATCCGCCGATGTGCTCCTTCGTCTCGGCGAACGGTCCGTCGGTGGTGAGGATCTCGTCGTCGCGCACCTGCACGACGGTGGCGGTGTCCGGCGTGTGCAGGCCGCCGGCGAACACCCAGACGCCCTCCCGCCGCAGCTCCTCGTTGAGGGCGTCCACGTCCTTGTACGCCTGCGCCATCGCCTCGTCGCTGGGCGGCTCCTCGCCTTCGACCATGTGAACGGACAGCAGGTACTCCGTCATGGCACTGACTCCTTCTCTTCCTGAGCCGGGCGTCTCCCGACCCTCACCCCTACTACGAACCACCGACACGGGGATCGACGCCCGCCGGAAGATTTCGCTCTCGGCCGAGTCTGGTCACGCAGCAACACCTGGCAACCTCTGTCAACCGGTCGAGCAGCGCCCGCACGGTGGGGCGCACCGAGCGGGCGGGCGGCTCGGCCCCCGGGCAGATGTCGCCTGCGGCCGCCTTGGCGGCGCGGCGCGGCAGGATCCCCTCGTCGGGGGACAGGCGCAGCGCGTCGGCGAGCGCGACCAGCACCTGGGCGGACGGGTGGCGGTCCCGGCCCTGCTCGAGGCGAGTGAGGTACTCGACGCTGACCCCGGCGAGCGTGGCCAGCTCGGCCCGGCGCAGACCCGGCGTGCGGCGTCTAGCGCTCTTGGGGAGCCCCACCTCGGCGGGCGTGATCGCTTCACGGCGTGTGCGCAGGAAGGCGCCCAGCTCGATGTCGCTCATGGGCCAAGGCTACCGGGCCGCCGCCGCTGAGCCTGGCCCTGTCAGGACCAGCATCACCCCAGCCTTCCTCGCTAGCGGCCGACTCGGCACGGTGGCGACATGACCACCAACACCCACACCACCACCGCCCTGCCGCTCTCCCCTGGGCCTCGGGCCATTCGCCCCGCAGCTGCATGATCTCGGAGCGGTGAACCAGGCACTGCCCCCGGTATGGCCGCAGGTCCTGCTGGTCGCTGCACCACCGGCTCAGAACGGCCGTCCACTCCTGCGCCCGTCGCAGGTCGAACACGGCCCGGCAGGCGATGATCACCGCGCCGTAGGCGATCCCGGCCATCATGGGCGACACCTCGCTGGCGGCGACCTCCACCATCGTCTCGTCCAGCATCGCCACGCCGCGCTCCGCCTCGCCCATGGCGACCAGCGACTGGCCCCGCCCCAGCACCCCCATGACGGTCAGTCCGCGTCGTCCAACCGCCCGGCGATCTCGGCGACTTGTCCGAACAGCTCGTAGGCCTGCGCCCCCTCGCCGGCGTCCAGCGCCTGCAGCGCGGCGGGCACCAGCAGATAGCCGCGCTCGGGCAGTCCAGCGACGCCTCGTCCAGCAGCCGTTCGCGCGCGACAACCAGCCGCCTGCCTGGGCGTGACGCCCCGCCTGGAACAGCATGATCGCCAGCCAGATCGCCCATCGCGCCGCCCGGCTGACCTCGCCGTCGGAGAACAGGCCACGGTGGAGATCCTCGAGCGTGGCCACGGCCGTGTCGTTGCGTCCCGTGACGTTGGCCGCCATCGCCAAGCGCTCCAAGTCTGTGGACGAGAGCCGGTCGTGCTCCGCGGCGGCCCGCACAGGTGCGCGTACGCATCGCCCCACGCGCGGCGGTCGTAGGCCGCACGGCCCCGCGTGAGCGTCTCGAGGTCGCCCATCTGGCCGCCGTCGACCACACGCGCGGCGTACCCGGAAATCCCAGCACTCCGCGCCGGTGTGGTCTCCGCTGGTGTCTCTAGGTAATCAGGCCGCAGGCGCTCCTTCAAGGAGGACACGGTGTCGGTTGCCACCCGTGAGCGCCCGAGGTGCTGGTGGGCCGCCGGGACCGCCGTTTGCGGTCGCGGTCGCCGCGGTTGGTCTGGCGACGGCTGCCCGGCTCGGCGTTACGCGCACCAGTCCCAGCTTCACCTGCCCGACGACCACGCCTTGGCCGGTTCAGCCTCCCGCGCCTGCGAGGTCGCCCGCGGGCACCGACGTATCCTTGGCGGATGGACGGAGTGGCTCGTGTCGTTGTTCGCAAGCGCCTCGGAGAGCGCGACGACGACGCGGCCTACTGGCGGCAGCAGCCAGCGGAGGCCCGCCTCGCCAGGGTCGAGCAGTTGCGCCGACGACACCACGGTTGGGACCATGAACCTCGACCCGAATTTCAGCGAGTTCATCGCATTGTTGCGTGCGCATGACGCGCGGTTCTTGATCGTTGGGGGGTACGCCGTGGCGTTCCACGGCCATCCTCGTTACACCGGCGACCTGGACGTGTGGCTGCTGACGGAGGCAGACAACGCGCGCGCCGTGCTGGCCGCGCTCGAGGACTTCGGCTTCGGCGGTGTGGGCCTCGGGGCGGAGGACTTCACCCTGCCGGACCACGTCGTACAGCTCGGTTACCCGCCTTTGCGCATCGATCTGCTCACGTCGATCGACGGCGTGGATTTCGAGGACGCGTATGCCCGCCGCGTCGAGGTGCAGGTCGCCGGGACGACGGTGCCGTTCATCTCACTCGATGACCTGCGGCGCAACAAGGAAGCCAGCGGTCGGGCGCAGGACGCGGCCGACCTCGAAGCCCTCGAAAACCGTCGGTAGCGAGCGCCATGCGGTGAGCACGCGCACGTGGCTGCGGCGCTCGGCGACGTAGAGCTTGGCGTGCAGCCCGGTGAGCTCGGCGCCCGCGGCCTCGGCGACGGCCTCCTCGCTCGCACTGTGCGCGTCGGGTCGCTCACCGCGAGCGGTGTGCGGTTGGCCGTCCTCGCCGTGCAACGAAGTGGCTTCGCCGACCAGCCGCCCAACAGCTCGTCTCGCGCCCGGGTCATCGCGACGAACAGCCGGGGACGACGCACCGGGTCGCCTTCGAGCAACGCGACGACGGTGCCCGGGTTATGTATCCCGATGACCTACCGGATCTCCGGGGCTCAGCTGCCAGGCGGACCGACGCGGGCGGGGCCGGCCTGGACGTGCTGACCGTGTCCAGGCGAGCCCCCCGCACCCGCGGGTCAGTCCCCGACCTACGCCGCGCCTCAGACCCTCGCGTCGGCACGCGCGCCGGGCTGGCCGGCGCGGCGGGCGGGGAGGACCGGCCCGCCCGTCTCCCAGTCGTCGGCGCGCAGGATGCGCAGGGAGACCCCCACCAGCCCGCCGGTCAGGATGCTCGACGCCGTCAACATCGGGACCAGCGCCGCGGGCGACACGATGAACGCCACGATGCCAGCGACCAGCAGGGCCGGCACCCACACCCGCACCTCCCGCGAGCGCCACAGGCCCGCGGCCGTCAGCAGCACGCCGAGCAGGGCGCCGAGGGCGCCGGTCATCCCGAGGACGCCGACGGCGACGAGATCGTCCGCCGCCTCCCCGAGGGCCACCGCCTGCTCCACGCCGAGCTGGGTGACGAGGTGGGTGTCGTAGACGTCGACGACCAGCGCGAGCCCGCCCATGACGCCGAAGCCGATGGTGCCGAGCAGCCAGCCGGCGTTGCCCAGCCTGGTGCCACGATGGCGCGTCAGCTGCGCCATGGCGGCGAACGCCGGCACGAGCATCAAGAAGCCGAGGCCGATGAGGATCGTCGACACCTGCGCCCTGACCGGGTGCGCCGCCAGGGCGGTGTAGTAGGCGGTCACCTCGTACTCGCCGCCCTTCTCCCAGGCGGCGACCGCCATCCCGGCGATCAGCAGCAGCCCTGCCAGGACCGGGATCGACCCGGCCGCCGTCTGTCGGAATTTGAGACCCTTCTGCGCTTGCATGCCCGCTCCTTCGCTCGTTCGGCTTGTGAGGTCGACGGTAGGCGGGAGCGGCGTCGCGGCCGTCCGCACCGGGGTTGATCCCCCTCCACCCGCGGGTGGATCTGCGACCGACGGTCACCCTCCCGAGCGGACCAAGCCCGTCTCGTAGGCGAGCACCACGGCCTGCACCCGGTCCCGCAGCCCGAGCTTGGACAGGATCCGGTTGACGTGGGTCTTCACCGTTGCCTCACCGATAAACAGCATCCCGGCGATCTCTGCGTTGGAAAGCCCCTGGGCCATGTGGCGCAGCACCTCGAGCTCGCGCTCGGTGAGGCGGGCAAGCTCGTCGGGCACCGCTCCCGGCGGGGGCCGGCTGACGAGCTCCTCGATCAGGCGGCGAGTGACGCTCGGCGCGAGCAGGGACTCCCCTGCCGCGGTCGTCCGCACGGCCTCGGCAAGCTGCTCGGGACGCACGTCCTTCAGCAGGAAGCCGCTCGCCCCGGCGCGCAGCGCCCGGTACACGTACTCGTCGACGTCGAAGGTGGTGAGGACCAGCACCCGCGTCGGCGAGCCGGCCCCGCAGATCTGCCGCGTCGCCTCCAGGCCGTCGAGGTTTGGCATCCGCACGTCCATCAGGACCACGTCAGGACGATGGGTGCGGACGAGGCGCACGGCCTGGACGCCGTCCTCGGCCTCGCCCACCACCTCGATGTCGGGCTGGGCGTCGAGGATCAGGCGGAAGCCACTGCGCAGCAGCGCCTGGTCGTCGGCGATGACGACGCGGATCACGCCGGTGTGCCTTCCGCCGCGGCCGGCAGCGGGAGCCGGACCTGCAGGACGTCCCGGTCGTGCCCGTCGGTCCCCACGACCAGATCGCCGCCGTAGAGCACGACGCGCTCTCGGATGGCCAGGTGGTCCCCGCCGAGGAGTGCCCCGAGGCCGTGCGCGTGGACCTGCACCTGCACCGCGCCGACGTCGTGGCGGATCCGCACGCCCATGCGCTCCACCCCGCTCCGGCAGGCCTGCTCCACGCTGCGCTCCACCACCCGGTACACCACCACCTGCACCCCGCGCGGCAGCGGCGTCGGCCTGCCCTCCACGGTGACGGTGACCGCGACGCCGCGCGCTGCGGCGTGCTCCACGACGGCGTCCAGCGCGGCGAGGCCGGGCTGGGGTCGCAGGGCCTCCTCGGTCATGTCGCGGCGCAGCAGACCCAGCATGTGGCGGAGATCGGCCAACGTGTCCCGACCGGCGTCCTCGATGCGCAGCAGGGCCGCCTCGGCCTCGATCGCGTCGCTGTGCTCGAGCAGCTCGCGGGCGCGGCGCGCGCAGTGCTGGATGCCGAGGATCTCGTCGGCCACCAGCGCCCGCAGGTCCTGGGCGATGCGCGAGCGCTCCGCGGCGACGATGCCGGCGCGGTGCTCCTCGAGATCGCGCTCCGCCTCCTCGGCCAGTCCGCGCACGTCGTGCCGACGGCGGGTGGCACGTCCGAGCACCATGCCGCTGCCGAGCAGCACCATGCAGAACATCGCCGGGTAGAAGAAGTCGGAGAACCCCGACTGG
Source organism: Euzebyales bacterium (assembly GCA_013695145.1). GTDB lineage: Bacteria > Actinomycetota > Nitriliruptoria > Euzebyales > Egibacteraceae > JACDBB01. The sequence continues at coordinate 6,704 of JACDBB010000085.1, forward strand.
CCGTAGTCCGTCGCCAGCATGAGCGCCCCGACCGCGGCGGGCCACAAGGCCGACGCGATCAGCGCACGAGGCGGCCGCACCCCCATCCCGAACAGCCCCGCGGAGACGAACAGCGCGAGCATGGTGATCCCGGAGTCGTTCGGCCAGCTCTGGAGCGCGACGCCGTGGCCGGTGGCGAGCAGCGGCACGAGCGCCGGTGACCAGCCCCAGCGGTGGCGCACGAGCAGCGCGCCCACCCAGCCCGCGGTGAAGAACACGGCGACGGGATGGATCAGCCCGGCGACCGCCACGCCCTGGGCGAGGGCGATGACACCCATCGCGACGACGACGAGATCGGCGAGGACGCGGGGCAGGGAGCGCAGGCTCATGGCGCCGGAAGCCGAACCTCGACGTGGAAGCGCCCCGCACGGGGTCCGGCCGCGAGGTGGCCTTCGTACATGGCGACCCGCTCGCGCATGCCCACCAGCCCGTGCCCCCGCTGGGCGCTCCCCGGCCTGCCCCCCCCGGCGGGGAGGTCGTTGACCACACGCAGCTGGATCTCGTGGATCCCGTGGTGCACGCCGACGTCGGTGCGGACGGGCCCGGCGTGCTTGCGCGCGTTGGTCAGCGCCTCCTGGAGCAGCCGGTACAGGGCGAGGTCGAGCCCGGCCGGCAGCGGGCGGGGCTCGCCCTCAACCGACAGGTGGGCGTCGAGCCCGGTCTCCCGCATCCGGGCCACGAGCTCCTCGACGTCGTCCAGACCCCGGATGGGCTGCTCCTCGGGCCCCAGCAGCCCGACGAGCCGGTCAAGCTCGTCCAGGGCCGTGGTCGTGGCCTCCTCCACGGCGGTGACCGACGCGAGCGGCTGCTCGCGGCCGTGGGCGAGCTGCAGCCGGGCCGCGCCGGCCTGCACGGTCATGACGCTCACGCTGTGGGCCACGATGTCGTGCAGCTCCCGGGCGATGCGGGCGCGCTCGGCGGCTGCTGCCGCCTCGAGGGAGGACTGGCGGGTGCGCTCGAGCTCGTCGAGGTGTCCCTGGAGCAGCGCGGTCTCACCCTGGTCGCGGTGGTGCACGACGCCGGCCGCGAAGGATCCGAGGAGCAGGAAGGTCACCGTCGCGGCCTCCTCTGCAGATCCCGCCGCCGCGACGCCGGGCCCCGCGGCCGTCAGCCCCACGAGGGCACGCGCCGGCGGGTTGCCGGCCGCCAGCATCCAGACCGCGGTGACCGCGAGGAGCAGCTCCCCGCCGGTGTCGTGGTACGTGGCCGGGATAGCGAGCGCCGTCGCGCCGATGAGGACCAGAACAGCCACCGGGGCCAGGAGGGGGAACCGCCGGCGTGCCAGCAACGGCAGGCCCCACGTCGCGGCGACCGCGATGACCCCGAGCCGCCGGCCGAGCACCACGCGCTCCGCGACCGCAGTGAGGATCAAAACGCCGACGAACAGGTCGCCGCCGTGGGCGACGACCGCCCCGCGCGCCCGCTCGACGATGGCCATCGGCCTAGGGTAGTCGGTGCGGGGGCCTGCGGTCCTTGCCTGGGGGCCTGCCCTGCCGTGTGTCATGCGACCGACCGTAGAGGGCCTGCGTCGCGTCCACGTCCCCGTGCGGGTGGAGCCTGATCAACCCCTGGGTGGAGGTGGATCAACCCGGGCGCGGACGGCACGGGCGGGCGGGCGTCCTAGCGTCCGCTCCGGGAGTCGCGGCACGCCGCGGCCCCCCTCCAAGCGGCGCCGGTGGGGCCGCCCATCCATCGACAAAGGAACGCGCCATGTTGTGCACCCGCACCTCTCCGGTGTCCACCTGCATCGTCGCCCTGCTCGTGGCGCTGGGGCTCGTCGCCTGCGGCGCCGAGGACGGGACGGCACCGCCGGATGACCCCGCCGGACCCGACGCCGAGGTCGCCGCCGACGACACGTTCTGCGAGGCCGCTCTGGGACTGGGCTCGCCCGGTGAGCCGGAGGTCGACCCGGAGACGGCGACCGAGGAGGAGATGGCGGCCGCCCAACAGGTCTTCGCCGAGGAGCGGCTGCGGCCGATCGTGGCGGACCTGCGGGCCAGCGGTCCCGACGCGGTGCAGGACCACGTGGCGACCCTCGAGCGGGCCCTCGACGAGGCGGACGACGGCGACCTCGACGCCTTCTTCGGCGGGGAGGGCGGCGAGGCCCGCGACGCCATCGCGGAGGAGGCGACGGGGCGCTGCGGCTGGATGTCGCTCGACATCACCACGGTCGACTACGACTTCGAGGGCGTGCCCGCGACCCTCGACGCCGGTCCCGCCGTCATCTCCCTGACCAACGCCGGCGACGAGGGACACGAGATGATCATCTTCCGCCGGCAGGACGGCGTGGACGAGGAGTGGGAGCAGATCTTCGCCCTCGACGAGGAGGAGGCCATGCAGCGCGTCGAGTTCGTCGCGGCCGGCTTCGCGCCCGCCGGTGAAGAGAGCTCCACCGCCGCCGACCTCGACGCCGGCGACTACGCGATGGTCTGCTTCATCCCGGTCGGCACCGACGCCAGCGGCACCGAGACGGGCGACGGGCCGCCCCACTTCGAGGAGGGGATGCTCGCCACGTTCAGCGTGCGCTGACCCCGCGGATCAGTCGGTAGCGTCCTGCACCGCCGGCCGCTGGCCGCGAGCCGCGGCGCTGTTTCGCCCGCCAGGCGCGGGAGGTCGCCGTCGACGACGCTGCGCCGCCCTGACGACGCGTTCGGCCAGTACGGCTCCCGGGGCGCAGCTGCGGTGCCTGCAGCGGAGCCCGACCTGGGCACCCGCGCCGAAGGCTGGGTTCTGAATCCCTTCGAAGATGCGGACCGCGGCGGTACGCGCACGCGGGGGCGACGATGTGGCACCAATCGTCTGGAGGCACGACGACCTCCTGGAGGAGTGCGACATCGGCGTCGTACTCCGGGTCCTGCAGCGCCGACCACAGTGGCAACCCGTTCGTGTTCCAGTTGAGGATCCTCATCGTGGCAGCCAGATCATGCCGCCTGCTGCTGTGGGAACAGCGATGCGAGCACCCCATGCCGCTCCGGTTTTCCACAAGCTGCGGCCTCTCGGGCTGGCGCACCCAAGGGCAACCCAGGATCCTGTCGACCATTCTCGAGGGGAGCGCGGTGTTCGACCAACCCGGCATTGGCCTCGAGGACCTGGCGTGGATCCACCGCGACCAGTTCGTCCACTACGTCCAACTGGCGCACGCTCTCGGCGATCCACGGGACTGGCCTCGCTTGCGGTACGACTTGCTCCGCGCGCTGAGCGCTGCCTTCGGCCTCGACGCCGACACGGACGTTGCCTCCACAGGGCGACAGCAATGCGCGCTGCAGGTCCTCGATGAGATCTGGCTTCAGCGCGAACCCGCCAGTGACTGGTCGACGTTCTTCGAGTCGCTCCGGAGCCGACGCCAAGACATCCGGGCCGACCTCTCCCGGAGTTGGGCCGGCACATCGGCTTTGTCCCCAAGTGCCAAGGCGTTCGTCACATCCGGCGGCACCCAGGGGCAATTCCCTCATGAGGCACACCACACCGTGAGGGGCTGCGATGAGGCTGAAGGAACTGCCACCGACCCTGTCCGTCGAGCAGGCGGGGGAGATGCTCGGGATCCCTAGGGCGACCGCCTACCGCGCGGCTGCTGCTGGCCAACTGCCGACGTTCAGGATCGGACGGCGACTGCTGGTTCCCACGGCGCGGCTCCTGGACCTGCTCGGGCTTGCTGCCGACGGCGAGGGTAGTTACGACGCGCAGGCCAAGCCATGAGCGGCACCGTCTACAAGCGCTGCACGAGGTGCGGCAACCGCGTCAAGGAGCGCACCTGCGGCAAGTGCGGACTCACCGGGAGGTTCAACTGGGCGTTCCGCGCCTACGTGGGCAAGGACGCCGACGGGCGATGGCTTCGCCGGCTGCGCGGCGGCTTCCCGACGAAGAAGGACGCCGAGCGGGCTCTGCGTGAGCTGCTCAGCTCCGTCGAGGACGGCGGGTTCGTCGCTACCTCGACGATGACCCTCGCCGAGTTCCTGCGGGACGAGTGGCTGCCGGCCACCGCGCCGCCACGGGTGAAGTACGAGACGTGGAGCGACCGCAAGCGCAACCTCGAAGACCACGTCGTCCCCCGCGTTGGAGGTGTTGCCCTCGGCGATTTGAACGCGGCGCACTTCAACCGGCTGTACGCCGATCTGCTGCGCGACGGTCGGATCCATCAGCCCGGCGGGCTGTCCCCGACCTCGGTCCGACGCATCCACGCGATGATCCGTAAGGCGCTGAACGACGCGGTCCGCTGGGGGATGCTCACCCGCAACGCCGCGCTGCTCGCTGACCCGCCACCCATGAGGGTCGTGAAGGCCTCCCGCCGGCGTGGCATGCAGACGTGGAGCCCCTCGGAGCTGCGCGACTTCCTAGGCAGCACCCGCGAGCACGAGCTGCACACCCTGTGGTGCGTGCTCGCCGCCACCGGGATGCGTCGCTCGGAGATCCTCGGTCTGCGGTGGAGCGAGGTCGACCTGGCAGCGGGCACCCTGACGGTCCGACAGACCATCCTGGCGACCGCGGACAGCTTCCAGCCCCAGGACGACCAGAAGTCCGAAGGCTCGGCACGCACCATCCACCTCGACAGCCGCACCGTCGCCCAACTGCGCGCGCCGGGCCGCGCAGAACGAGGCGAAGCTCGCGCTCGGGTCTGCATGGCAGGACAACAATCTCGTGTTCCCGCGCCCGGACGGCAGATGGTGGAACCCGCCGGCAATCTCCCTGGCCTTCCGCCGCGCCGTCAAGCGCGCCGGCGTGACGCCCATCAGGCTGCAGGACGTCAGGCACACGCACACCTCGCTGCTGCTGGCTGCAGGCATCAACCCGAAGGTCGTGTCCGAGCGGCTCGGACACAGCTCGGTCGCCTTCACGCTGGACACGTACGCCCATGTCATGCCCGGCATGCAACCGGAGGCCGCCGAGCGCTTCATGGAGCTCGTCCACGGCCCCGCTCCCGACGCTGAAGGGAGCGCAGAAGCGGCGCAGTGAACACCGGTGGCATGCGCTCGAGGGTGCGCCAAGTCGGGACGCGATCACGGTCGACGGGTTGGAGTTGGCGGCGAGGTGGGAGCTGGAGGACACGCGCCCGGTGCTCTTCGGCGAAATGTGTGGCCTGTTGTGGTCGCCGCTGCGAGGTCGCCGACGCTTGGTGACGTGGACCATCCGGCTGGTCCGGGTGAACCGGGGACGTGGCACTATGACGCCGTGGAGTGGTGCGACGAGCAACCTGAAGGTATGGACCGCCCCCCACTCGTTGATGCGCCCCTGTTCGCGTGCGGGGCGCTCAAACCGAGCGAGCTCGCCCACGCCCAAGTAGCCACGCACGTCTCCGGCACCACGCCCGCCATGCTTGACGACCATGCCCTCCGCAGCAGAGACGGTCTGCCACTCCTGGTCGAGTCACCTGGCGCCGCAGTGCGTGGGGCCCTGCTGCGGTTCCACGACGCCCAAGCCGCTTATGCAGCTGTCTGCCAGTTCGAGCCGAGGAAGCACTACCGATGGGTAGCCGACGGCGTGACCGTCCTCAGCGCCGACGGCGAGATACGTGCGAACACTCTCCTGGCACGAAGGCCCAATGCGGGTGCCGACCCTGGAGCACATTGAAGAGTGGTCCACCGCAGATGACCCGGTATTCACTGTCGGTCTCCCCACCGCTGCGCAGATCGCTCAGCCGTGGGTGTGGTCGACGCACGAAGAGGACGATTTCCCATGGCATGGCCTATTTCACGTTCAAGCGGCCTATCTGCTCCTCTGGTCAGCTGTCGAGCGCATTGCTGCACTGCGCTTCGGGCCCGCGCTTGATCCAATGCGTCGGATCAAGAAACTCGGCGAACTCCCGTCGATGCCCAATTGGCTTGAGGCAGCAGGAGTCCGCATGAGCGGGCGGCGGATTGTAGATAGCCGTGACCCCGAGGATGCGGTACGCCTCGGCGACGACGGTTCAAACGCGTGGGTCTATTGGTACCAGATCCGCAACAACCTCTCTCATCGCGGTAAGGGCTCGGTCCGGGAACGAGAGATCGTCAACGAGGCGTTCATCGACGTGCACGATGTCACGCGCTTGCTGCTGCTCGAGCTCGTACCGAACGTCGCCGACGCATGGACGGTCCGCGATGCCCATGGACGTGAATGCCGCTGGCGCCTCCGAGCCAGGGCGACAACGACGTAGGGTTGATCTCCAACGAACGGACCTGAGCCAGGGCGTAGCGCCCTGCGTGCACCATGCTCCGAGCAGGCAGGCAAGCGGTCCCTGGCGCGCAGGACGGAGATCAACACGCCTTCCCGGTTGCACTGGCGACAGGGCGCTCAGCCTATGTGTGGCGTCGTGAGGGTCAGCGGTAGCCCGTGTTGACGGCAGGTCTCGTACCCTCCTCACCCTATGGCGTCCGACGGCCACGACCGCTTGCTGCCCGAGCAGCGTGCCCGTGTCCGCATCGACGCGATGCTGACTGCTGCGGGATGGGTGGTCCAGGACTACAAGTCGGTCAACCTCTACGCAGGCACCGGGGTCGCGGTCCGGGAGTTGGTCACCGACGCCGG
>JACDBB010000092.1 GCA_013695145.1 Euzebyales bacterium
TCCTCGGCGGCGTCGGTGTCCTCCGCGCCGGGTGCCGGGTCGTCGGTGCCGACGTCGTCGGGCGCGGCCTCGTCGTCACCGCCGCACGCGGCGGCGAACATGGCGAGCACCACGAACACGAGGAGCCAGCGCGCTGGCTTCTTCCCTGCGGTTACGTGCATGTGTTTCCTCCTCGGACGTGAGCGAACGTCCGGTCGGCCACGCCCCCGGAAGCGGGGACGTGTGCGGCAGACGGGCGGGCACCACCCAGATGCGGGGCGAGACCGGTCCCCTATTACGTGCGTAGGACGTTAGCAGATCGCTCCTCGGAGGGAAGGGGTTCTCGGGTCTTTCCGTGCGTTCAGCGCGCGCGGCGGGTCACCAGCCGACCGCGTGACCGTCCTTGCGGTGATCGGATCCCGCCACCCAGGCGCCTTCCCGGCGCGCGACCAGCTGGGCGCCCCCGAACCCGCCCATCCCTCCACCGGGGGTCATGACATGCCCCATTCGTGTGAGTCGTCGGCTTACATGCTCCGGCATCCCCCGCTCGACGACGACCTCGAGTCCCGCCTCCACCCGCCAGCGCGGCGCGTCGGACGCCGCTTGCGGGTTCTGGCCCGCCGCCAGCCTGAGCAGCAGCTGCAGGTGGCCCTGCGGCTGCATCGGCCCGCCCATCACGCCGAAGGCGAGCGCCGGCCCGCCGTGGCCGGTGGCCATCGCGGGGATGATGGTGTGGAACGGGCGCTTGCCCGGCGCGACGGCGTTGGGGTGGTCGGGGTCGGTGACGAACCCTGCGCCGCGGTTCTGCAGCGAAATGCCAGTGCGTGGAACCACCACGCCGGACCCGAAGCCGTAGTAGTTGGACTGGATGAACGACACGGCCCCGCCCTCGGCGTCGCCGGTCGCCAGGTAGACGGTGCCGCCTGGCTGGGGACGGCCGTGCCCCGGATCGCTCGCGTGGTCGGCGTCGATGCGGGCCGCCAGGCTGTCAAGCCGGGGTCCGGCCAGCAGGTCGGCGGGTGCCAGGCGCATGTGGTCGAGGTCCGCCACGTGGGTGTGGACCTCGGCGAACGCGAGCTTGGTGGCCTCCACCTGCCAGTGCAGGCCCTCGGCGTCGTCGAGGAACGCGGCGTCGCGCAAACGATCCCACACGGGGCTGCGCCGCAGGATCCCGAGCGCGATGAGGGCGGCGATGCCCTGCCCGTTGGGTGGCAGCTCGTGGACCGTCCATTCGCGATCGCCGACCTGGAGCCGACCGTGGACGGTATCCACCCAGTCGGGTCGGTGACCGGCCAGGTCGTCGATGACCAGAGCCGCACCCTCCGCTCTGGCGTGCGCCGCGATCGCTTCCGCGAGCTCGCCCTCGTAGAAGGCGCCGCCGCTGGTGGCGGCGATGCGGCGCAGCGTGCGACCGGCGTCGGGGAGCGCGAACCGCTCCCCGGCCCGCGGCGCGCGTCCGCCTGGCAGGAAGGCCGCCGCGAAGTCCTCACGCCCCCCGTGGACCGCCTGCGACCGCGCCCACGTCGCCGCGGTGACGGGACCCACGGGGTAGCCCTCCTCCGCCCAGCGGATGGCGGGGGCGAGGAGATCGGCGAGGTCGAGGCTGCCGAAGCGCTCGTGAAGGGCGATCCAGCCGGACACGGCGCCGGGAACGGTCACGGCGTCCCAACCGCGCAACGGCATCGCGTCGAGCGCGTGGTAGCGCTCAGGGTCCAGGGCGGCCGCCGACCGGCCGGAGGCGTTGAGCGCGTGCACCGTCCCGTCAGGCTCGGCGACGATCGCGAACGCGTCGCTGCCCAGCCCGTTGCTGGTGGGCTCCACGATCGCGAGGGCGGCCGCTGCCGCGATGGCGGCGTCCACGGCGTTGCCGCCGCGCTGCAGCATCGCCAGACCCGCCTGGGCGGCCAGCGGCTGGGAGGTCGCGACGACCGCGTCCGCCACCACCGGCTGGCGCTGTGACGGGTAGGGCAGTGACCAGTAGTCCATCGTCGCTCCTATCGGGCGGCGTTCCCGGTCCGGGGCGCGGACCGCGGCCCGCCGCGAGACGTCCAGCTGGCGTGCAGGCGCTGGTAGGCGCCGGGCGTGGCGATGAGCTCGGCGTGGGTGCCGTCCTGCACGATGCGGCCCCGGTCGAAGACCAGCACGCGGTCCGCCGACTCGGCGGTGGACAGGCGGTGCGCGATGGCCAGCGCGGTGCGCCCGCGGGTCAGCCCCTCGAGGGCGCGCTGGAGGCGCACCTCTGTGGCCGGATCGACCGCCGACGTGGCCTCGTCCAGCACCAGCAGGTCGGGGTTGGCGACGTAGGCGCGGGCCAGCGCGACCAGCTGACGCTCGCCGACCGACAGGTGCTCGCCGCGCTCGCCGACCCGCGTGTGCAGCCCGTCGGGCAGTGAGTCCAGCCACTCGGCGAGGCCGAGCTCGGTGAAGGCGAGCCGGATCGCCTCGTCCCCCTCATCCTCGCGGGCGAGCCGGACGTTGCCGGCGATCGTGGTGTCGAACAGGAAGTCGTCCTGGGGGACCATCACGATGCGGCGGCGCAGCGACGCGAACCGCACGTCGGGCAGCGGGACGCCGTTGACGGTGATCGCGCCGCCCGTGGGGTCGGTCAGCCGGGTGAGGAGCTTTGCGAAGGTGGTCTTGCCCGATCCCGTCTCGCCAACCACGGCGACCCGCGTCTGGGCGTCCAGCGTCACGTCGATGTCGTGCAGCACCGGGGGACCCAGCGCCGCCTTCTCGCCACGCACGGGATAGGCGAACGTGACGCCGTCGAAGCGGACCGTGATCGGACCAGGAGGGATGTCGCTGCCGCCGTCGTCGCGCTCGGCGGGGTCGGCCACCTCGGCCGGCTCGTCCAGCACGTTGAGGATGCGCCGCCAGCCCGCGATCGCGGTCTGGACCTGGTCGAGCACCTCCGTGGCGATCTGCACGGGCTGCACGAACAGGTTGATCAGGAACAGGAACGCAACCAGCTGGCCTGGCGTGATGCCGCCGCCGACACCGATGACTACACCGAGCGCGACGGCGCAGGCGGCGGCGAGAGCGGCGAACACCTCACCGGAGGAGAACATGACCGCGGCCAGCCGCCCCGCACGGAAGGCGGACGTGAACTGACGGTCGATCGCCTCGGCGACCCGGCGGTCGGTGCGCTGCTCGATGGCGTAGGCGCGGATCACCGGCGCGCCCATGACGCTCTCGCTGACGGCGGACAGGGTGGACCCCACACGGACGCGAACCACGTCGTACGCGTCCGACAACCGTCGCTGGAACCACCGGAGCACGAACACGAGCGGCGCGATCGTGGCGAGCACCACGGCGGTCAGCGGCAGGCTGTAGACGGCCATCACCACCGTCGCGATCAGCAGCTGGCCGACGTTGACGATCAGGATGACGCCGCCCCACTGCATGAAGCGGCTGATCGTGTCGACGTCCGCCGTGACCCTGGACACCAGCGATCCGCGGTGCTCGGACTCGTGGTGCGCCAGTGACAGATCGTGGATGTGGCGGAACGCGCGGACGCGCAGGTTGGATAGGGCGTGCTCGCAGGAGCGCGCCAGTCGCAGGTTCATGGCGTAGCCGGCCGCGGTGGTCGCGGCGATGGTCAGCAGCGCGCCGACGGTGTAGCGGACCACCACAGCCGTGCGGACGCCCTCGGTGGCCAGGACGCCCTGGTCGATGATGAGCTGCGCCGCGATGGGGACGATCACCTTGCCCGCGGTGGCCGCCAGCGCCAAGGCCAGGGTCACGCCGAGGCCATCGCGGAACTCAGGGGACAGCTGCAGCCCGCGGACCAGGGTGCGCCAGGCGCCCTCCACGCTGACGGTGCCGCGGCTCACCGGTCCGTCTCAGAACCGTCGTGGGCGGGGTCGTCGTACGCATGGACGAGCCGCGCGTACGCCGGCACGGCGAGCAGGAGCTCGTCGTGCGAGCCGCGCGCCTGGATCTCGCCCGCCTGGACGAACACGATCTCGTCCGCGAGCGCGATCGTGGCCCCGCGGTAGGCGACGACGACGATCGTGGACGGCAGCTCCGCCTCCTGGAGCCCGCGCAGGATCGCGGCCTCGATGCGGGTGTCGACGCTGGAGGTCGCGTCGTCGAGGATCAGCAGACGCGGGCGGCGGACCAGCGCCCTGGCCAGGGCGAGCCGCTGCCGCTGGCCGCCCGACAGGCTGGTGCCCCGCTCGCCGAGCACGGTGTCGAGGCCGGCGGGCAGCTCCGCCACGAATCGAGACGCCTGGGCCAGGCGCAGCGCCTGCTCGACCTCGGCGTCGGTGTAGGCGGCGCCGAGGGTGACGTTCTCCCTGACGGAGTCGTCGAACAGGAACGAGTGCTGGAAGACGATGGCCGCCTGCTGGGAGACGGCGCCGCGGCGCAGCGTCCGCAGGTCGTGCCCGTCCAGGCGGACGGCCCCCTCGCCCGGGTCGGCGAGACGCACGAGCAGCGACGCGATCGTGGACTTGCCGGCGCCAGTCGGGCCGACGAGCGCGATCGTGCGGCCGGGATTCGCCTCGAGGGTGACGTCGCGCAAGCCCCGACTGCCGGCGTGCGTGCTGACCCCAGGAGAATCGAGCGGGTAACGGAAGGTGACCGCGACCAGATCGACGGCGGCTGGCCCGTCCGCCCCGCCCGCCGCCGCGCCGTAGTCGACGTCACCGTCGGCGCCCAGCACCGCCTGGATGCGGTCCCAGCCGACGACCGAGCGAGGGAACTCGCTCAGGACGAAGCCGATCAGCCGCACCGGGAAGGCGAGCAGCGTGAACAGGTAGGCGAACGTGACGAGGCTGCCGGTGGACAGCTCACCGCCAGCGACCCGCGCGGCGCCCACCAGGAGGATGGCCAGCACCGCGATGTTCGGCAGGGCCTCCAGGACTGGGTCGTACAGCGCGCGGATGCGCCCGAGGTCGACCAGCTCGTCGCGGAGCCGCTCCGACTCGCCGCGAAACGCGTCGGTCTCGGCGCGCTCGCGGCCGAGCGTCTTCACGACCAGCGCGCCGTCGAAGCTCTCGTGCGCGCGCGCCGACACGGCCGCCCGCAGCTGCTGCGAGCGCGTCGCCGGGTCCTCCATCCTCCGGTTGTAGCGGTAGTTCAGGTAGCCCATCACCGGCCCGACCAGGAAGGCGATCAGCGCGAGGTAGCCGTCGGTGACGAGCAGTGCGACGGCGGTGACGACCAGCATCAGGACGACGCCGGTGGCGAACGGCAGCGGCGCCATCGGGTACCAGGTCGTCTCGACGTCACTGTTGGCGATCGACAGCAGCTCGCCGGTCGAACGGCGCTGGTGCCAGGCCAGCGGCAGCTGCTGGTAGCGGCGGGTGACCCGCTCGCGGAACGTGGCCTCCAGCTTGTACTGGACGTAGGTCGCCGCCGTGCGACGCACGATGATTCCCACGGCTTTGAGCATGCCGACGCCCACGATGGCCGCGCAGCCGACGGCGAGGGCCACGCGGTCGAGGCGCCCCGCCTCCAGGGCCGGGATCACCACGCGGTCCGTGACCTCTCCGAGGACGACCGCCGAGGCGACGGTCATCAGGCCGTACAGCGCGGCGCCGGCGACCGCCAGGCTGAACATCCGCGGCTGCTCGCGGATCCCCGCCCACGCGATGCCCAGGCCGCGGCGGACAATGCCGCGCGACGACGCGGGGGGTAAAGCGGAGGCGTTCACGACGAGGCCTAACGGGTGGAGGGCGAGCCCGCGAACGCTAGCGACTCAGTCCGCCCGCCGCGACCACGGCAGCCGGCCGAGCAGCCCCGGCGTGGTCGGCTGCTCGGTGGGCTCGGCCAGCGCGCTGGCCTCGGCGGCACGCGAGCGGGAGTGCTCCATGAGCCATTCCTGGCTGGAGATCGGCTGCTCGCCGTCACCGGGGAAGCGGCGCGTCCACGAGCCGTCGGCGGTCAGGCTCCAGCCCTGGACGTTGTCGGCCATCATCAGGTCGAGGACGGCCCGCAGCTCCTCGCGCAGCGCCGGGTCGCGCACCGGGGCCATGGCCTCGACGCGGCGCTCGATGTTGCGGGGCATCCAGTCCGCCGAACCGATCCACAGCTCGTCCGGGCCGAACTGCATGACGCGCGAGTGCTCCAGGAAGCGGCCGACGACGCTGACGGCGCGGATGCGATCGCTGATCCCGGGGATGCCGGGCCGCAGGCCGCAGATCCCTCGGACGATCAGGTCCACCTGCACGCCCGCGCGGGACGCCCGGTACAGGTCGGCGATCAGCTCGGAGTCGACCAGCGCGTTGAGCTTGAGCCGGATGACGCCTTTGCGGTCCTGCGAGTGCAGCTCGATCTCGCGCTGGATCAGCTCGCGGATCCGCTCTCGCAGCGACACGGGGGCGACGAGCAGCGAGCGGTAGGTGTCCTGGCGTGCGTAGCCCGTCAGGTAGTTGAACAGGTCGGTGAGGTCGGCGCCGATCGCCTCGTCGCAGGTGAACAGGCCGAGGTCGGTGTACATGCGCGCGGTGCGGGGGTTGTAGTTGCCGGTCCCGATGTGCGCGTACCGGCGCAACCCGTCGGGCTCCCTGCGGACCACGAGCGAGGTCTTGGAGTGCGTCTTGAGCCCCACCAGCCCGTAGACGACGTGGACGCCGACCTTCTCCAGCGCCCTGGCCCAGACGATGTTCGCCTCCTCGTCGAAGCGCGCCTTGAGCTCCACGAGCGCCACCACCTGCTTGCCCCGCTCGGCGGCCCGGATGAGCGACTGGACGATCGGCGAGTCGCCGGAGGTCCGGTAGAGGGTCTGCTTGATCGCGAGCACCTGCGAATCGTCGGCCGCAGCGGTGATGAAGCGCTCGACCGTGTGCTGGAAGCTGTCGTAGGGGTGGTGCACCAGGATGTCGCCGCGGCGGATCTCGGCGAAGACGTCGCCTCCCGGCGCCATGCGCGGGTGGGGGATCGGGTGCCACGGCTCATAGCGGAGGCCAGGCAGGTCGAGGTGGACCAGCTGCGCCAGGTCACCCGCCCCCAGCATGCCCTGGACGCGGTAGGTGTCGGAGTCGCCGACGTCCAGCTCCTCCTGGAGGAGGCGCAGCATCCGCTCGCTCATGTTGACCGACGCCTCGAGCCGGACGACGGCGCCGAAGCGTCGGCGTCGCAGCTCCTGCTCGATCGCCATCAGCAGGTCCTCGGCCTCCTCCTCCTCGAGGTCGAGGTCGGTGTTGCGGGTCACCCGGAACGCGAACGCCTCCCGCACGGTCATTCCGGGGAACAGCTGCTCGAGGTGGCTGTTGATCAGCTCCTCGAGGGTCACGAAGCGATGCCCGTCAGGCAGGGGGACGAAGCGCGGCAGCACGCCAGGCACCTTCAGCCGCGCGAAGTGCTCCTCGCCCGTCTTGCGGTCCTCGACGGTCACGGCCAGGGACAGGCTCAGATTGGAGATGTAGGGGAACGGATGCCCGGGATCGACCGCGAGCGGCGTGAGGACGGGGAACACCTCGTCGTCGAAGTAGCGGTCGACGTGCTCCCGATCCGCGCCCTCGAGGTCGCGCACGCTGTGCAGCGCCACACTGTTGCGCGCGAGCAGGGGAAGGAGCTGGTCATGCACGCAGTCCTGCGCTGCCGCGACCATCGGGCCGAGCCGTTTGGCGATCGCGTCCAGTTGCTCGGCTGGGGTGCGTCCGTCCGCGGTGCGCCGCGTCACGCCGGCGGCGACCTGCCGCTTGAGCCCGGAGACGCGGATCTGGAAGAACTCGTCGAGGTTCGCGTGGAAGATCGCCACGAAGCGGACCCGCTCCAGCGGCGGGACGTCCGAATCGGTCGCCTGCGCCAGGACCCGGCGGTTGAACTCAAGCCAGGACAGCTCACGGTTGAGGTACAGGTCCGGGTCGTCGAGGTCGACATCGGCGCCGGGCTGGGGGGTCGCGGCGCGCCCGCCGACGTCGGTTGGGGTCCGCGTCACGTGCACCTCCTCCGGCTCGACGGCGGTTCCACCCCCTCATGCTACGGGGTCGACCCAGCGGACCTGGCGTGGCAGCATGGATTCGCAACCGGTGCTCCGCGCCATCGAGACCGAGGAGACCGGCGCGTACGCCTGATGCTGTTCCGGGTCTTCCCGAGCTCCCGGGTCTCACCGCTCGAGCCGGGGGGAGCGCTGTTCGTGCCGCGCGGCTGGCAGGGCGGCGGTCGGCACGACAACCCCGACCACTACGGCGCGCTGTACCTCGTGACGACACCGGCTCGACGACCTGGTCGACCTCGACGAGCCGCTCCAGCTCCATGGTCGCGGGCTGCGTCCCTCGATCGTTGCCACCAACGATCGCTCGGTGACGCAGCCACTGGCCCTGCAGGCGTTTCACGATGGCCTGTCCGGACTCCGGTGGTGGTCCACGCTGGAGGCGTCGTGGATCAACGTCACGCTGTTCGAGGAGCGCGCCCGTCCGGCGCTGCGCCTCGTCGCTGATCCGATCGCCCTGACCATCGACCTCGACGTGGTGATCGAGGCGGCGGACCGGCTGGGTGTGCGCGTGCTCCGCTGAAGCGTGCGGCCGGTCAGGCGGTCTCGAGCAGTCCGCGCTCCAGGACGGTCGGGGCGTGCATGGAGCGGTAGCCCACGCTGTCGAAGCGGACGACGAGCACCTCGCCCTCGATGCGCTGGACGACGCCTCGCCCCCAGTCGGGGTGGCGCACACCCGCACCAGGCGTGAACGGGCCACCCCGGTCGGCGGCGATGCGCTCCTGCTGGGCGTCGAGGTCCCAGTCCTCGATCTGGCGCCGCTGGGCCTTGCGCAGGCAGTTGTCGCACCGCAGGCACAGCTCAGCGGGATACTCGTCACCGAGGTAGTTCAACAGGTAGCGGCGGCGGCACGCGGTCGACTCGGCGTAGGAGGCGACCATGCCCAGCCGCGACTCCTCGATCTCGACCTGGATGGCGTGGTGGGCGGCCATGTCCTCCATGGCGTCGGCAGGCTCGCCCTTCCACCGGATCCCGGAGGCGAAGCGGACGATGTAGCCGAACCGGTCGAGGTCCTCCAGCAGCGACGCGGCGCCGGAGCGCGCGACGTCCGCCTCGGCGCACACCCCGGCGAGCACCTCGCGCTCGTCGGTGGCGGACTCGACCTGGCTGAACAGGTGGATCATCTTGGCGACCGTGGGCTCCGACGGCCGGCTGCGGCGGTGCAGATGGTCGTGGGCGGCCTTGTCGCCTGGCCGGTACAGCAGGACGCAGTCGGCGGGTCGGCCGTCACGGCCCGCGCGGCCCGCCTCCTGCCAGTAGGACTCGAGCGAGTCGGGCATCGTGCGGTGCACGATCGTGTGGATGTCCTGCTTGTCGATCCCCATCCCGAACGCGCTCGTCGCGCACAGCACGTCCAGTCCGCCGTCCAGGAAGGCGTTCTGCACCTCCGCCCGGAGCTTGCGCTCCATCCCGCCGTGGTAGTGGCCCGCGACCAGCCCCAGCCCCGGCCCCAGCTCGTAGAGCGCGAGCGCCGTCTCCTCGGCCTCGCGCCTGGTGGTGCAGTACACGATCGCCGGGGCCGCCAGCTCGCCCAGGAGCTCCGCCAGCTGGCGGTCGCGGCGGTCGGGGTCGGTGACGTGCACGACTCGAAAATGCAGGTTCGAACGGTCGAAGCCGCGCGCCACCACCACGGGGTCGTCGAGCCGCAGCTCCGCGGACACGTCACGGAGAACCGCCGCCGGCGCGGTCGCAGTCAGCGCGAGCACCGGTGGGCGCCGCCGCGCGCCCGGCTCCGATCCGCCGCGCCGGTCCGCCCCCATCGTTGCGGCGACGGACGCAAGCTCACGGTATGCCGGGCGGAAGTCGAACCCCCACTCGGAGATGCAGTGGGCCTCGTCGACGCAGAACAGGTCGACCGGCGCCGCACGGACGGCGGCGCGCACATCGTCGCGGGCGAGTTGCTCGGGCGTGGTGAACAGGAAGTCCATCTCACCTGAGCGCACCCGCTCCAGCAGCGCCGCCCGCGGGCTACCGCGCAGCGCGCCGGTGATCGCACCGACCTGCAGGGCCTCCGTCTCGCTCAGGCGTCGCACCTGGTCCTGCAGCAGGGCGATCAGCGGCGTCGCCACGACGGTCGTGCCAGGCCGCAGCACACCGGCCAGCTGGTACACCAGGGTCTTCCCGCCTCCGGTGGGCAGGACGGCGACGACGTCCCGTCCGGCCAGGGCAGCCTCCAGCGCCTCCCGCTGGCCGGGGAGGAACCGCGCGTGCTCGGGGAAATGGTCCCGCAGCGCGGCGTCGAGGTCAGCGGTCAGCGGTCCATCCTTCGTGAGCTCTTGGTGAGATCGGAGTCGTGAATCGCGGAGGCTGCGCAGCGATGCTCCCAATCACCGGTTGTGCCGGTCGCTACCCCGACCGTCATGAAGTCCGACAGGCCGGTCCGGCCGTTCGCGGCGGTCGCGGCGGTCGCGTTCCGCACGGCGTGACCTGCCCGCCGGCAAGGTGGGCCGCGGCGGCGCAGACCTCACAGCTTCCTTACGGTCCCGGCGTGGTCGGGGCGCGTCGCTACAGTAGACCCATGCCCACAAGCGCTGAAACCCCCCAGCGGGTAGCTTCACCGGTCGTCGCGGATGACCAGGGATCGCCCACCCACCGCTGGAGGTTCGCGCTGGCCGGGCTGATCGCGGCCTCGACCGCGCTCGGCGTCTCAGAGGCTGCAGCCGCGCTGTTCCCTGGCGCCGCCCCGCCGGTGACCGGGGTCGGCGGCGCCTTCATCGACGTGGTGCCCACACCGGTGAAGGAGCTCGCGATCCAGCTCTTCGGCACCGCTGACAAGGTGGTCCTCCTCGGTGGGATCCTCGCCGTAGCGGCGGTCGCCGGCGCGGTGCTGGGGATCGCGGCGGCTCGCCGGTTCGCCTACGGCATCGCGGGATTCGCGGCCTTCGCGGCGCTCGGCATCGTCGCGACGCTCACCGACCCGCGGGCTGGCGTCGCCGGAACCGCGAGCGCCATCGTGGTCGGGGCGGTGGCTGGCTCGCTCGCGCTGTGGGTCCTGCTCCGGGCCGCCAGGCCACGCGTCGCCGCCAGGGACGTCCGGCGCCCCGACGACCCTCCCGAGTTCGACCGGCGGCGCTTCCTCGTCCTCGTCGCCGGCACCGCCGCCGTAGCGGGGGCCGGCGGGCTGGTCGGGCGCCGCGCAGATGGCCGCGCCGCCGCCGTCGGTGCCATCGAGCAGGTCAGCCTGCCGCCGGCGGCCGATGCCCTTCCGCCTGCGCCCGCCGGTGCCGCGCTCGACGTTCCGGGCCTGTCGGCGCTCTACACCCCCAACGACGCCTTCTACCGGATCGACACCGCGCTGTCGGTCCCGCGCGTGGACGTCGCCACCTGGACGCTTGCCGTGGACGGCATGGTCGACCGCCCCCTCAGCCTGTCGTTCGCCGACCTGCTCGACGAGGAGCTCGTCGAGGTGGACGTCACGCTGTGCTGCGTGTCCAACGAGGTCGGCGGCGGCCTGGTCGGCAACGCCCGGTGGCTGGGCGTGCCGCTGTCGCGCCTCCTGGAGCGCGCCGGGGTGCAGGAGGGCGCGGGGCAGGTGGTCGGCCGCTCGGTCGACGGGTTCACCGCCGGCTTCCCGACCGAGATCGCCCTGCGCGAGGAGGACGCGCTGGTCGCAGTCGGCATGAACGGTGACCCGCTGCCGCTCGAGCACGGGTTCCCCGCGCGTCTGGTGGTGCCTGGCCTGTACGGGTACGTCTCGGCGACCAAGTGGCTGTCCGCGATCGAGCTGACCACGTGGGAGGGCTTCGACGCCTACTGGGTGCCCAGGGGCTGGGACAAGGAGGGCCCGGTCAAGACGCAGAGCCGGATCGACGTCCCGGCGGCCTCGGCTCAGGTCGCAGCGGGGACCGTGGCGGTGGCGGGCGTCGCCTGGGCGCAGCCGCGCGGCGTGGAGCGCGTCGAGGTGCAGGTCGACGACGGGCAGTGGGCCGCCGCGGAGCTCGCCGACGCGCTCGACGTCGACACCTGGCGCCAGTGGGTGTACCGCTGGGACGCCGCTGCGGGGGACCACACCCTGCGCGTCCGTGCGACGGACGGCGACGGCCAGACCCAGACCGAGGAGCGCCGGCCTCCCGCGCCTGACGGGGCCAGCGGCTGGCACGAGATCCGCGTCACCGTCGCCTGAAAACCGGCGCAGCCGCGTCGGTCCACCGTGGATCCGGTAGCGCGGACACTTCGTACCGAGGGTTCGTACGAAGTGTCCGCGGTGTCCGCGCCGCGTGCGCGTTGGGGCAGCCCCAACAGGCCGATGGCCCGTGCCGCCTCCCCATCAGCGGCGGTCACGACCTCCAACGCCGCCGCACCATCACGCAGCCCTGACCAGAAGCGCTCCGCCAGGTGCGGGCCCAGACGATGGTGGATCAGCAGCCACGTCTCGACCAGCACATGGTCCGTCGTCAGCAAGGACTCCTCGGTGCTCAGCGCCCGCTTCGCCGACGCGTCGCTCGCGTCGCCACGGTCCGCCGCGGCATACCACGCGGACGTATCGACGAACAGCGTCACACGCGGGGTCGAGAGCGGCTTCGCCCGGACGCAACCGCCTCGCCGAGATACCGGCCCTTGTTCCTGGCGACATCGCCGCCACCCGAGTCTCCGAGGTCGAACACCTCGGTTCGCGACGCGGCTGGCTGCTCCGTCCCGGACACGTCAGCCCAGACGAGGTGGCGGATGTACGGCGGCGAGGAAGAAGCCGGCGGCGAACACGGGCGCCAACGCGAGAGTCGTCGCGTCCATGGTCTTGCTCGTTGACCCCGGTGGGGAGAGGCGAAACCCACCGGGCGCGATGTTCACCTGCGAGACAGCTACGAGCCGGCCGTCCTCCGCGAGGAGCGGCGGTCGGCGCCGGAGCGACGCTCGACGCGCAGGTCGTCGAGCACCGGGGGAGCGGCGGTCGCGAACACGTCGGCGATCTCCTCGCCGACCAGCTCGTCGCGGGCCAGCAGCGCGTCGCGCAGGGCCTCGACGTGGTGCCGGTTGGCCGTGAGCAGCCCCATGACGCGGCGCTTGGACTCCTCCAGGAGGGCGTCGAGCTGCGGTCGCGCGGCCGGGTCCGACAGCACGCGGCCGACGAGGTTCTCGTCGTTGAGGGCGCCCCGCTGCACCGCGGCGAGCGAGACCAGCGACCCCGCCATGCCGCAGGAGCCGACGATCTCCGCGCCGATCCGCGTGGCGTAGGCCAGGTCGAAGCCCGGACCGGTGCCGGCGCTGCCGAAGAACAGCTCCTCGGCGCACAACCCGCCGAGGGCGATATCGACCAGGTCGACCAGCTCCTTGCGGGTGCGGGTGTAGACCTCGTCGAGGTCCCCGTGGGCCAGCAGACCCAGCGACCCCTTGCGCTTCACGATGGACAGCACCTCAAGCCGGCGGGTTCCGGCGAGGTGCGCGACGGTGGCGTGACCCGCCTCGTGCGTGGCGACGCTGCGCCGCTCGCGGTCGGTGTATCCGACAGGGTTCGCGAGGCCGACCGACGCGGTGAGCCGCGCCTGCTGGACGTCGGCCCATGACAGGCCGTCGCGGCCGCCCTTCAGGCCCAGCACCAGCGCCTCGTCGAAGAGGTGCTCGATCATCACCGGCGTCGCACCGAAGGTCTGGCCGGCGAGCTGATCGCGCAGTTCGTCGCGGTCGAGGTCGGGGGCGTGCACCTTGCGCGACAGGAAGTGGTCGATCAGGTCCCGGCGGCCGGCCTTGGCCGGCACCTCGAACTCCAGCCGCCTGTCGAACCTGCCAGGGCGCAGCAGCGCGGGATCCAGGCTGTCCGCGCGGTTGGTCGCGGCGATCAGCAGGATGTTGGCGTCCTCGCACTGGCGCATCCGCAGCTGCCGGTGGCCGGGCAGGAAGCGGTTGAGCCAGCCGGCTGCGAGGTTCCACAGTCGCTGCCCCGGCGGGGGGGTGTCGAAGGACTGCATCTGCACGAGCAGCTCGTTGACGATCCCGCCGGTGCCCTCGCTGGACGAGAAGGCAGCTACCTGCGGCCCCCAGCCAGGCACGGCGTGGGCGCAGCCGCTGCTGCCCGCCGTGCGCAGCGCCGGGACGCGCTCGGCGGTCGCCAGGCCGCCTCGGGCGGTGGCGATGGCGTCGATCTCCTCGATGAAGCCGATGGCGCCCCCCTCGCGGCGGGCGACGCAGCGCAGCGCCTTGAAGTAGCTGCGGACCTTGCGCGCGGTGGCGCCCTACCACATGGACTGGAAGCTGGTGGCGGACACGAACAGGAAGGGAACGCCGGACTCGCGCGCCATGGCCTTGGCCAGATGGGTCTTGCCCGTGCCCGGCGGGCCCTCGAACAGCAGCCCCCGCCGGGGGGACCCGCCGAGTCGCTGCCGGTACGTGGCGTAGCCGAGGAACGTGTTCAGGGTCTTGGTGACCTCGTCCACGATGGTGTCGAGGCCCTTCACCTGGGCGAAGCCGACCTCCAGCTGCTCGGGGCGGTACTCCACGTGCGGGGAGCGACCCGACAGCAGCGGCATGGCGAGCATCGCGCCGATCGCCAGTACCAGGATCACCGGCAGCACCCACAGGATCGGATCGTCGGGCATCGGCGGCAGCCGCAGCAGGTTGAGCGGACGCCCGTCGACGATGCGCCACCACAGGAACACGGTCGGGACGCCCAGCAGCAGAGCGAGCACCCGCAGGCGC
Organism: Euzebyales bacterium; assembly: GCA_013695145.1. Classification (GTDB taxonomy): domain Bacteria; phylum Actinomycetota; class Nitriliruptoria; order Euzebyales; family Egibacteraceae; genus JACDBB01. Next base: position 14,552 of record JACDBB010000092.1, read on the forward strand.
GCCTGCCGCTGGCGCTCCCGCCGAGCCCCGACGTCCGCCCCCGCCGCGGCGATCAACCCCCCGCCGAGCTGTCCCGCGACCGACCCCGCTGCTGGCATGCCAAGCCCCCCTGTTGTGAGCGACTCATAACGAGATGCCACGCGAGACTACCCTGCGTAGGTGTGCCGACCCCGCCCATCCGGGGAAGGATTTCCACAGCGTGGCAAGAAGACTACACACCGTAGTGTGCATGCCGTCCGCTCCCCGAATACGACAGGAACCACCATGCGCCGCAGCGCGCTCACCGTCGTCATCGCCGCCGCTGTGATGGCGGCCCTTCCCGCCGTCACGGTCCCTGCCCAGACGGCCCCCGCCTCGGCCGAGCGTGTCAGCGGCGCCAACCGCTACGGCACAGCAGCCGCGGTGTCGGCGCGGATCGCCGAGCCGGGAGTCGAGGTGGTGTTCGTCGCGACCGGTGAGCAGTTCGCCGACGCGCTGGCCAGCGGGCCCGCCGCCGCGGCTGCGGGCGCGCCGATCCTGCTGACGGGCCGGGGCTTCCTGCCGGAGGAGACCCGCGACGAGCTCGCACGGCTCGCCCCCGACAACGTGGTGGTGCTCGGCGGGGACGACGCCATCGCCGACGCGGTGGTCGCAGCGCTCCGCGAGACCGTCGACGCGCCGGTCGAGCGCCGCTTCGGTGACGGGCGCGTCGACACGGCCGCGATCGTGTCGGAGGAGACGTTCGCCCCAGGCGTGCCGGTCGCCTACGTCGCCAGCGGCAACGCCTTCCCCGACGCCCTGGCAGGCGGCGCAGCCGGCGGCGTGAGCGGCGGGCCGGTCCTGCTCACGACCCGCGACGACCTGCCGGACGCGACCGCCGGGGAGCTGCGGCGGCTGCAACCGGAGCGCATCGCGGTGCTCGGCGGGACCGCGGCGGTGTCGGGCCAGGTCGAGGCCGCGCTCCGCGACCTCGCCGATGAGGTCGTCCGGCTGCGCGGCGCCGACCGGTACGGCACGGCCGTTGCCGTGTCCGCCGACACGTTCCCCGACGGGGCCGAGGTCGCCTACCTGGCGACGGGGTTCGCGTTCAGCGACGCCCTGGCAGGCGCCCCGGCAGCCGCCCGTGACGCGGGTCCGGTCCTGCTGGTGCCGCGCGACTGCGTGCCGGCGCTGGTCGATGCGGAGCTCGCTCGCCTCGGTGTGGAGCGTCTGGTCCTGCTGGGCGGAACCGAGGCGCTCGCGCCACCGGTCGCCGAGCGGACGCCCTGTGACCCGGAGCAGCCCGTCGACGTCGTCGTCTCCACCGTGGCAGCCGGACTGACCCAGCCGTGGTCCATCGCGGTCACCCCCGGCGGGCGCATGTTCGTCAGCGAGCGCGACAGCGGTCGCATCCTGCGCGTGGAACCGGACGGCTCGACCACCGAGGTCGCCCGCCTCGACGTCAACGCCGCAGGCGAGGGCGGCCTGCTCGGCCTGGCGGTGCGCGGCGAGTGGCCGGACGATGGCTTCCTGTACGCCTACCGCACCACCGTGAGCGACAACGAGGTCGTGCGCGTCGACGGCGCTGGCCAGGTCCACGACGTCGCGGTCGACGGCATCCCCCGCGCGAACATCCACGACGGCGGGCGGATCAAGTTCGGGCCGGACGGCATGCTGTACATCGGTACCGGTGACGCGGCGGAGCCCGCTCGGGCGCAGGATCCTGGCTCGCTCGCCGGAAAGATCCTGCGCGTGACCCCCGAGGGCGACGCGCCCGACGACAACCCCGCCGCAGGCTCGCTCGTCTACAGCCTCGGCCACCGCAACGTCCAGGGCCTGACCTGGGACGCCGCCGGCCGGCTTTACGCCAGCGAGTTCGGGCCCGGCTGTGACGACGAGATCAACCGCATCGAGCCGGGCGGCAACTACGGCTGGCCAGACGACTGCGGCCAGAACGACGGCATCCCGCCGGTGATCTCCAAGCAGCCGGCCGAGGCGTCGTGGAGCGGAGCGTCCTTCCTGGTCGACGGCGCCATCCCCCAGTGGGAGGGCGACCTGTTCGTGGCGGGGCTGCGCGGTCAGCGCCTGTGGCGCTTCCCGTTCGACGCCGACGGCCGTCCCACGGGCGCCGAGGAGGAGCTGCTGGCCGGCGAGCACGGCCGCCTGCGCGACGTGGTGATGGGCCCCGACGGCGACCTGTACGTGCTGACCGGCAACGGTGGGGGAGACCGGCTGCTCCGGCTCGGTCCCGCCGCCGGCTGACGGCGTTCGTTGAACGGTTGATCCGGATAGCCGGATCAGCCGTTCAATGGACCCACCGCCGGCGGATTCTTTCTCAAGCCTGGCCGCTCGTCGACCGATTGGGAGGCGACCGACCCGACGTGCCACCGCGGCGGGAGCGGCGCCGCGCGCCGCGTCTGCGCGACGGGTTCGGTCCGGCGGCCCGACGACGCGAGGGAGATCCATGCCGCTGTACTGCGACGCCCGCAGCCGCGCCGCGGGCAATGAGGTCTTGGTGACGCTGCTGCAGGAGGCCATCGGTCGCGCGGCGACCCGCCACTCCGACAGGGCGCCCGCGCCGCCGGGGGCATAGAACCGATCCGGGGATGCGATGATCCCCTCTGACGTCGAGGCTGCGAGCGGCAGGAGGGGACTGGCATGACCGAAGGCGACTGGTACTGGTGCCTTGCGCACGAGCGCCCTGAGCAGGGCACGGGCTGCCGCGCGGACAACCGCCTGGGCCCCTACGAGTCCCGCGAGGCGGCGGTCAACTGGAAGGCCCGCCACGAGGCCCGCGCGGAACGCTGGAAAGCCGAGGACCGCGCGTGGGACCGCGACTGATGCTGTCGTCAGGGCCAGTGCAGACCAACGTACGGCTCAGGGTTCGCTCTGGCCCACCGGTCGAGCAGGGTCGCCAGATGCACGTCCATTCCCCAGTGGGCAGTCGCGACTTCAGCACGCACACGATCGCCAGTCCGCGCCCGCCAGTGGCGACCCGGTCGTGTGCTGGAGCGTGAGAGTGCCGCCTTGAGCAGCGACAGGTATTGACCACAGCCCGCCGCGGCCTTCTGCGCGGCGTCGGCGATCCTCGGTGGGGGCGTGACCGCCGGGTAACAAGCGGGTAGCACACGGGCCCGGACGCGACGACGCCCCCGGATGGTCCGGGAGCGCTTGCGCTGGTCACGGGCGGTGTCGGCGAGAGGACTTGAACCTCCAAGGACCGAAGTCCACATGGCCCTCAACCATGCGCGTCTACCAGTTCCGCCACGCCGACGTTGAGAAGGGCGAGTATGCCAACGGCCGGGGGGGCGCGCAAAGGGCGGTCAGCATCTGATGCCATCGCTGCGGCGATGGCCACAACCTCCGAGTGTGAGAATCGCCTATCGCAGGCTGGTCCGACACTGTGTCGGAACAACCACGCATAGCGCAGGAATCTCGACACGGTGTCGACCCCGGGGGGCTCGGGCGCATTCACGGGTCAGGTGCGCCAGCGGCGGCGCAGGCGCCATGAGGCGAGGCGCCGAACGTCGCGCTGATGACTACCGCGGCGGCCACCACGACCGTCGCCGCCACGCCGGCGCTAACCCTCGGGGCTGTCCAGCACGGCGCCGAGCTCGAAGTGCATCCCGTCGGGACGGCTCCAGCGGCCACCCCACACGAAGCCCCAGCGGTCGAAGATCTCCACGATCCGCGGGTCAAGCTGCGGCTCGGCGCCCAGCTGGTTGGTCGAGACGTTGAAGTCGACGGCCAGGCCCCATGCGTGCATCGACAGCGGCTTGCCAGGGTTCCAGTCGATGTGGCGGGCGACCCAGCAACCGCCGTACTGCGACGGGTCGATCAGGTCGGCCAGACCCGCGTCGGCGACCTCCTGCAGCGCGCCGCGCAGCTGGGGTACGAGCAGCCGGTGGCACACGACGTTCCCGCGGAAGATCGGCACCTCGGCGGAGACGATGTTGCGCCGCACCCATTCGGGGTCCATCTGGATCGTGCCGTCGCCGTTGTCGATGTAGCTGAACGGCTCGAACGCGTCCTTGGCGTCGGCACCGGTCAGGAAGGCTCGCCGGGTTTCGGGATCGGGGATGACCTCTGCCCGCATCCCGGTGGCCTCGGTGAGCGCCGCGGCGATCGCCTGAGCATCCGCGTCCTCGGCGATCGCGACCAGGACGGCCTCGCCGCCGTCTAGCCCGAGTTCGTCCCCGGTGGCCCTGGAGACGATCGCGTCGGCCACCGGCGGGACGCCGTTCGAGGCGTAGGCGCCGACGCGCAGGGTGTCCTCACGGGAGAGGGCGTCGGCTGCCGCGCCGTCCCGCGCGCCCAGCACGCCGCCGACATCCACGCCGTCGGAGTCCTGCGCCATGTCGGAGGTTGAGTCGGCGACCGCCTCGAGTGCCGACTCGCCGACGCGCACCCGCGACCCGAGCGCGAGCGCAAGGCGATTGCCGACGTCGTGCGTGAACGCCGCGTCGCCCTCGGCGATCCGCTGCCACACGTCGACAGCGTCGGCCGTGACCTTCGGGGTGAAGCCGCGGAAGCCGTCGATGTCCACGGCCGCGACCGCGACGGTGGTCGTGCCCTGCTCGCCCGCTACGGGTAGGTCGCCGAGCTCCAGCGCGGTGGCGAAGGTCACACCCTCGACATCGAGCGCCTGCTGAACACGGTCCTGCTCGCCGCCGCCGCCCTCCAGGCGGATCTTTGCCCTCCGGGTCTCCACCGCGGCGTCCCGGACCGGCGGGCTGGTGGCTCGAACGGCCCCGGCCGAGGGGGAGGGGAACGGGGAGGGGGAGGGGGATGCCCATGGCTGGTCCACGGTGCCGGCACCGTCGCCGGACCCCTGCGGCGCGGGCGTCCGCGGAGGTGCGAGCTGCGGTGAGCCGATGAGGTCGCTGGTGTCCGGGGCGGGGGAGGAGTAGGCGGCGACGCGCTGGCCCTCGCCGTCGACGCCGTCGGTCGTGGCCGCCTCGATCGTCGTCGGTTCCGCCGTGAGCAGCGGCGCGGCGCAGGTGCTGAGGGCCAGCGCGCACACGCCGCCAGCCAGCAGCCCCCTGAACCAGGGACGCGGCGGCCGGGCGTGCGCCGTGCGCCGGGTCATGTCAGCACCGTCCGGTCAGCCGACGGTCGCGCGGACGCGCGCCGCGATCGCGTCGAGGTGGCTGGCGTCGTGCACCGTGCGGCCCGTGCGGCCGTCCCACGCCAGCGGGAGGTGCAGCCACGACCTGCAGCCGCCGTAGGCCTCGACGCGCGGCAGCGTGACCGGGTCCGGCAGGGCGACCGCCTCGACCACGAGGGCGTGCAGGACGTGCTTGGGACGGAAGTCCAGCCGGTCGGCGCGCACCGAGTCCTGCGTCCAGATGTGCAGGTCGGCCAGCGCGGGCAGGGCGCCAGGTCGGGCGACCGCGACCGCGGCGACGAGCCGCACGCCGCAGCGAACGGTGACCCGGTCGTCCGCGACATCGGCCGCCCCTGGCCCGAGCAGGTCCACGTGCTCCGGACGCACCCGCTCCGCATGGCTGTGCGCCACCGTCGGGAACAGCACGAACACCTCACCTCGGCTGGCGGCGACCTCGAAGCGGCGCTCGTGGATGCCGCCCTTGCGCAGCAGGATGGTCTGGCGGCCGTCGAGGAGTCCGTGCGCGACCGCGCCCCACTCCTTGAGGGCCAGGGACTCGACTGAGGAGCCGAGGGCGCCGGCGGCGGCGTCATCCTGGACGGCGCGCGCGGCTGCGGTGACGTGAGGCATGACCGCCAGTGTACGAACCGGCGCACCCGATCCCCACTCGCCCGCCGGGGAGCCCCACCCGGGCACCCGCTGGCAGAGCGCACGTCGGCGGTTGTTGCGCTCTGGCCAGAAAGCGAGTTCTAATGTGACCAGCCTCGCGGGAGCCGCGAGGGGCGCAGTCGGGGGATCCCGGCTGGTCACCGGGGGAGTCCACTAAGGGGGACACCACACCATGCAATCCGCTGCTTCCTTCCGCGGTCGAACGCTGACACTGCTGTGCGTAGCCACGCTGCTACTCACCGCCGTGCCCGCGTTCGCCGCGAGCTCGTCGTCAGATCAGGGCGGCGACAACTTCAGTCGCCTCGCCGACTGGCGTGCCCAGACCGCCGAGTACAAGACCGACGCCTTCGACGGCGACGACGTGGTCGCCGGTCAGCTCCTCGTCACCTACGACAAGGCCGGCACCGCGCCGAGCCTGCAGGGTGCCGACGTGACGTTCACGTCGCTGACCCCCCGCGTCGCCAAGGTCGACGTGCCCGAGGGCACCGAGGCCCAGATCGCCGCACAGCTACGCACGCAGCCCGGAGTCGTGGCCGTCGAGCCCGTCCATCAGTTCGAGTTCCACGCCGTGCCCGACGATGAGTTCTACGACGACCAGTGGGCCCACCAGCTCACCGGCATCGAGGGCGCGTGGGACACCCAGACCGGCGACGCCACCGTCACCGTCGCTGTCGTCGACAGCGGCATGTTCGGCAGCCACCCTGACCTCGCGGGCAACATCGCCGCGCAGTTCGACGTGTCCTCCGGCACGCCCGAGCCGGTCGCGCCCGGCAGCGACAACGACCCCTGCGCCGTCGGACACGGCACCTGGGTCGGCGGCGTCATCGGCGCCCTCGGCGACAACGGCACCGGCGTCGCCGGCGTCAACTGGGACGTCAGCCTGATCGACATGAACAGCTGCGACCCCGACGTGAACCCCGGTGGCCCGACCGAGGCAGGCACGATCGGTGGCATCGCCGCCGCCGGCGCTCTCGAGGCCGATGTGGTCAACCTGAGCCTCGGCGGCATCCGCTCGACCTGCGGTGTCGCCCTGCAGAGCGCGATCGACGACGCCAACGCCGCCGGCACCGTCGTGGTCGCCTCGTCCGGCAACCACCAGGAGTTCCTGCCGGGGATGCCCAGCACACCCGCGTCCTGCAATGGCGTGCTGTCCGTCGGGGCCGTCGGCCCAGACGACGCGGTGTCCTCCTTCAGCGCCGGCAACCGCTTCGTCGACCTCGTCGCCCCCGGCGGCGCAGGCGGCGGTGGCGGCCCGTACCCGGACGAGTCCGCGGCGACCGAGATCCTGACCACCAACCGTCCGACCGCTGACAACTCGATCCCCAACGTCGAGTACGCGTCGGTGGCCGGAACGTCGTTCTCAGCCCCCTACGTGTCCGGCGTCGTGGCGCTCCTCCGCGCCGAGAACGCCGACATCACCCCGACCCAGGTCGAGGGTGTCCTCGAGGCCACGGCCGGCGACGACGACTTCAGCGAGGCCCGCGGCCACGGGCTCGTCCAGCCGACCGCCGCGGTCGAGCTGGTGGCATCAGGCGACGAGCTGCCCGAGCCGGCCGAGAACCCCGACTTCCCGGTCGGGAACCTCGAGCGCATCTGGGGCGGCGACGAGCCCACCCGGGCGGTCCGTCAGGGTGTCGTCTCCTCCTACTACACCTTCGCTCCCGAGGGTGCGGCGTGGGGCGTCATCGCCCGCGACGACGACTACTCCGACGCGCTCGCGGGCTCCACGCTGGCCCTGGGCGTCGCGCCGGTGCTGTTCACCGGATCCGAGGGTGCCCTGGCCGACCAGACCGCTGACGAGCTGACGCGGGTCCTGCCCGCCGGCTCGACCGTGTACGTGCTGGGCGGCGGCGAGGCCGTGCCCGCAGAGGTCGACGACGACCTGCGTGAGCTGGGCGACTACGAGGTCGTCCGGCTGTCCGGTCAGACGCGCTTCGAGACCGCGCAGGCGGTCTCGGCCGAGGTCGACGCGATCTTCACCGAGAACAACCTCCCGCCGATCGACGGCGCCGTGCTCGCGCGCGGCTTCGACTGGCCCGACGCCATCACCGCCAGCGCGATCGGCGTCCAGCTCGGCTACCCGATCCTGGTCACCGAGCCCGGCACGAACCCCGACCCCGAGAACGAGGACCTGCACCCGGCCGCACAGGCCGCGCTGGAGGCACTCGACATCTCCACGCTGATCACCGTGGGTGGAGCAGGCGTCGTCACCGACGACGCCGAGCGTTCCGCCGCGGCCGTGGCCGGCGCGGAGAACGTCATCCGACTGGGCGGCGGCAGCCGCATCGAGACGGCCATCGCGGTGGGGACGTTCATCGAGGGGCTCTACGAGGAGCAGCTCGGACGGCCGCCGTTCTTCTCGCTGGCGGTCAACGTCCGCCGCGACGACGGCTACGGTCACATCCTCGCCTCCACGCCGTTCCTGGCGCTGGCGGCACCGGACGGACCCGCCGGAGGCGTGTTCATCCCCGTCGAGATGTCGGACGGCTCCGAGCTGACCGACGCCGCCGCGGACTACGCCCGCGGCAAGGGCAACATCGGGCTGATCATCGGTGGCCCTGACCTCGTCACCGACGAGGTGTCCGCCGAGCTCGAGGAGCTGCTGCAGTCGCAGTAGCTCGCACCTCGCACCGTCGACGGCCTGCCGCGTGACATCTGACAACGTGTTTGGGATGGGGGTCCGGTCGGCACGGGCCAGCGTCGACACGCGGTCGGCGTCGCCGGTGCGGCCGCCGTGGTCGCGACCTTCGTCGGCACGCACCGCGCGCGGCGCCCGCGGCCGGTCATCCACGCGAGAACGCCCGAGCCGCGGAGGAAACTCGCCACCCAGCGAGAAAGCTCTGGCCAGGCGCCCCGCCGGCAGGTATCGCCGAACTCGAACACGCTCTGAGCGCTGCTAGCGTGCCGCCTCTCATGCCCCTGCCGCGCCACCCCGGACATC
>JACDBB010000149.1 GCA_013695145.1 Euzebyales bacterium
GGACCCGGCGCCCGCACCGCCGGGACGGCCCGCGCCGCGGCCGCCAGCGTCGTCAGCGTCGTCAGCGTCGAACAGGCTGGGTCCGCCGGTGGCTGCCATGCGCCCATGATGCCCGGCCCAGCCGTGACGTCAGTGCGCCACCGCGCTCGCGCCGGCCGTCAGCTACATGATGACTGTGAGCCGTCCTGATCACGCGCCGGAGTCTGGAAGGCGGTCCAGTTCGCGCAACAGCTGCCCTGGGCCGACCGTCGTCGCGCCCAGGGCCTCCACCCGCTCCCGGAGGTCGGCGTCCGCGGTGACGACACGCGCAGGCCGCCTGCGCTCCTCGAGCAGCTCGACGATCCGGTCGTCGGCGGCGTTGCGTCCCTTGCGCCGCGCATAGCGGACCTCCAGCGGACCGTGCCCCTCCTCAGGAAGGTCGGGCAGGGGACGGCCGTCGATCACGACGGTCACTGCCCCGGTCTGCTCGGCGTAGCGGCGCAGCTTGTCGACGAGGTCGCGTATGGCGCCGGGACGGTTCCGCCACCACCCGGTCGGTCGCGAGCCGATGACGTTCATCGCGTCCACGACGAGCCAGCCAGGGTCCTCGCCGGCGCAGTGCTCGTTCATGTTCCTGGGGGCAAGGAGCGCTGCCGACGCCTCTCAGGCGTTCCACACCAGGCAGAACGGGTGTCCCGCCGGATCGGCGAACACGCGGAAGTCGTCACCCTCACCGGGCAGCCGCGTCGCGCCCAGCGCCAGCACCCGCTGCTCGCTGGCGTCGACGTCGTCGACCAGGACATCGAAGTGGAACTGCTGCGGCCGCTCGGGGTCGGGCCACCGCGGCTCGCGGAGGTCGGGAGCCTTCTGGAACGCCACTCCCGGCGCGTCGGAATCATCGGCGATGGCGACCCAGTCGTCGTCGTCGCACACGACGCGCTTGCCGAGGACCTCCGCGTAGAAGTCCGCCAGCGCTCGTGGGTCGGGGCAGTCGATCACCGTGTTGTACAGGCGTCCGCTCATGCGCTCATCATGCCAGTAACGACGACCCTCGTCACGCGCGGGCGGTCACTCGGGCACTGGTCGCCGCAGCTGCCATGGCGGTCGCCGCGCGACCGCCGGAGACCGCTTTTCACGGCCTCGACGGCGCCCCAGAGAACCAGTGGCTGCCATGCGCCCATAATGCCCGGCCCGGCCGGGACGTCTGTGGATGGCAAGGACGTCTTCGCAGACCCGCCAGGGAGTCGCATGCCCATCGTCCGTCCGCGCCGGCCGCTCACGCTGGCCGTCGTCATGGTGTTGACCCTGGCGGCGTCGTCGGCGGCGGCCCCGACGACCGACGCCGTGGCGACCGAGCGCACCGAGGCCGCCAGCGACCCTGACCGGGTGCGCGAGGCCCGCCTGCGGCTGGACCCCCAGCCACGGAGCGGCATGACGTTCGCCGACGCGCTGTGCACGCCCGATCCCGCCGGCGACACGTTCTATGAGGACACGGACGCGGACGGGAACACGGTCGACGTCGAGATCGACGAGCCGCGGGCGGACATCCGCCGCTTCTGCGGCGACTACGGCCAAGGGCTGACGGTGCGTCTGCAGACCACCCAGCCAACCAATCCGCGGACGGCCGACGGCTGGCGCCAGGGGGCCGCCGCGCTGTGGTTCCTCGACACCGGGTCCGGCGCCTACGACCACGTCGTGGTGCTCGGCGACGACGACGGCGGCGAGCTGGCCGGCGACGTGTTCCAGCTGACCGACGAGGGTCAGCGGCTGCGGTGCCGGGCGACGCCCGGGTTCGCCGGTGGCGAGCTGGTCGTGGAGGGCATCCCCGCCGACTGCATCGGCGCGCCGCCGCGCCTGGACATGGCCGTGGTGATGATCTACCCGTCCGGGGACGAGGTCGCGGTGGACCTGTCCGACACGTTCGCCGCGATCGGTCGCAGCGGCCAGCCCACCGCTCGCGACGCCGACCGGCTGGCCGGCTCCGGCCGGGTCGCGACCGCGGTCGCCGTGTCCCAGGCCGCCTTCCCGGACCCGGCCGCGGCCACCAGCGCCTACCTCGCGCGCGCCGACGCGTTCCCCGACGCGCTGGCCGCGGGCACGCTCACGGACGGGCCGGTGCTGCTGGTGCCCTCGTGCGGAGCGCCGCCGGGTGACGTCGTCGAGGAGCTGCGGCGGCTGGTGCCGGATGAGGTGGTGGCGCTCGGCGGGACGTCAGCGCTGTGCGACGAGCTGCTGACCGACGCCGCCGCCGCGGTGGGCGCGCAGACAGCGCGGCTGGCCAAGGCGGGGGCTGACGCCAACCGCTTCGGCACCGCCGTTGCCGTGTCGGAGCGTGCGTTCCCCGACGGCGCCGCCGACGTGTACCTGGCGACCGGCGAGCAGTTCCCCGACGCCCTGGCCGCCGGCGCCCTGACCGACGGGCCCATCCTGCTGGTGCCGTCCTGCGGTGACCTGCCCGCGGTGGTCGCAGCCGAGGTCGAGCGGACCGGCGCCGACCGGGTGCTGGCGCTGGGCGGGCCGCGAGCGGTGTGCGACCAGCTGCTGGAGGAGGCCGCGGGCGGCCGCGAGTCCGAGCGGCTCGCCGGCGTGTCGCGCTTCGCGACTGCGGCGGCCGTCGCGCGCTTCCAGTTCTTCGACGGCGCGCAGACCGTCTACCTGGCGCGCGCCGACGCGTTCCCCGACGCGCTGGCCGCCGGGTCGCTGACCGATGGGCCCATCCTGCTCGTGCCGTCGTGCGGCGACCTGCCAGCCGTGGTCGCCGACGCGGTCCGCGCCCTGGACCCTGACGAGCTGGTCGCCCTCGGCGGTCAGGGCGCAGTGTGCCAGGCGATGCTGCGCCACGCGGCCAACGCCTGACGACGCGCCCAGAGGAGTCTCCACGGTCTCGCACCTACGCGAGTTCACCGCGCATGCGCGGTGTTCTCGAGTAGATGACCGGTGCGGACGTCGATGCCGGTGAGCAGACCCGCGGCTACAGCAGCGGCGAGCCGTCGGGACGGGCGCCGCACACCTGGACGCTCAACCCCAGCTCGGCGGCCAGGGCGGCCTTGACGGCCATCGCCCGGTCGGCGCCCTCCCCGTCGTGCCCGTAGGCGACCTGGATGTGGTTGGAGCGGTGCCGGCCCATGAACTGGTCGCGGGCCACGCCGTGCAGCACCGCGTGCATGATCGGCCACTGGGGCGTCGTCTCGTTCCAGCGCCGCTGGGTCTCCCCCGCCGGCAGCTCGACCACGGTGGCCCGCCCGACGTCCATGTGCAGCTGCCCGCCCTCGACGAACACGCGTGACCAGACGATCTCGCCGGGGTGGGCGATACCGCGCACCGACCCGCCGCCCAGGCGGAAGTACAGGGCGGGCTGGCGCAGCGACTCGGTGCCGGCGTAGGTGTCGATGTGGTGCGCGGCCGGAGCCGAGCCGGAGATCTCGAACACCCACACGAACGCGTCGACGGTGCCGCTGGCGTCCACGTCCCCCCAGCGCACGTCGTGCAGCGTCGTCTCGATGGGTTGGCCCAGCGCGCCGTGGACCCGGTTGGTCAGCAGGGCGTCCAGGCCCGCGCCCTCGTCGACCTCGTTGAAGTGCACGATCGGCGCCCCCTCCGCGATCACGCTGCCGTCGTCGCGCCGGACCGGCGGCCGCTCGCTGTTGTTGAGCAGCCCCTCAGCCAGATCCGAGGCCGGCAGGACGTCCGCGAGGCCGAGCTGGTACTGGATACCGATCAGGTCGCAGCCGTACCGGTCCGCCATCCGCGCGGCCGCCGCGTACATCCGCAGCTGCAGCAGCACCTGCCGCTCGGTGAGCTCCGTCTCCTCGTCCTGCCCGAAGTGGAAGCGCATGCCCCGCTCGGTCAGCCACGCCAGCGCCGCGCGAGCATCGTCCTCGCTGGCGCGCATCGTCTCGGCGTACAGAGCCGACTGTGACAGGCGTTCCTTGTAGATGCCCAGCGGGAACAGCAGCTCGTCGGGGATGATGGCGTTGTACATCCCCATGCAGCCTTCGTCGAAGACGCCCATGATGGCGCCGCGGCTGCGCAGCTCGTGGGCGAGCGCGGCAGCGGTGGCCCGGTCTGCGGCCGCGACCCGGTCGTGGTCGAAGGCGGTGATGTGACCGTCGTCGTGGACGATCCGGCCGCCGTCGAGCCAGGTCTTCAGGTTGCCGAGGAACCACTGGTCGTCGAAGTCCTTGCTCCACAGGGTGTCGAACGAGCGCCCGGCTTTGACCAGCGACGCGTTCAGGTTGAGCAGCCCAACCAGACCGGGCCACTGCCCCTCCCAGTTGGCGACGGTCAGGATCGGCCCCTCGTGCCGCAGCAGCCCTCCGAGCACCTGCTGGCTGAACTGCCAGACCCCCTCCGCCACGACCAGGGGAGCGCTCCGGTCGACGTTCGCCAGCACCGCCAGACCCTCCGCCTGGCTGGCGATGAACCCGTGACCCCGCCGGGGGTCGTAGGGATGCGCGCGCGACAGCGTTCGCCCCTGCGAGGCGAACGCGGCGGTCAGCTTGTCCTCGAGCGCCGCCTGGGCCTCCCAGCACACGCGGTTGGCTGACTCTCGGTGGTCACCGTTGGCGATCATCATCACGGCGGTGTCGGACATCGCAGCTCCCTTTGCGTAGAGCGATCGAGTTCCAGTGGCGCGACGCGGACGCCGCGCGCCGGCCACGACGTACTGGTCGCAGGTGGGCATCTGGAGCACCCGGACGTCGGGGTCCTCGAGCAGCGTCGGTCCCCACGCCACCCTTGGCAGGTGCCGCTCACTCGTACAGGACGGCCTGGATCTCCTCGTCGTCGATGTTCTCGGCGTCGTACCAGAAGAAGCCGGTGTCGATGGTCTCCGGGAGCTCCTCGCCGTTGAGCGCAGCCACCGCGGAGCGCACGGTCTCGTAGCCGATCCCGACGGGGTTCTGGGTGATGGCGCCGGCCATCGTGCCGTCGCGGATCGCGTCGATCTGCGCCTGGCCGGAGTCGAAGCCGATGACCACGATGTCGCCCTCGCGGCCCTGCTCCTTCACCGCGTTGACCACGCCGATGGCCGAGCCCTCGTTCGCGCCGAAGATGCCGACCAGGTCAGGGTTGCCCTGCATGATCGCCGTCGCCAGGTTGGTGGACTCCAGGTGGTCGCCGCCCCCGTACTGGATGTCGACGATCTCCATGTCGGGCGCGTTCTCTTCGATGTGCTCGACGAAGCCGTCCCGTCGGTCGACGCCGGTCACACTGGTCTGGTCGTGCACGATGAGAGCGATCTGGCCCTCCCCGCCGGTCAGCTCGACCATGTTCTCGGCGGCCAGGGCGGCCGCCGCCCGGTTGTCCGTGGCGGCCGTCGTGAGCGGCACGTCGCTGTCGACGCCCGAGTCGAATGCGATCACCGGGATGTCCCGGCTGGCCGCCTCGTCCATCAGCGGCGCCGCCGCCTGGCTGTCCAGCGCGGCGAACCCGATGGCGTCGGGGTTGCGGTCCATCGCGGTCCGCAGCATGTCGATCTGCTGGGCGACCTCGGACTCGGAGTCGGGACCCTCGAAGGTGATCTCGGCGCCCAGCTCGTCGGCGGCCTGCTCCGCCCCGTCCCGGACGGCCTGCCAGAACTGGTGCTGGAAGCCTTTGGACACGAGCGCGATCTGCGGTGCGTCCCCGTCTGCCGCCGCCGCATCCGTGGCGCCGGCGGCGGCCGCGTCGGTCGCGTCGGTCGCGGTGTCGGTCGCTGGTGCGTCGCCACCGCATGCGGCGGACAGGAGCGCAGTTGTCAGGAGTCCGGCCAGGCCGGCCCGCTTGTACCTCATGGGTCTCTCCGAGCTGTCGTTGGATCGGTGGTGCGGACGGAACGGGGGGGGAAGGGAAGGGAAGGGAAGGCTCGCTAGGCCCCCTTGCCGCGGCGGAGGATGTCGGTGTAGACCGCGACCAGGATGACCACGCCCACGACGACGGTCTGCCACTCCTGCGGGATGGACATGATCCGGAGCCCGTTGGTCAGCACGCCCATGATCAGCGCGCCGATGATGGTGCCGATGACGCTGCCCTTGCCGCCCTGCAGCGAGGTGCCGCCGATGACCACGGCCGCGATGGCTTGGAGCTCGTAGCCGAGCCCGAGCGCTGGCTGCGCCGAGTTCAGGCGTGACGCGATCACGACCCCGGCGATGCCCGTGAACATCCCGGAGAGCGTGTAGATCAGGATCTTCCACTTGCGGACGTTGATCCCGGAGATGCTCGTGGCCTCCTCGTTGCTGCCGATCGAGAAGGTGTAGCGGCCGAGGATCGACTTGCCGAGGATGACGGCGGCGGTGGCGGTCAGGGCGAACAGGATGAGGACCGCGGTCGGCAGCCGGGTTCCGGGGATGAGCGACCCCATGGCGATGTCCGTGAAGCCAGGCACGGCGCTGAAGTAGATCGGCGCCGCACCGGAGATGACGAGCGCCAGCCCTTGCGCGATGAGCATCATCGCGAGCGTGGCGATGAACGGCGGGATCTTGAGGACCGCGACGTTGAACCCGTTGATCATGCCCATCAGCGCGCCGGTCAGGATCCCGCCGATGACCCCCACGATCAGCGGGAGGCCGAAGTTCACCAGGAACACGCCGGTCATCACTGACGCCAGCGTCATCCCCGTCCCCAGCGACAGATCGATCCCGCCCGTGATGATCACGAATGTGGTCCCCAGGGCGAGGATCCCGATGACGGCGGTCGACAGCAGGATGCCGCTGATGTTCGACCAGGTCAGGAAGTTGGCGTTGGCGATCGAGAAGAACGCCATCAGCACGACCAGGCTGGCGAACGCCAGAAACTGCTGCAGCTGTCGGCGCAGCACACCGGCGCGCGACGGGCGCGCGACCGCCTTGGTCTCGGCACGGGGCGTGTCGACCTTGCTCATCCCCCGATACCTCCGTGCACGCCGGATCGGGTGGCGTAGTCCATGACGATCTCCTGGTCGGCATCGGAGTTGTCCAGCACGCCGGTCACGTGTCCTTCGGACATGACCACGATGCGATGCGCGAGGCGCAGCACCTCGGGCAGCTCGGACGAGATCATGATGATCGACTTGCCCTGGTCCGCCAGGCGGTTGAGAAGCTCATAGATCTCCTCCTTCGCGCCCACGTCGATCCCGCGCGTCGGCTCGTCGAAGATCAGGATCTCGCAGTCCTTCGCCAGCCACTTCGAGATGACGATCTTCTGCTGGTTCCCGCCCGACAGGTTCTTGGTCCGCTGGCGGATGGACGGCGTCTTGATCTTCATCGACTCCACCAGCCTGCGCGACGTCGCACGACCCTGCTCGTCGCGCACGATCCCGAGCCCGTTCGTGTACTCGGTGAGCGAGGAGATGATGATGTTGAAGTTGACGTCCTGATCGAGCATCAGACCGAACCGCTTGCGATCCTCCGACAGGTACCCGATGCCCAGCCGGGCGGCGTCCGACGGGTCGTCGATGTGCACCTTCTCGCCATGGACGAAGATGTCGCCGCTGTCGGGGCGGTCCGCGCCACAGATCGCCCTGGCGACCTCGGTGCGTCCGGCTCCCATCAGGCCGGCGAAGCCGAGGATCTCGCCCTGCCTGAGCTCGAAGCTCACGTCGGACAGCAGGCCCTTGGTGGTCAGCCCCTCGACCCTAAGCACGGTGGGCCGGTCGCCGCTCGTGCCGGCGGGCCTGGTCGCGGTCGAGATCTGTCGTCCGACCATCAGCGAGATCACCTGGCGCAGGTCGGTCTCGGCGGTGTTCAAGGTGGCGATGTACGCGCCGTCGCGCAGCACCGTGATGCGATCGGAGATCGCCTTGAGCTCCTCCATGCGGTGGGAGATGTAGATGATGCCCGTGCCCTGCTCCTTGAGGTCGCGGATGATGCCGAACAGCACCTCGGTCTCCGACGCGGTCAGGGCCGCCGTGGGCTCGTCCATGATCAGGACGCGCGCGCTGAACGACAGCGCCTTGGCGATCTCGACGACCTGCTGCTGGGCGACCACGAGGCTGCCGACCTTGGTCCGCGGGTCCAGGGAGATCCCGAGCCGGTCGAACAGCTCGGTGGCGCGCCGGTTGAGGTCCTTGTCGTCGGTGAACAGCCCGAAGCCCTTGCGCTTCTCGCGGCCGATGTAGATGTTCTCGGCGATGGTGAGGTCGGGCATCAGGAAGAGCTCCTGGTGGATGATGCTGATGCCCAGCGCCTGCGCGGCCAGCGGGCCGTCGATCCGGACCGGTCGGCCATCGAGCGAGACGCTGCCGCTGTCGGCCTCGTAGATCCCGGCGAGCACCTTCATCAGGGTGGACTTGCCGGCGCCGTTCTCCCCGACCAGCGCGTGGACCTCGCCCGCTGTGAGGTCCAGGTGCACGTCCGACAGGGCCTGCACGCCGGGGAAGCTCTTGCTCACGCCCTCGATGTTGAGCAGCTGATCGCTCACGATGCTCCAATCGGCGGCTCCACCTCACGTCCACACCGCGTCGAGAGCCCCGGACCCAAGAAATCGGTTGCTCCACGGTAGCCCGTCGACGGAGCGTGTCAATAGCCGCGACGACCCGGGCAGGGCCGGTCGCGGGCCCGGTCAGGCCAGCCGGTAGGACCGAGCGGCGACCCCGGCCAGCACGTCATCGCGCTCGCCCGCGCTGAGCTCCGCGACGAGCTGCGCGGTCGCGTCCCAGACCTGCTCGTAGGTTGCGGCCAGCTCGCACACCGGCCAGTCGGAGCCGGCCATCACCCGGGCGGGGCCGAAGGCGGCGAGCACCTGGAGGGCGTAGGGTCGCAGCTGCCCCACGTGCCAGCCCCGCCAGTCAGCTTCGGTGACCAGCCCGGACAGCTTGCAGGCGACGTGCGGGTGTGCGGCGAGCCGTCGCAAGCGGGTCGCCCACGGCTCCACGGCTCCGCTGCGGACCGGCGGCTTGGCGGCGTGGTCCAGCACGAAGCGCCCCTTCCGGACCTGCGCGACGGCGGTGGTCGCCGCCTCCAGCTGGTGGGGGAGCACGAGCAGGTCGAAGGCCAGGTCGGCGGCCGCGACGGCCCGCAGCCCGCGGACGACGTCCGGCCGCGCCAGCCAGCGAGGGTCGGGCTCGTCCTGGACCTGGTGGCGGATCCCCACCAGCCGCTGGCCGCCCGGTGCGGCGCGCAGCCGCTCCAGCGCCCCTGCGACCCCCGGATCGGTGAGGTCGACCCATCCGACCACGCCGGCCACCAGGCCATCGGACGCTGCGGCGATGGCCAAAAGCTGCCACGTCTCGTCGACATCGGGCACGGTCTGGACGAGGACGGTGCGGGTGACACCGGCTCGCTCCGTGTGCGCGCGCAGCTCTGCCAGGCCGTAGCGCTTGCGGATGGGCGCGAGGGCCTCGGCGTCCAGCCACGGGTAGGACCGGTCGACCGGGTCCCACAGGTGGTGGTGGGCGTCGACGATGCTCACGGAGCGACCCCCGGCGGCGGGGCTTGCGGTGGCAGGAGACCCTCCGCGCGCAGCTCCTCCCACAGGGCGGCGGGCACGTCACCGCGGAACGCGGCCCGGTTCGCGCGCATCTGGGCGCCGTCCCGCACGCCGATGACGACGCTGGCGACGGCCGGGTGGCCGAGCGGGAACCGCAGGGCAGCCGCCGGCAGGGTCGTGCCGTGCCGTCCGCACAGGGCGGCGATCCGCTGGGCACGCCGCAGCACCTCGGACGGCGCGTCGCGGTAGTCGTACTTGGCGCCTGGGCCCGGCCGGCTGCTGGCCAGCAGCCCCGAGTTGAACACACCGGCGGCGACGACCGCCACCCCGCGGTCCAGCGCGGCTGGCAGGAGGTCATCCAGGGCGCTGTGCTCCAGCAGCGTGTAGCGGCCGGCGACCATCACCACGTCCATGTCGGTCTCGCGCACGAAGCGCGCGAGCATGGACGACTGGTTCATGCCGGCGCCGACCGCGCTCACGACCCCCTCGGCGCGCAGCTGCGCCAGCGCGGGGAAGCCCTCCCCCACCGCTTGCTCCCAGTGGTCGTCCGGATCGTGCAGGTACACGATGTCGACGCGCTCCAGGTCCAGACGCTGGAGGCTGTCGTCGATCGAGCGCAGGATCCCCTCCCGGCTGAAGTCCCAGACCCGCCGCGCGGCGGCCGCCACGTCGAAGCCCGCGTCGTCGCGCCGATCGACGCCAGACGGGTCGTCGACCAGCAGCCGGCCGACCTTGGTCGACACGACGAAGGCGTCCCGCTGGCGGCCGGCGAGCGCCCGCCCGAGACGTCGCTCCGCCAGGCCGAGCCCGTAGTGCGGCGCGGTGTCGAAGTAGCGGATCCCCGCGTCCCACGCCCCGTCGACCGCCTCCTGGCACTGCGCGTCGGTGGTCGCCCGGTAGAGGTTGCCGAGCATCGACCCCCCCAGCCCCAGCTCGGTCAGCCACAGCCCGCTGCTGCCCGCCGGGCGAGCCCGCATCTCCTCCTCCTCCGCTCGGCGGCCGCCGCTGGGCGGCCCCGGCCGTCAGGCGCGGGGGCGCAGACGGAGTCCGTGCATCCCACCGTCGACGGCGAGCACCGCGCCGGTCGTGGAGGCCGACAGCGGGCTGGCCAGGTAGCAGATCGCGTGCGCGACCTCGTCGGCGGTCACCAGGCGCCCGATCGGCTGACGCGCCTCCAGCGCCGAGCGCTCGGCGTCCGGGTCGTCGGCGCGCTCCAGCAGGCGCTGGACCCACGGCGTGTCGACCGTACCCGGGTTGACGCAGTTGACCCGGATCCCCTCGCTGAGATGGTCGGCGGCCATGGCGAGCGTGAGCGACTGCACGGCCCCCTTCGACGCGCTGTAGAGCGCGCGCTGCGGCAGCCCAGCCCAGGCGGCGATCGAGCAAGTGTTGACGACGGCGGCGGCGCGCGAGCGCCGCAGCAGCGGCAGAGCCCAGCGGCTGACGCGGACGATGCCGAGCACGTTGACGTCGAAGACGCGGCGCCACTCGTCGTCGTCGTTGTCGTCCACCGCGCCCTGCGCGCCCACCCCGGCGTTGTTCACCACCACGTCGAGGCCTCCGAGGGCCTGTCCCGCGGCGGCGACGGCGTCACGGACCGAGCCGTCGCTGGTCACGTCGCACTCGAGCCGGTGCACGCCCTCAGGCGCGCCGGACGGATCGAGGTCCAGGGCGGCGACGGCGGCGCCCCGGCCGGCCAGCGCCCCGGCGGTGGCGCGACCGATCCCCGAGCCGGCGCCGGTGACGATCGCGCGAAGGCCGTCGAGCTCGTCTGTGGTCATCGGCTGTCCTTGGTCGCTTCCGAGGCCCAGACAGGGCCCTCAGGGTAGGCGTAGGCGCGGACCAGGCGCCGTGTCAACGCGGCGCGGCAGTCCGCACGGAACTCTCGCGCACGAGCAGCTCGGTGGCCAGCGTGACGGTCCGGGGCGCGGTGTCGGGCGACTCCGCCTGCTCGATGAGCAGCTGCGCGGCGGTGCGTCCCAAATCGTACGTCGGCTGGGCCACGGTGGACAGCGTCGGCCGGAGCAGCTGCGCCCACAGGTGGTCGTCGAAGCCGACGACCCCCATCTGGTCGGGGATCCGCACACCGGCGTCGGCGATGCACCGCAGGGCGCCCATGGTCATCAGGCTGTTGAGCACGAACAGCGCGTCGGGACGCTCGTCGGCGGCGAGCAGCGTGCCGGTCGCCTCGTAGCCCCCGGCCTCCTTGTAGTCGGACACCCGCACCAGCCGCGGGTCGTACGGCGCGCCGGCCCGCTTGAGGGCGCGGCGGTACCCGCCCAGCCGCTGCACGGCTGTCGAGGTCCGCATGGGACCGGTGATGCAGGCCACGCGCGAGTAGCCGGACTCCAGCAGGTGCGCGGTCGCGCACTGCGCGCCGCTGGTGTTGTCCACCAGCACGGCGCTGACGGGCGAGTTGCGCAGCCGACGGTCGATCGTGACCACGGGGATGCCGCTCGCGAGCAGCGGGTCGACGCTGCTGTGGCGGTCGGAGGCGGGTGAGATGACCACGCCGGCCGCCCGCTCGGCGATGGCGACCTCGATGTAGCGGCGCTCCTTGGTGAGGTCCTCGTCGGCGTTGCACAGCACCACCGAGTGGTCGATGGCCTGGGCCGCGTCCTCGACCCCGCGGATGAGGGAGGTGAAGTGCGGATTCTCGATGTCGGAGATGATCAGCGTCCACACCGGCGCCATCTGACGCCGCAGGCTGCGCGCCAGGCTGTTGGGGCGATAGCCGAGAGCGGTGATCGCCTCCTGCACCCGCTGGGCCATGCCAGCATCGACGTTTCCGCGCTCGTTGATGACGCGCGACACGGTGGCAGGGGACACGCGCGCCAGCTGGGCGACGTCATAGATCGTGGGCACCGCTACCCCCGGGTTGGTGGATGCCATACTGCTGTCGGACCCGCATCGGCCGGGAGCACGCGGCCGCGAGACGGGAGAGCATGCTGCGCCTATACATCGACACCGCCGACCGTGACGCGGCGGAACGGCTGCTGGCCACCGGGCTGTTCTGCGGCCTCACGACCAACCCCACCCTGCTGCACCGCCAGTCCCTCCGCTTCGCCGACCTTCCGAGACTCTACGGCTGGGCGACGGCTGCGGGGGCGCGCGAGGTCTTCCTCCAGGCATGGGGCCACGGCAGTGACGACCTCCTGCGGTCCGCACAGCGGCTGCAGGACATCGGTCCCGACGTCGTCGTCAAGCTCCCTGCCTCAACGCCGGGGGTGACGGCCGCCACCCGGCTGGTGGGGGACGGGCATCCCGTGCTGCTGACCGCGGTCTACAACGCGGCGCAAGGCCTGGTCGCCGCCGCGGCGGGCGTCCGCTACGTGGCGCCGTATCTCGGGCGGATGAGCGACGCCGGCAGGGACGGCACTGCGGAGGTGCTGGCCATGCACCGGGCGATCACCGCCGTCGGCGGCGGCACCCGCGTGCTGGTCGCCAGCGTCCGGGACCTCGACACCGTCATGACGCTGGCCCAGCGGGGCGTGTCGTGCTTCGCCCTGGCGCCGGCGGTCGCCGAGCAACTGCTCCACGAACCGCTGACGGCGGAGGCCGTGGAGGTGTTCGAGGCGGACGCCCAGCACGTGGCGCGATGATCGTCGCCGCGGGCGAGGCGCTCGTCGACCTCACCCATCTGGAGGTCGATGGCGTGACGGCCTACGTCCCGCACCCCGGCGGGTCCCCGTACAACGTCGCCGTCGGGCTGGGCCGCCTCGGGGTGCCCACGGCGTTCCTCGGTCGCATCGCGCGCGACCACTTCGGGCGGCTGCTGCGCGACCACCTGCACGGCAGCGGGGTGTCGCTGGACCTGGTGGTCGACGCGGGCGCGGAGCGGACGACCGTCGCGTTCGTCCACGACGCGTCGGGCGAGCCGGAGTACTCGTTCTACGCGGAGGCCAGCGCCGACCGGATGCTGCTGCCCGAGCATCTGCCCGAGCTGCCGTCGGCGGCGGCGCTGCACCTGGGATCGATCTCGCTGGTGCTGGAGCCCACCGGCTCGACGCTGGAGGGACTGCTGCGGCGCGAGGCGGGCACGCGCCTGATCAGCCTGGACCCGAACGTGCGGCCCGGGTTGATCGACGATCCCGCGGCGTACCGACGGCGGCTAGGCCGCTGGGTGGAGCTCGTGGACGTCGTCAAGGTCAGCGCGGTCGACCTGGCGTGGCTGACGCCCGGTGCGACCCTCGAGTCCACAGCCGCGGAATGGCTGGAGGCCGGCGCCGCCCTGGTGCTCGTCACCAAAGGACCTGAGGGCTCCTGGGCGATCACCCGCCAGACGGCGGTGCACGCCGACGCGCCCCAGGTCAAGGTCGCGGACACGATCGGCGCCGGGGACGCCCTCACCGCAGGCGCCCTGGCCCATCTTCACGACCACGGCTGGCTCAGCCGCGAGCGCGTCGCGTCGCTCACCGCGGACCAGCTGCACGCGCTGCTGACCGAGGCGAACGCGGTCGCTGCCGACACCTGCACGCGCCGAGGCGCCGAGCCGCCCTGGCGCCAGCGCCCTGCCTGAGGCCATGTCTGGGATCGGGGGTCCGGTCGGCACGGGCCAGCGTCGACGCGATAGGGGCGGTCGGCGCGGCCGCCGTG
>JACDBB010000225.1 GCA_013695145.1 Euzebyales bacterium
GCTAGGCGCACCTGCGGGACAATGGTGAACGAAAGGTGGGAGCCCGGTGTCTTTGCTCCAGGCGTGGCTGTTCGTCGGGGTGCCGGCGCTGGCGCTCGGCCTCGCGGCGTTCCTGGGGCGGTCCCGCTGGCGGAGCGGACTCGGGTATCTGGTCCTGCTGGCGGGGTTTGGGGTGATGACGCTGTTCGACCGGGCGTCCGGGGCGGTGTTCGGCGGCCTGCTCGCACTGCTGTACGCCGCGGGTCGCGGCGGCAACGCCGACAGCGGGCCGGACCCCTTGACCCAGACCGGGGTGGAGGCGGCCGAAGCCGGCCCGTGAGCGCAGGTGGCGGCCCCTTGGTGTGAACCCCTATCCTCGCGGCACTGTGAGCGCGCGCACCTACTTCATCCGCACCTTCGGGTGCCAGATGAACGAGCACGACTCGGAGCGGGCCGCCGGGGTCCTCGAGACCATGGGCTACCGCCCGGCCGCTGACGCCGAGGCGGCCGACCTCGTGCTGTTCAACACCTGCGCCATCCGTGAGAACGCCGACAACAAGCTGTACGGGCAGCTGAGCCACCTCAAGCCCTTGAAGCTCGCGGACCCGGCCAAGACGATCGTGGTGGGCGGGTGCCTGGCGCAGAAGGACCAGGGGCAGCTCGCGGAACGGGCGCCGTGGGTCGACGTGATCTATGGCACGCACAACATGGGTCGCCTGCCTGACCTGCTGGCGCAGGCGGACTCCGCCGCGCTGCCAGTGGTGGAGATCCTCGAGCACACCGAGATGTTCCCCTCAGCGCTGCCTGCCCGCCGAGAGGTGCGCCACCACGCGTGGGTCTCGATCTCGATCGGCTGCGACAACACGTGCACGTTCTGCATCGTCCCGCTCCTGCGCGGTCCCGAGAAGTCGCGCAAGCTCGGCGACATCGTGGCCGAGGTGGCGCAACTCGTCGCCGACGGGGTGCGAGAGGTGACCCTCCTCGGCCAGAACGTCAACTCCTACGGCCGCGACCTGGTTCTCGCGGGCGAGGCCGGAGGCGCCGGCAAGCGGAACCGCACGCTGTTCGCCGAGCTGCTGCACGCCCTCGGCGACGTCGACGGGCTGCAGCGGGTGCGGTTCACCAGTCCTCACCCCAAGGACTTCACCCCGGATGTGTTCGCCGCGCTGCGCGACGTGCCGAACGTCTGCGAACAGCTGCATCTGCCGCTGCAGTCCGGCTCGGACCGGATCCTGCGGCGCATGCAGCGCGCGTACCGGTCGCGGCGCTACCTTGACCTGGTCGCCGAGGCGCGCGAGACGGTCCCCGGCGTGGCGATCTCCACCGACATCATCGTGGGGTTCCCCGGCGAGACCGAGGACGACTTCGTCGAGACGCTGCGCGTCACCGAGGCGGCGGCCTTCGACTCGGCCTTCACGTTCGAGTACTCGCCCCGACCCGGCACCGCGGCCGCCGGCATGGACGGCCACCTCGATCACGCCGTGGTCAACGAGCGCTACCAGCGCCTCGCCGATCTCACGCGCCGGCTGTCGCTGGAGGCCAACCAGCGCCAGCTGGGCACGGTCCAGCAGCTGTTGGTCGAGGGTCCGAGCAAGACCGACGCCGCCAAGGTGAGCGGCCGCACCCGCACGAACCGTCTGGTGCACGTGCCAGCTGTGCCAGGCGCCGAGCCGGCGCAGATGGTGCACGCACGGCTGGACGAGGCGGCGCCCCACTACCTGCTCGGCGCAGCCGTCGACGCCGCCTGCGACCCGCCGGTTGGCACGCCGGCGCCTGTCGCGGCGGGGTCAGCGCGGTGATCGTCGGGGCTGCGATCCTGCCGACCGCACCCCTGCTCGTCCCTGGCGCCTCCGCCACTCTGCCCGACGGCGTCGGCTTCGTCTGCGACGCGATCGACGCCGCCGTCGAGCGGCTGCCCGAGCACGACGTCGCCGTGCTGATCGGTGGCGCCGACAAGGGCAGCGTCTACGACGCAGCCGAGGCCAGCCTGCGGGCCAACGGGCGGGCCGACATCCACCAGTCCGGTCGCGTCGACGCTGACGTCGTGCAGCGCCTGTCCGGGATGATCCAGTACCCCGTCCGGCGCGGAGATCCGTTGCCGCCCCCCCTGGCGGTGCTGGCCTTCCTGGTCGGCAACAGCCGCCCGTTCGTGCCGTTGTCCGTGCCGTGCGCCGCCGCGTTCGACGCGCTGGTCGCCGTGGGGGTGGGACTCGCCGGCGCGGTTGCGGACCCCGGTCTCCGGGCGATCGTCGTCGCGGCGGGGGACCTGTCGGCTGCGCTGACGGAGCGCTCGCCCCTCCACCTCGTGCCCGGGGCGGTCGACTTCGACGCCCAGGCGGTCGACGTGGTCGACACCGGCCGCCTCGATGGTCTCGCGCGGCTTGGACCCGAGGAGGCTCAGCGCGTCACCGCGCTGGGCTGGGGGCCCATGGTGGTGCTCCACGGGGCGCTGGAGCGCGTCAAGATCGGCCTGGTCCGTCGCCACTACTCCGCGCCGCGCGGCGTGGGCTACCTCGTCGCGCACGGCGCCTGAGCCGCCGCAACCTCACGCGTGTCGAGATGAGCCGCCAAGACCGGCTGAAGTCGACAAGCCGAGGTGGGACAAGGCGAGGTGGGACAAGGCGAGGTGGCGGGGCGGTCGTGGCGCTCGTGGGTCCCACCGGGTCGGGGAAGTCCGCGGTCGCGCTGGAGGTCGCGGAGCGGCTGGGAGCGGAGATCGTGGCGCTTGACGCCTTCACCGTCTATCGGGACATGGATGTGGGGACAGCGAAGCCGTCGTCGGCCGAGCGCGCCAGGGTGCCCCACCATCTCGTCGACGCGCTGAGCCCCTCCGAGGAGTGCAGCGTCGAGTGGTTCCAGCGGGCCGGCCGCGCGGCGATCGCGGCGGTGACCGAGCGTGGGCGCGTGCCCCTGCTGGTCGGCGGCTCCGGACTCTACTTCCGCGCCGTGGTCGACCCCCTGGAGTTCCCTCCGACCGATCCGGGCGTGCGCGCGGCGCTGGAAGGCCGCTATAGCGAAGCCCCAGCCGCAGCGCACGCCGCCCTGACCGCGGTCGACCCGGACGCGGCGCGACGGATCGATCCCGAGAACCTGCGTCGCACCGTCCGAGCGCTGGAGGTCATCGAGCTGACCGGTCGCCGGTTCAGCGACTACCGGCGCGGCTGGGACGGCTACACCAGTGTCTACCCCGATCTGCGTGCGGTCGGTATCGAGGTCGACCGCGCGGAGCTCGGCGAGCGCCTGGACGCGCGCGTGGACGCGATGCTCGCCGACGGCTGGCTGGAGGAGATCGCCCGGCTCCGCGAGCGCTCCGGCGGTCTGTCCGCCACAGCACGCCAGGCCATCGGCTACGCCGAGCTCGCGGACCACCTCGCCGGTGAGGTCGACATCGACGAGGCGGTGCGCCGCATCAAGGCGCGAACGCGCAGGTACGCGCACCGCCAGCAGCGCTGGTTCGCCGCCGACCCTCGGGTACAGTGGGCGGCTGCACCCGACGCCGCCCAGCTGCTGGAGGACTGCGCACGCTGATGGAGTTCGTGAAGGTCCACGGCACCGGAAACGACTTCGTGCTGCTGCCCGACTTGGCCGACGCGCTGCCCCTGACCGCTGAGCTGGCGCGCGCGCTGTGCGCTCCGCACACCGGTCTCGGCGCTGACGGGGTGATCCGGCTCAGCGCCGCCAGGGACACGACCGCGGCCGACGTGTTCATGGACTACCGCAACGCCGACGGCGGTGTGGCCGAGATGTGTGGCAACGGCGTGCGCTGCGTCGCCAAGTACGTGCTGGACCGCGGCATCGTCAACGGCGAGCTGGTGCGCGTCGCCACCCGCGGCGGCGTCAAGGAGGTGACGGTCGCGGACCGCCACGCGGACGGCCGCGTCGCACGTGTGCGCGTCGGGATGGGCGCACCGCTCCCCGGGCCGACGCTGGCGCTGCAGATCGACGACCTCGACGGCCCCCGCACCGTCGACGTGACCACCCTGTCGATGGGCAACCCTCACGTCGTCCTCGTCGTGCCCGACGTCGCAGCGGCGCCGGTCGCCACCTGGGGTCCCGCGCTCGAGCGGCACGAAGCCTTTCCGGAAGGAACCAATGTGGAGTTCATCGCCGTGCCGAGCCGCGAGCGGGTCGAAGGCCGCATCTGGGAGCGGGGCGTCGGCGAGACGCTCGCCTCGGGCACCGGGTCGTCGGCGATGGCGGTCGCCGCCCATCTGCGCGGCCTCGCGGACCGCCAGGTCACGGTGGACCTGCCGGGCGGTGAGCTAGCGATCGACTGGAGTGCGGACGCGCTGTTCGTGACCGGCCCCGCGGTCGAGGTGGCCGAGGGGCGTCTCGCCCCCGCCTGGCTCGCCGCCGTCGTCGAGGAGGTGCCGGTGTGAGCCGCCGGCAGAAGGAGCGCCTCGCGGTCGACGTCGACGTGCCGGGGGACGGCAGCCCCGACGACGCGCTCGAGGGCGGGGCCGCGACTGAGCCCGTCCTGGAGACAACCCGCTCCCAGCGACGGCGGGCCGACGCGCAGAACCTCGGTGACGGGGCCCCTCGCGAGGGCGTCGCGATCTTCCGGCCGGTCGAACGGGCGGTGCTCGTCGCGCTGCACGGTGCGGGCCGGACGGCAGCCGACGTCGACGCCTCCCTCGATGAGCTCGAGCTGCTGACCGACACCGCCGGCGCGGTTTCCGCGGGTCGTATCGTCCAGCGACGCGACGTGCCCGACGTCGCGACCTTCGTTGGCCGAGGCAAGGTGACCGAGCTCCAGGCGTTGGCCCGTGACCTCGACGCGGACGCGGTCATCTTCGACGACGAGCTGTCGCCCGCCCAGCAGCGCAACCTCGAGGAGCGCCTGCAGGTCAAGGTGCTGGACCGCAACATCGTGATCCTCGACATCTTCGCCCAGCACGCCGTCAGCCGGGAGGGCAAGGCCCAGGTCGAGCTCGCGCAGCTGAGCTATCTGCTGCCGCGGCTGCGCGGCTGGGGGGCGGCGCTGAGCCGCCAGGCGGGCTCCGGCTCCGGCGGCGGGATCGGCGCGCGGCGGGGTCCCGGTGAGACGCAGCTCGAGGTCGACCGCCGCAAGCTCAACCGGCGCATCACCAAGCTGCGGGGCGACCTGCACGACTTCTCCAAGACCAGGCGACTCAAGTCAAAGGACCGCGAACGGCACAAGGTGCCGACCGTCGCGCTGGTCGGGTACACCAATGCGGGCAAGTCGACCCTGCTCAACCGGCTGACGGGCGCCAGCGTCCTCGTCGCCGACCAGCTGTTCGCGACGCTGGACACGACGGCCCGTCGCCTGGAGCTGCCCGACGGTCGCGCTGCGGTGGCGACCGACACTGTCGGCTTCGTCCGCAAGCTGCCGACCCAGCTCGTCGAGGCGTTCAAGTCCACCCTGGAGGAGACGGTCCGCGCGGACCTGCACCTGCACGTCGTCGACGCCTCGCACGCTGACGCCGAGGGCCAGGTGCTGGCCGTGGATCGGGTGCTGACCGAGATCGAGGCGGACGCGGTGCCGCGTCTGCTGGTGCTGAACAAGACCGACGCGATCGACCGCGACGACCTCGCGGGCCTGCAGGCCCGGTTCCCGCAGGCGGTCGGTGTCTCGGCGGTGACGGGGGAGGGGATCGACGAGCTGGTCGAGCGCATCGCCCGGGCGATCCCGCCGGCCCGGAGGCTGGTCGAGGCGACGGTCCCCTACGAGCGGGCCGACCTGGTCGCCCTCGCCCACAGGGAGGGCGAGGTGCTCAAGGAGGAGCACGACGCGGACGGCACGCTGCTGGTCGCCAACCTCGACCGCCCGACCAGCGCGGCGTTGGCCGACTACCTGGCGGCCGACCCGTGGGTGGACGCGGAAGGGCGGGTGGAAGGCGGGGTAGGAGGAGGGTAGAACGGCCCCCGGGTGGGGGTCGTGGTTCGCGCAGGTCGCTACAGGTCCCGGTCGTCCACCACGCGGGTCCGGCGCCGCTCGACGACGTCGCCGTCCGTGGCGCGGCTGCGTGTCTGCGAGACGAGGACCAGCCCGACGATCAGGCCGATGAGGCCACCGAGCATCAGGATGACGCCGATCACGTTGATGTCGAGACCTGCGAGATCGAACTCGACGGCGAAGTACAGGATCGCGCCGAGCACAATGAGGGCGATGCTTCCGCCGACGGTCATGAGGTCCTCCTCGTTGTGGCGGGCTGGCTGACTGCAAGGTAGGACGATACCGGCCCACGGGCCGAACGTCGCGGTACCGCGACCGCAACTGGCATTCCTCACCCTGCCGATCGCAAACCTGGCCGGCCCGCAAGTGTGCGCCGTCACGGCTGATCTCTGTCCAGGGCTATCAGGTTCCAGGGCTACAAGCTGCGCAGCACCGAGACGACGCGGCCGAGGATCGCGGCCTCGCCGTCAGCCGGGACGGGGATGGGTTCGTAGCCCGCGTTGGCGGGGTCCAGGTAGACCTCGCCCGTGCGCGTCCGGCGGAAGAACTTCACCGTGGCCTCGCCATCGATCATCGCCGCGCACATCTCGCCCTGCTCCACCGTGGGCTGCTGGCGGATCACGACGAGGTCGCCGGGCAGCACGCCGGCCTCGAGCATCGACTCGCCGCGCACGCGCAGCGCGAACAACGTGCCATCGCCGACGATCTCCTTGGGCAGCGAGTAGACCTCCTCCACCCGCTCCTCGGCGACGATCGGCGCGCCGGCCGCGATCTCGCCGACCACCGGCACCGCTCGCCCGCTCGAACGTGGTCGGGAAAGCTGGGTGTCCGTGTCGAAGCGGACCTCGATGGCGCGCGGGCGCGACGGGTCACGCTTCAGGAAGCCGCCGCGCTCGAGCGTGGCGAGCTGGCTGTGGACGCTCGAGGGCGAGCTCAGGCCAACGGCGTCCCCGATCTCGCGGACGCTGGGCGGGTACCCGCGCCGCTCGACGGTCTCACGGATCACCTCGAGGATGTGCTGTTGCCTTGCGGTCAGCTGGTCGGCCATGCGCGCCTCCTTGCTCGGCTGGAGCGATCGGCTCGTGCGATCGGCTGGATCGGAACGTGCCCGATCATACCTCCTCGGGCAAACACCTGTTCGCATTTGCTGTTGACAAGGGAACACGTGTTCGTATGCTAGGTGACGAACAGGCGTTCGCCAAGCCGGTTGTCACACCCCTCGGGGATGCTGATCGCGAACCACCGACCGGCGGCGGACGCCGCCACGATCACGAGGAGCGCGAGCGCCATGGCCATCGCCGTCCGGGAACCGCACCGCACCGCCGACGCCGCCACCAGCCGTGTGGTGTCGCGCCGCGTGGCGTCCCCGGAGCAGGCCGCGCCGCGCTCGCCGGCGACACGACGACCCGTGTCGCGGCGGGCCGGGGTCGACCCGCGGGCTGCCACCCGCCGTCGGCCGTCCGCGCGCACGCGCCGGCGCCTGGCCGGCCTCGCGCTCCTCGTCCTCCTGGCGATCACGGTCGTCCCGCTGGGCGGCGGGGCCAGCGCCACGACCGACACCGCAGGAGGGCGCGCGCCGGCCCACGTCGTGCTCGGCGCCGGTGAGACCGTCTGGGCAGCGGTCGCGCCCCACGCGCCACACGGTGTGGATGCCGCCACCTGGGCGCACCGGGTCGTCGCGCACAACGACTTCGACGCCACGGCCCTGCCGCCGGGCACCATCGTCCGCCTCCCGTAGCGCCGGGCGCCGGCGAGGCCCAGCGATCAGCGGTTTTCCACAGGGGGTGGCCACGGCCTGGGCGCAGAGGGCAGAATCGGTGTGGTCCGCAGTCGACTCGGACGGGGGCGCCGGATGAACAGCTACGCCAACGCCGGCCCGCTGGAGCGGGTGCTGGTGCTGGGGTTCGCCGTCCTGGTCGTGGGTTCGATCGGCTTCATGGGCTGGTGGTTCAACCGCGACGACGGCGCGCGCGCTGACGAGGGCGCGGCGATCGCGGTGTCGCCGTCGCCGAGTGTCGCCGCCGCGCCGGCGACCGGTGCCGCCACCCCCGGGCTGGCGACAGCGGCGCCCGCGACACCCGCGCCCGGTGCGACGCGCACGTTGCCCCCGCCGGTCTCCATGGAGGAGCTGTTCCCGGGCTCGACGGCGTCGGGCACGCCGACCCCGCGCAGCGAGGAGGACCTGGCTGAGGTCCGCGCCCTGGCCGAGCCGGGCGGCCCCGCGGAGGTCTTCGGCCCGGCCGAGCAGGTCGCGGATCTGGAGAGCCCGCTCCACCAGCGCTGGTGGCGCGATTTCAAGCCGGCGCCGGTGACCGACCCGGAGTGGGAATGGGCGAACAAAGAGGAGTTGTGGAACGCGGTAGTGGCGGCAGTTTGGGATGACGCGGTATCCCGCTACGAGAATCGGATCCATCCATTGCCCGGCACGGTGTTTCCGGGTAACGACAGATCTGGCAACGCGGTGTGGGCTTGGGCCAGTCACACCGAGCGCCCAAGGTTCGGCTATCTCGGCCTCGCAAGCGTTGCCCTGACCAGTGAGACGCCGGGCCAGCGGCGCCCGGATCTGGCCGTGTACTGGTACCAGGTCAAGGTGACCCCGACCGACGACCCGCACCGGTTCGTGGGTGAGCTACACCGCGTGTACGACCCGTTCGAGATGCCCGGGACGATCCCATGGACCGGCTATGAGGGTGGCGAGGTGAGCGAGTTCATTCGCGACAGTCCTCAGCCACCGATGGGTGAGTTCGATGTGATCCAGTCCAAGGCGTCGTCGTGAAGCGCGCGCTCCTGCTCATGCTATTGGCAATGACGGTGGTAGCGACGGGTCTGATCCCGCCGCCTGTATCGGCACAGGCCCAAGAGTCCTGCGACCCTGAGTTTGATCCCCGTTGTGATGGTCGGGGAGGGGGACAGGAGCCAATAGGTGGTCGTGAGTGCGGGCCGGACAGCGTGTCTGGGCGGCCGTGCCAGACCGAGGAGTTCTGCAAGGGGATCACGAGGGGGAATCGGTGCATCATCGACGATCCGGCGTTCGATCCTGGCGAGCGGGACGCGGAGGGGATCCGGGTCGCGTGCACGGCGGAGGAGGCTGGTGGGGGGTCGCGGCAGCTGATCTGCACCGCGCCGGCGCCGCCGGACGCTGAGGTCGCCGACGATCCCGACGGGGGCGTGGTGCGCGAGGTGACGCGGGTGGTGGAGGAGCCCTGCGACGCGCAGGCGCCGCCGCCGGCCTGGGACGCCGCGGACCTGCCGGCGCAGACGATCAACCTGAGCCCGACGCCCGAGCACCATGGGGTGACCGGGCTGGGCATCTGGCTGTGGGCGTCGGGCGAGCGGGCGCACTACTGGACCCAGACTGGCTTCGGTGTGGTCACCCGTTTGACCTACGCCCGCGACGGGGTGGTCGACGCGGACGGCGACGTGGACTGGGGACAGGAGTACCTGCTGGAGACCCAGACGTGGGGGTGCGCGGTGCAGGTCGGGTTCTGGGCGCGGATCACCCGTTGGGACTGGGAGCTGCGCCAGGTGCGTGGCGGCGACCGGCTGCACACGGCCTCGGGCGACCGTGCGGGCTCCGAGCCGGCGGTGGACTCCGACGGTGACGCCGCGTCGGCGCGGATCATGCCGCAGACCAAAGGCCGGTACGCGGTGACGCTGGAGACGGTGTGGGAGTCCGACTGGGGCGGCAGCCACCGCCAGTCGCACGCTCCGGTGGACTATCTCGTCGACGAGATCCGCGGCCAGCTCGGGCCGGCCCGGCCGTGAGCCGTCTGCGCGGCGAGCGCGGCTCGGTCACGATCTGGGTGCTGGGGCTGTCGATCGGGGTGCTGTTCCTCGGCGGGATCAGCCTGGACCTGTGGCGGGTGTACAGCGAGCGCAGCGCGCTGGCCGCGATCGCCGACGCGGCGGCGATCGCCGGCTCCACGGGTCTGCTGCCCGCCGGGGCGCGCACCGGCGGCGCCCAGCTGGATGTCGCCCTTGCCGAGGAGCGCGCCCGCAACAGCATTTTGTCCCAGACCGACACCAGGGCGCTGACCGACGCGGCGGTGCGGGCCACCCCCGAGGAGATCGTTGTGGTGGTGGTCGGCGAGGTCGAGTTCACGCTGCTGCGGCTGTTCATCTCCGAGGGACGCTTCGACCTCGAGGTGCTCGCTCGCGCCTCGCCCCTGCGCGACGTCGAACCGCTCGACCCCACCCAGGGGTTGTGGGGG
>JACDBB010000160.1 GCA_013695145.1 Euzebyales bacterium
AACGGCGCGTGCTTGGCGGGGCTGCCGGTCGCGCGCAGGGCGGCCAGGGTGCGGCCGTGGAAGCCGCCCTCGAGCGCGACGACCTCAACCTTGGCGGGATCCTGACGCTTGCCGTGGCGGCGCGCGAGCTTCAGCGCCCCCTCGACGGCCTCGGCGCCCGAGTTGCCGAAGAACGCCTTGGCGTCCGGCCAGCCAAGCGTGTCCTGCAGGCGCTCTGCCAGCTCGATCTGCGGCCGCGTGTAGAACAGGTTGCAGGTGTGCACGAGCGTCGCGGCCTGGCGGGCGACCGCCTCGGTGACCGCAGGGTGGGCGTGGCCTAACGAGGTGACCGACAGACCGGACAGGAAGTCCAGGTAGCGGCGGCCGTCGGCGTCGACGAGCCAGCAGCCCGCGCCTCGCACGAACTCGACGGGGCGTCGGCGGTAGGTGGGGAGCAGGGCAGCCGCCTCGCGCTCGGCCCACGTCATGCGTTGCCCTCGTGGGTGACCATCGTGCCGATCCCTTCGTCGGTGAAGATCTCCAGCAGCAGCGCATGCTCGACCCGTCCGTCCAGCAGGTGAGCCTGCGCGACGCCCCCCTGCAGGGCGGCGACGACGCTCTGGACCTTGGGGACCATGCCGGTGTGGAGCCCGCCGCCCGCGAGCAGGTCACGGAGCCGGTCAAGCGGGATCGTCGACAGCAGCGACTGGGTGTCGGTCCCGAAGTCGCGGTACAGCCCCGAGACGTTGGACAGGTAGATCAGTTTGTCCGCACCGAGGGCGACCGCGAGCGCGCCCGCGGCGGTGTCAGCGTTGACGTTGAGGTCACCGCCGTCCTCGCCCCGAGCCAGCGTGGCCACCACGGGCACGACACCGTCGTCGAGCAGGGCCGTGAGCACTTTGGGCGCGACGGCGGTGACCTCGCCGACGTGACCGAGCCTCCCGCCGTCTGCCAGGCGCGCCCGCAGCAGGCCAGCGTCGATGCCGCTCACCCCCGCGGCTGGCGCGCCGGCGGCCTCGATCCGGCCGACCAGCGCCGGGTTGACCTGACCGAGCAGCACCATGCGGACGATATCGAGGGTCGCGTCGTCGGTGACCCGCCTGCCGTCGACGAAGCGCGGCTGGAGCCCGAACCGCTGCGAGGTCGCCGAGATCTGCGGCCCGCCGCCGTGCACCACCACCACGCGCAGGCCGACGCGGTGCAGGAGCGCCACGTCGGCTGCGAACGCGCCGGTGAGCCCGGCATCGGAGTCACTGGCCCGATCCCCGCCCCCCTCACCCATGCGATCCCCGCCCCCCTCACCCATGGCGTTGCCGCCGTACTTGACGACCAGCGTGCGTCCCGTCCAGCGGGTGATCCAGGGCAGCGCCTCGCGCAGGACACGGGCCTTGTCCTGAGCGCGCCGGGTGCGATCGGTGAGCGGCGTGACAGCGCTCACGTCGTGTACTCCGCGTTGATGCGCACGTACTCCTGCGTCAGGTCGCAGGTGAGGAAGGTCGCGTGGGCGTCGCCGAGGCCAAGGTCAACGCTGCAGGTGACGTCGCGGCCGCGCAACGCCGCGGTCACATCAGCCTCGTCGAAGGCCGCCGCCACGCCGGACCGACACACCGTGACTCCCCCGAACGTCACCGCGATCCGATCCGGGTCGATGCGCACCGGCCCCGCCCCGATCGCGGCCAGGACGCGGCCCCAGTTGGGATCGCCGCCTGCCAGCGCGGTCTTGACCAGGGCGCTGGACGCGACGGCACGACCGACCGCGACGGCGTCGTCCTCAGAGCGGGCGCCGGTGACGTCGATGCGCAGCAGGCGGGTCGCGCCCTCGCCGTCGCGCACGATCTGCTCGGCCAGGTCGGCGCACACCGCGGTGAGGCCGGCGGTGAACGCCTCGGTCCCCGGCGGCTGCGCGGCCGTCCCGGTCGCAAGAAGCAGGACGGCGTCGTTGGTGGACATGCAGCCGTCGACGGAGATCCTGTCGAACGACCGGGCGACCGCCGTCGCCAGGGCCTGTCGCAGCTCGACGCCGTCAAAGGGCGCGTCAGTGGTCAGCACGCACAGCATCGTGGCCATGGCGGGCGCGATCATCCCGCTGCCCTTCGCCATGCCCCCGACGACGCAGGACCCCGCCCCGCCGGTGACCTCGACCGCCGACTCCTTCACAACGGTGTCGGTCGTCATGATGGCGCGCGCGGCCGCGTCGTGGCCGCCACTGCCCAGCCGCGCGGCGACCCTCGGGATGCCGGCGAGCAACGGCTCTGCGGCGAACGGCACGCCGATCACCCCGGTGGAGCACAGCAGGACGTCCGCGGCGGCGCAGCCGAGCTCGGCGGCCACGGCGCGGGCGGACTCCTCGGCCAGCGCCAGCCCGTCCGGCCCGGTGCACACGTTCGCGTTCCCGGCATTGCACAGGACCGCCCGGGCCCGCCCGTCGGACAGGTGGCGCGCCGTGACGACGACCGGCGCGGCCAGGATCTGGTTGCTGGTCTGCACCCCTGCCGCAGGCACCGGCCGGTCGACGGCCACCAGCGCCATGTCCGGCTTGCCGGACGCCTTCAGGCCCGCACAGATGCCGGCGGCGCGGACCCCTTCGACGGCGCACACCCCGCCCGCGACGGACCGGATGTCCGTCCCCCGCGCGCTCACGGGTACACCCCGGCCGCGGTGAGGCCGGCGGTCTCCTCGACGCCGCACAGCAGGTTGGCGTTCTGGAGGGCCTGGCCCGCAGCGCCCTTCACGAGGTTGTCCAGCGCGCAGGAGGCGGTCACCCGACGGGTGCGCGGGTCGAAGGCGACGCCGATGTGCGCGGCGTTCCCGCCGACGGTATGGCCGGACGACGGCCACGATCCGGGGGGCAGAACGTGCACGAACGGCTCGTCGGTGTATGCCGCGACGTAGCTGTCCTCGACTGCGGCCCCGTCAGCGTCCGGCCCGAGGGTGGCGACGACGGTCACGACCTGGCCGCGCGACATCGGCACGAGATGGGGTGTGAACGTCAGCGGCGGCGCACTGTCCAGCCCGGCCAGCCGTCCCCAGATCCGCTCGATCTCCGGTGTGTGGCGGTGCTTGGGCGCGCCGTACGCGGCGGCGTTGCCCATCGCGTGGCTGGCGTGGAGGTCGTCCCGCAGTCCCTTGCCGGCCCCCGAGGTCCCCGACAGGCCGCTGATCACGACCGACGCGGGATCGACGTGCCCAGCGAGCGGCGCCATGGCGAGCAGAGCAGCGGTCGGGTAGCACCCGGGGTTGGCCACCAGCGCGGCCGCCGCGATCTGGTCGCGATACAGCTCGGGCAGTCCGTAGACGGCCGGGGCGAGGTCAGCAGCCGTGTGCTCATCGCCGTACCAATCGGAGAAGGTCGCGGCGTCAAGGCGGTAGGCACCCGACAGATCGACCACCCGCGCACCGGCTGCGACCAGCGCCGGCGCCAGCGCCAGGCTCGCGGCGTGGGGGGTCGCCAGCAGGACGACGTCGCACGCCGCGAGCGCGTCGGGGTCGGGCTCGACGAGGATGAGATCAGCGCCCGGTGCGCCGCGCAGGTGAGGGAACACCTCGTGCACGTGTCCGCCCGCCGCCGTGCGCGCCGCCACGACCCGCACCTTGGCGAAGGGGTGGGCAGCCAGCAGTCGGAGCAGCTCCGCGCCTCCGTAGCCCGACCCGCCGACGATGCCGACGTCCACGATCGCCCTCCTCCGCTCGTGTCTATGCAATGTGATGCATGACCATACAGATGGTGGTCGCGGAACCGCAACTCACAACCGCGTCCCACCGAGCCTGGCGCCTGGCGCCTTCCATCCACACGGGCGGCGACGAGGCGCGCCCGCGGCTGCGCCGCACCCTCGTCGTCGAGATCTCGGGACTCGGCCTCGCGGTCCTGGCCACCGCGGCGCTGACGGTCAGCCAGCCGCCCGGCTAGCGCCGCAGCCGTCCGCCGACCCGCTCGGCCACCGCCCGGGCGACCGCCTCGATGGCGACCGCCTCGTCGGTGTCGCGCAGCTGGGTCTCGGGATCGGAGAGCCGCAGCCGGTACGCGAGGCTCTTGCGCCCCTCCCCCAGCTGGTCCCCGCGGAACTCGTCGAACAGCGTGCAGGACGTCAAGCGTCGACCCGCCCCGGCACGGACGGCCGCCTCCACGTCGGCGGCCGGCACGGACTCGTCGACCACCACCGCCACGTCGAACCCGACCGGAGGCAGCGTGGACGGCACGACCGCCTGCCGCGGACGGATCCCGTCGGCGATCAGCGGGTCGAGGCGCAGCTCGCCGACCAGGGTGCGGGCAGGGACCTCGAATGCGCCGGCCACCCGCGGGTGCAGCTCGCCGACGACGCCGATGTCCACGCCGTCCAACCGGAGCCGCGCCGCCCGGCCAGGATGCAGCGGCGCCTCGTCGGTAGCGGCCACCTCGAACGCCGGCAGACCGAGCACCTCGCGCACCAGCTCGCACGCGCCGAGCAGATCGTAGACGTCGGAGGCACGGCCGGGACGGTCGTGGCGCCCGGCCTCGAACGCACCGGTGGCGACCAGACCGAGCCGCTGCGGCTCGGCGGGAAGGAGGGTGCCGTCCGGCCCGCCGTCCGCCGCCGGCTCGTCGCGGGTGGGTGGGAGGAACACATGGCCGACCTCGAACACGGCGACGTCATGCAGCTGCCGGTTGACGTTGCGGCGCACGACACGCAACAGGCCGGGCAGGAGGGTTGTCCGCAGAACGGCCTCCTGCTTCGACAGCGGGTTGACCAGGGCGATCGTCCGGTTGCGTCGATCCCCGGAGGGCAGTCCCAGCAGGTCGACGTCGGACTCCGCGATGAACGGGTAGGGCATGGCCTCCATCCAGCCGCCGCCGGCCAGCACCCGCCGTACCGCACGCCGCGCCTCGTGCGCGGGAGACCTCCCGCCCACCTGACCGGTGGACGGCACCCGGGCGGGCACCCTGTCGAAGCCGTGCAGCCGGACGATCTCCTCCTGAAGGTCCACCTCGGCCACCAGGTCAGGGCGGTAGGCGGGCGGGGTGACCACCAGCAGGTCAGCCGTCTCCGGGGCGACGTCGCAACTGATCGACTCGAGCAGGGCGCCCTGGGCGGTGGCGTCGAGGTCGAGGCCGAGGCGGGCGCGCGCCCGGTCCGTCCGCAGGCGGATCACGGGGCGCTCGACCGGGGTCGGGAAGTGGTCCGCGCCGCCGGTGACGACACCGCCCGCCAGCTCGGCGATGAGCCCGGCGCAGCGCGTCGCGGCGACCGGCGCCGCCTCGGGCGGGACCTGCCGCTCCCAGCGTTTGGAGCCCTCCGTGTGGAGCTGGTGGCGGCGCGCGGTGCGCAGCACGGTGCGCGACGTGAAGTTCGCAACCTCGAGCAGCACGTCCGTCGTGCCATGGCCGATCTCCGTCGCCGCGCCCCCCATGACGCCGGCCAGGGCGACGGGCCCGCCAGCGTCGCAGATCAGCAGGTCGTCGGAGTCCAGCGCCCGCTCGACGCCGTCGAGGGTCTGCAGCGACTCTCCGGCCATGGCGGTGCGCACCTCGATGGCCGGCCCAGCCAGCAGGGCGAGGTCGTAGGCGTGAACAGGATTGCCGGTCTCCAGCAGCGCGGCGTTGGTGGCGTCCACGACGTTGGACACCGGGCGCATCCCGGCCGCCACCAGGCGTCGCTGCAGCCAGGCCGGTGACGGGCTGACATGCACTCCTCGGATCACGCGGGCGTCGAACCGCCGGCAGCGGTCGGGATCGGAGATCGTCACCGGGACGACATCGCCGCCCGTCGGGAGGGCGCCCGCGTCCGGCAGGCGCAGATCGACCCCGGTCAGCGCGGCCAGGTCCCGGGCCAGGCCGTGGAGGCTCAGCGCGTACCCGCGGTCCGGGGTGACCTCGAGCACGAGGACCGCGTCGTCCAGGTCGAGCCACTCGGCGACGTCCGCCCCCAATGGCGCGTCATGGTCGAGCACCCAGATTCCGGCGTGGTCGTCGCCGACCCCCAGCTCCTTCGCGCTGGCGAGCATGCCGTTGGAGGTGTGGCCGAACAGCTGCCTGCGCCCGATCTCGAGCTGGCCGCGCAGCGTCGCCCCGGGCAGCGCGGCCGCCACCTTGTCCCCCGGCGCGTAGTTGGAGGCGCCGCAGACGATCTCGTGGGTGGCTTCGCCGTCGGTCACATGGACCAGGTGCAGCTTGTCGGAGCCGGCGATCCTGGCGACGTCGATGACCTCGGCGACCCGTACGCCGCTGGTGCCGCCCGTCGGACGCTCGACTGCCTCGACCTCGTGGCCCCCCAGGGTGAGCACGTCGGCGAGGTCGTCGAGCGACTCGGGGACGTCGACGTACTCGGACAGCCAGGAGACCGGGACGCGCACGATGGAGGCCTTTGCGGACTAGACGCTGGCGAGGAAGCGAACGTCGTTCTCGACGAACAGCCGGAGGTCGGTGACGCCGTGGCGCACCATCGCCATCCGGTCGGTGCCCATCCCCCACGCGAAGCCCGACACCTCGTCGGGGTCGTAGCCGCCGGCGACCAGGACGTTGGGGTGGACCATGCCGGCGCCGAGCAGCTCCATCCAGCGACCGCCGTACCAGGCGTCGAGCTCGCAGGACGGCTCGGTGAACGGGAAGAAGTGCGGCCGCAGCCGCAGGCGAGCGTCCTCACCGAGCAGCGCGCGCGCGGCGACGAACAGGCTGCCCTTCAGGTCCGCGAAGGAGAGACCGGGCGCGACCGCCAGGCCCTCGATCTGATGGAACATCGGCAGGTGCGTGGCGTCGGCGGTGTCGGCGCGGAACACTCGGCCCGGGACGGCGACGAACAGCGGCGGCTCCTGGCGCAGCATCGCGCGGATCTGCATCGGGGAGGTCGACGTCCGCAGGGGAAGTCCGGTGGAGCCATCCTCGTCGGTGCGGTTGCCGGCGCCGGGATGGCGCACGTAGATGGTGTCCTGCAGCGAGCGGGCCGGGTGGTCGGGCGGGGTGTTCAGCGCATCGAAGTTGAACCAGTCCGTCTCGACCTCAGGCCCCTCTGCCACCCTGTAGCCCAGGCCCACGAGGATGTCGAGCATCGCCTCGGTGGTCTCCACGATCGGGTGCAGCCGCCCCCGCGCCGGGACGCGCGGCGGCAGCGTCACGTCGATCGCGTCGGTCGCAAGCACCACGCTGTCACGCCGGCTCTCCAGCTCCGCACGGCGGGTCGCCTCGGCCGCGGACAGCTCGGCGCGCACGGCGTTGACCTCGCGGCCGAGGGCCCGGCGGGCGTCGGCGTCCAGCCCACCCAGCTGCCGCTGCACGCCGGTCAGCGCGCTGCGCTTGCCCATGTAGGCGCTGCGCGCCGCGTCGAGCGCGTCGAGGTCGGGCGCCGCCCTGAGCGCGCCCAGCGCCTCGCTGCGCGCGGCTGACAGGGTGGCCCGGTGATCCGTGGTCATCACGCGCGATCCTTGGCTACGACGCCGGCCAGCTCCAGCCCGCCGCGGGGCAGGGTGAACGAGAAGCGCGCGCCCGCGGCGGTGCTGTCCGCCCAGATCCTGCCCCCGTGCGCCTCGACGATGCCCTTGGAGATGTACAGGCCGAGCCCGGTGCCGGTGCGGCGCTCGCCTGGCGGCCGGAAGAACTTCGTGAAGATGTGCGGCAGGTGGGCGGCGGCGACTCCGTGACCCTCGTCGGTGACGGCGACGAGGAGGTCCTCCTCACGCTCTCGCACAGTGACGGTGACGGCGCCCGCGCCGTACTTGAGCCCGTTCTCGACCAGGTTGGTGAGCACCTGCGCGAGCTTGTCGGGATCCGCGTAGCAGCGCGGCAGCGACGGCACGTCCGACGCCAGCCGCTCCTCCCCGCGCTCCTGATGGGTCGTCCTGGTGCGCTCGGGACCGGCGGCGCCGGCGCGCTCCAGCACCCAGGCGACGACGCCCTCGACGTCGACCATCTGGCGACGCAGCTGCAGCCGGCCGGCGTCGATGCGGGAGACGTCAAGCAGCTCGCCGAGCAGGCGGGTGACCCTATCGGCATCCTCGTGGACGGTCGCGATCATCGCTTTGCGCTGCTCGTCGGTGAACCGGTCCCACTTCACCAGCAGCGTCTTGGTGAACCCTTTCACGCTGGTCAGGGGGGACCGCAGCTCGTGGCTCACGGTCGACACCAGCTCGGACCGGGCAGCGTCGAGGCGGCGGCGGCGCTCGCCGCGACGCAGGCTCAGCACCAGCAGCGCGAGCTTGCCGCCCGCGTCGACGTGGCGGGCGCCGGTGAGCAGCACGGGCCGCGTGCGTCCGCCCGGAACCTGGATGAGCAGGTCGAGCTCGGCGATGCGCGGCAGCAGCCGCGGGTCGGCGTCCAGCGGGCGGTGGCAGTCCCACCAATCCAGCCCCGCTTCGTCGAACAGCCGGACAGCCGACTGCGCGTCTGCGCCGCGCAGGTCGTCACGCTCACCGCCCAGCAGGCGGGCCGCGGTCGCGTTGGCGTCCAGCAGCGTGCCGGTCCCGTCGACGGCGATCGTCGGGTCGGGCAGCAGGTCGAGGCTCGCGGCGAGCAGCTCAGCGGAGACGTCGCTCATGCCGTGATCTCCTCCACCACGCCAGACCCTCGCCCCGGACCGCGCCCTGAAACGTGAGCCGCGGAGCCTGCGGAGCGATTCTCACGATCCCCCGTTGCGGTGGTCGCGCGGTGAAGGTCTCCAGATGCCGGAACAACCTGCGGACCGGAGCCCCGGTCGGCACGCTGCCTGACGACCTCGTAGCAGAAGACCGCGGCGGCCGCGGCCAGGTTGAGCGACTCGGCCGCGCCGTGGATTGGCACGCGGGCAGCGTCGTCGCACGCAGCCACCACCTCGGGCGGCAGCCCGTGCGCCTCGTTGCCGAACACCAGCGCGACCGGACCGGTGAGGTCGATGTCGGTGTGCCGGGCCGCTGCGGCGCCGTCAGCCGCGACCGTGCGCAGCCCGGCGGCCGTGCACGCCGCGAGTGCCTCCGGCCACGCGGCGGCCGCCACGGGCAGGTGGAACAGCGATCCCGCGGAGGCGCGCACCGTACGGGGGTTGCCGGGCTCGGCGCAGGCGCCGGCCAGCACGACCGCGTCCGCTCCCGCGGCGTCGGCGGTGCGGACCACGGTGCCGACGTTGCCCGGCTCCCTGGCGTCCACGAGCACCACGACCAGCCGAGCCCCGGTCACGGCCTTGGTGAGATCCGCGCGCGGCAGGCGGGCGACCCCGACGATCCCCTGCGCGGAGGGTGTGGTGGCCAGGGCGGCGAGCACCCGCTCGTCCACCCGGACCACGTCCGCGCCCCTCGCCGCGGCCCCCGCGACCAGATCAGGGTGCTTGCCGTGCGCCTCCGCGGTGACGAACAGTCGCTCGAGGTGCTGGCCCGCCTCGGCGACAGCGTGGGGTCCCTCGACCAGGAACGTGCCGGTCTCGGCTCGCGCGCGAGCGCGCGCCAACCTGCGCGCCGCCTTGACCGCGGCGTTGCCGGGGCTGCGCACGACCCGCATCGCAGTGCGGCCTACGGGAGGGCGTTCTTGGCCGCCGTGACGAGCTCGCGGAACGACTGCGGGTCGCGGACGGCCAGGTCCGCGAGCACCTTGCGGTCGACCTCGACCTCGGCGCGCTTCAGCCCGTTGATGAAGCGGCTGTAGGACAGCCCCTCCTGGCGGGCCGCCGCGTTGATGCGCGTGATCCACAGCTTGCGGAAGTCGCCCTTGCGCGCACGGCGGTCGCGGTAGGAGTACCGCAGTGCGTGCATGACCGACTCGTTGGCGATCCGGTACCGGCGGCTGCGAGCGCCGCGGAACCCGCGGGCGCGGTTCAGGACCGTCTTGCGCTGCTTGCGGGCGTGCACCCCGCGCTTGACGCGTGCCATCGTTGATGCTCCTTGGTCCTCGCCGATCTAACGGCCGCTGAGCAGCTTCTTGATCTGCGCGGCGTCGCCGCCGTCCAGCTCGCCGCCGCCCGACAGGCGCCGCTTCCGGGTGCTCGACTTCTTCTCGAGGATGTGGTTCTTGTTCATCTTCTTGTGCAGCACCTTGCCGTTCCGCGTGACGCGGAAGCGGTCCTTGGCGCCGGAGTGGGTCTTCTGCTTCGGCATGCTGCTGGTCCTTTCTCGGCGGCGCGCACGACAACGGCCGCTGCTCGCGCAGCGGCCGACTCGGGGGCGGTCGTCGCACCTTTAACCCGCTGAGCGCGGGCGAGGGTGCTGCGACTCCAACATTGACCCGGTGCGGGGTCCGACCAGGTGGGAAGCCAGCCGCTTCCGCTTCGTGTGCGTTGCAACCACGGCGTCATGCCGCGGCCAACGTTGACGATCATAGCGGTTCCCCGCCACCTCCGCCTACTGTCCTGGGACCCAGAGGCGCTTGGTCTGCGGGGGCTCGGAAGCCGGTGACGGGGTTGGCGGCTGCGCTTGGGGAGCCGACGGACCCCCGGTGCTCGGCGGCGCGCCGCGATCGTCCTGCTCGCCACCGGGCCGGCCGGCTCCCTGCTCCTGCGCGCCGTCCCGCTCGGCTTCGACCTGGGCGGTCTGCAGCTGCCGGACGCCGGCGCGCATCTGCTCCACCAGCTCGCCTGGAGCGCGACCGTCGAGCGTCACGACGAACGCGTCCATCGCG
Organism: Euzebyales bacterium; assembly: GCA_013695145.1. GTDB lineage: Bacteria > Actinomycetota > Nitriliruptoria > Euzebyales > Egibacteraceae > JACDBB01. Next base: position 10,526 of record JACDBB010000160.1, read on the forward strand.
TCGATCAGCAGGCGGGCGTCCGCGCGACCCAGTTTGACCTCGGCTCCGGTGCCGAGGACCTGGTAGGCCTGGACCACGACCTGGGCGACATCGGCTTCGCGCAGCTGCCCGAGGTAGGCCTGCAGCTCCTCCTCCGTGGGCTGGTTGGCGCTGGTTTCCTCGCTCATGGTGCTCCTCGCGGCTGGTCAGATCTGGCCCTCGTGGGCTGGCACGGCGGCCCATCCTAGATCCCCGCGCCCTCCGGGCTCGCTGGGCAGGCTCCGCTCACCCTCACCCCTCGATCCCCGCCCTCCGGGCTCGCTGGGCAGGCTCCGCTCACCCTCAGCGACTCACGAGTCAGCCGACGCCGCTGGCGCGCAGGTAGGCGTCGATCACGAAGCGGCCGATCAGCACGGTCGCGAGCGACGACAGCGCCAGGTAGGGACCGAACGGCAGGAAGTCCTTGCGCTCCCTGATCCGCACCGCCAACAGCACGAGTGCCACGATCCCGCCGAGGAAGAAGCCGCCGAACAGCCCGAGCACGACGTGGCCCCACCCCAGATAACCCAGGCCGATACCCAGGAACGCCGCGAGCTTCACGTCGCCCATCCCCATTCCTCTCGGGCTGATCAGGGCCAGCACCAGCATGGCGCCGAATCCCGCCACCCCTCCGAGCACGGCGCGCAGCGCCACCCCGGCCTCGCCGTGGAGCAGGGCGGCGGCCACCAGCAGGACACCCAGCGCGGGCGTCAGCGGGTAGGTGAGGCGGTTGGGGATGCGCCGGGTCGCCACGTCGATCAGCGCGACCACCAGCAGGGTCCAGGCGAACAGCAGGTAGCCGGGCAACGCCCAGTCCAGCCCGAAGCGAACCGCCACGGCCGCGAACAGGGCGGCGGTCGCAAGCTCGACCGCCGGGTAGCGGACCCCGATCGGTTCCTTGCAGTCGCGGCAGCGGCCGCGCAGCAGCAGCCACGACACCACGGGCACGTTGTCCATCGGGCGAACCCGCGCGTCGCACGACGGGCACGCGCTGGGGGGTCGCGCCACCGACCGGCCCGCGGGCACCCGGTGCACGACGACGTTCGCGAACGACCCGAACACCAGCCCGAGCACGGCGCACACCCCGACCACGACCCCTTCCACCGCTCACCCTCCCCCGAGTCCGGAACCGTCGACGGTACGCAGTCTGCCCGATGCTCACTCGACACCGTGTCGACTGACCGCGCATAGCGCAGGAATCCCGACACGGTGTCGGGCCAGCGGCGCACTGTTGGGGGCGGCGGCGGTGAAGGCGACTCCGACACCGTGTCGATCTAGCCGCGCATAGCGCAGGAATCCCGACACGGTGTCCGACCAGCGGCGGTGGCGATGTCGGGCGGCCGTGGCGGTGGTCGGGTCGACCGTCGTGGGGTCAGTCGGTCGGCTTGGGCAGGTCGGCGAGCAGACGGGCGGTCTCGATGGCGGCGAGAGCGGCGTCCCAGCCCTTGTTGCCGAGTTTGCCGCCCGCGCGTTCCACAGCCTGCTCGAAGGTCTCCGTCGTGAGGACACCGAACGCGACGGGGACGCCCGTCTCGTCGGCCACACGACCCACCTGGGCGGCCTGGCCAGCCACATAGTCAAAATGGGCGGTCTGCCCACGGACGACGGCGCCCAGGGTGACCACCGCGTCGAATCGTCCGCTCGCCGCCAGTCGGCGGGCCACCACGGGGATCTCGAACGAGCCCGGCACCCACGCCAGCGTGATGTCGTCGTCCGCGACGCCGTGGCGGCGAAGGCAGTCGGCGGCGCCCGCCACGAGCCTCTCGACGACGAGCTCGTTGAAGCGGCCGGCGACCAGCGCCACGCGCAGGCCGGCTCCGTCCAGGCTCCCGTTGTGGACGTGCATCAGCGGCTCCCCTCCCCGACGTCGTCGGCGGCCGCCGTCGCGGTCGTCGTCGCGGTCGTCGGCAGGCCGTGCAGCATGTGGCCCATCTTGTCGCGTTTGGTCTCCAGGTAGCGCAGGTTCTCGGTGGTGGGTGTGGTCTCGATCGGCACCCGCTCCACGATCTTCAGGCCGTAACCCTCCAGCCCTGCGCGCTTGGCAGGGTTGTTGCTGAGCAGGCGCAGAGTCGAAAGGCCGAGGTCGACGAGGATCTGGGCGCCGGTGCCGTAGTCGCGGGTGTCGGCGGGAAAGCCGAGCTCGATGTTCGCCTCGACCGTGTCGGCGCCGCCGTCCTGGAGCTTGTAGGCCTGCAGCTTGTGCATGATGCCGATGCCTCGGCCCTCGTGACCACGGATGTACACGATGACGCCCTCACCCGCCTCGGCGATCTGGCGCTGCGCGTCGTGCAGCTGGGTCCCGCAGTCGCACCGCAGGGACGCGAACACGTCGCCCGTGAGGCATTCGGAGTGCATCCGCACCAGCACGTCCTGCTTGCCGGCCGGCTCCCCCTTGACGAGCGCGATGTGCTGCTCGCCGTCCATGTCGGACTCGTAGCCCACCGCGGTGAACGGTCCGAACGGCGTGGGGATCACCGCCTCGACGACGCGTCGGACGAGCTTCTCGCTCTGGCGCCGGTGCGCGATCAGGTCCGCGATCGAGATCAGGGCGAGGCCGTGCCGCTCGGCGAACGCGATCAGATCGGGCAGCCGCGCCATGGTGCCGTCGTCGTTGACGACCTCGCACAGCACGCCCGCCGGCGCGCGCCCCGCCAGGCGAGCGAGGTCGACGGCGGCTTCGGTGTGGCCGGCGCGCTTGAGCACGCCGCCTTCGGCGTAGCGCAGCGGGAAGATGTGCCCCGGCCGGGCGAGGTCGCCGGGCTGGGTGGCAGGGTCGACCATGGCCGCGATCGTCGCCGCGCGGTCGGCCGCCGAGATCCCGGTCGACGTGCCCCGGCGAGCGTCCACCGACACGGTGAAGGCGGTGCGGTGCGACTCGGTGTTGGCCTCGACCATGAGCGGCAGGTCCAGCTCGTCGAGCCGCGCGCCGGTCACGGGCATGCAGATCACGCCGGAGGTATGGCGGACGAAGAAGGCGATTCGCTCCGGGGTGACCGCGTCGGCGGCCATGATGAGGTCGCCCTCGTTCTCGCGGTCGGCGTCGTCCACGACGACCACGATCTCGCCGCGGCCGATGGCGGCGATCGCCTCGGGGATCGCCGTGAAGGGGGTGCTCATCGGGGGTTCTCCGTCATCTGAGGGCGATGCTTCGCAACGCCACCACCGGGATTGTGAGAATCGCTGGGCGGGCTCCGCGATTCACGACCGAGGTAGGGGGAGCTCACGCCGCCGGCGACCAGCCGCTCGACGTACTTGGCGATGACGTCCGCCTCGAGGTTCACGCGGTCGCCAGGCCCGCGTCGGCCGAGGACAGTGATTTCGAGGGTGTGCGGGATGAGGCCGACGGTGAAGCTCTGGGCCGCCACGGACATCACGGTCAGCGAGGTCCCGTCGACGGTGATCGAACCCTTCTCGACCACGTAGGCCGCCACCGGCGGCGGCAGCGTGAACGTCATCACCCTCCCGCCGTGCTCGCCCGCACCCGCCGTCTGGGCCTTGACCCCGGCGACGTCGGCGACCGCGTCGACGTGACCCTGGACGAGGTGGCCCCCGAGCCGGGCGTCGGCGCGCAGGGCGCGTTCGAGGTTGCATGCGGCGCCGGGGTCGAGATCGCCCAGTGCAGTCCGCGCGAGCGTCTCGCCCATGAGATCGGCGGAGAACCCGCCATCGTCAAGCCGGGTCACGGTCAGGCAGCAACCGTTGACGCTGATCGAGTCGCCCACGCGGGTGCCCTCCAGCACCTCACGGCAGGCGATCTCCAGCCGTCCCGGCTTCAGCGAACGGACGGCCCCGAGCTCCTCCACGATGCCGGTGAACATGTGTGCCTCCTAGTGCCCCTCCGCGGGCTTGTGGGGGTGCGCCGCTGGCGTGATGGTCCGTGCCGCCGGCGTGACCGCCGGCTCGTGTGACTGGGCGCGGACCAGAGTCAGGATCGTGTCGTCGCCCGAACGGGTGCTGTCGGCGAGTCGCATGCGTGGGGCGTCGGCCAGGGTGGCGATGCCGTCGCCGGCCAGCCACGGCCGACCGGACTCCCCCAGCAGCACGGGGGCGAGGTGGCACGACAGCTCGTCGACGAGCCCTGCCCGCACGAACGACCCGGCCACCGCCCCGCCGCCCTCCACCAGGACGCTGCGGACCCCGCGCGCGGCGAGCAGGCCGAGCACGGCGCCGAGGTCGCCGGGGTCGACCACCACGACCTCCGCTCCCGTCGCACGCAGCCGGTCGGCCTCGGCGTGGGACTCCGGGCCGAGCACGAGCAGGGTGGGCGCCGCTCGGTCAACCACACGCGCCGCGTCGGGCGTCCGGCCGCGGCCGTCGAGGACGACGCGCAGGGGCGGCGGCCCGTCGTAGTCGGGCAGCCGGACGGTCAGGTGCGGGTCGTCGGCCAGGACTGTGCCTGAGCCGATCAGCACCGCGTCGGCGTCGGCGCGCAGCCGGTGCGCCATCCGCCTGGTGTGCGGACCGGTCAGCCACTGCGAGGTGCCGTCGGCGGCGGCGATGCGGCCGTCCAACGACGCCGCGGCCTTGAGCACGACCCAGGGGCGCTCGTTGCGGATCCCGTGCAGGAACACCCGGTTGGCGAACGCGGCCTCCTGGGCGAGCAGCCCCACCTCGACGTCGACGCCCGCGGCCGCAAGCGCCGCCGCGCCGCCCGCGGCCACGGTGTTGGTGTCGGCGAGCGCAGCAACGACGCGAGTGACGCCCGCGGCGCGCAGGGCCTCCGCGCATGGCCCGGTGCGGCCGGTGTGGGCGCACGGCTCGAGTGTCACGTAGGCGGTGGCGCCACGGGCGCGCCGACCAGCTGCGCGCAGGGCGACGATCTCGGCGT
>JACDBB010000172.1 GCA_013695145.1 Euzebyales bacterium
GCGCCAGGCTTAACGCCTGGCGCCGGGCCCGTACCGACTGAAGCGAGCTACTCGCCCACCGTCACGATCGAGAACGGCTCGAGCGAGACCGGACTCGGCTCGTAACCGCTGACGTTAGCGCTGAACGCCAGCGCTGGCTTGGTGTGCACGTAGGGCAGCCCTGGCAGGAAGTCCATGATGACGCGGTTGGCCTCCTCGTAGAGCTCAGTGCGGGCGGCCTCGTCGGTCTCGGCCTCGGCCTCGGCCAGCAGGTCGAAGATCTCCTGGTTGTCGAAGCCCCACTGGCCCTGCTCCGACCCGAAGAACGTCCCCAGGAAGTTGGCGGGGTCGCCGACGTCGCCGGTCCAGCCCAACAGGTACAGCCCGTAGGCGCCCTGGTTCGTCTGGGACAGGTAGTCCGGACTCCAGATGGACGACTCCTGCTGGACGGTGAAGCAGCATTCCTCCAGGTCGGCCACCATCGCCTCGAAGTTCTGCTGCGGGTTCGGCATGTAGGGGCGACTCACGTCGGTCGGGTAACCGAAGGAGACCTCCACCGGCAGCTCGTAGCCCGCGTCCTCCAGGATCTGCTGCGCCATCTCGGGGTCGTAGTCGTAGGTCGTGACGTCGTCGGCGTAGCCGAACAGCGCGGGCGGCATGAACTGCGTGGCCACCTCGCCCTGACCGGCGTAGAAGGCGTCGACGAGCTCCTGGCGGTTGATCGCGTGGGCGATCGCCTTGCGGACCTCGAGGTCGTCGAGCGGCTCGTTCTGCTGCGCGAAGCCGAGGTAGCCGACGTTGAACGCGGGCCGCTCGAGCAGCTGCAGGTTCTCGTCGCCCGAGATCGTCTCGAAGTCCTGCGGGTCGACCAGGTCGTAGCCGTCGATGTCGCCGGCCTGCAGCGCCTGCAGCCGGGCGGCGTTCTCGGGGATCGGGGTGAAGATCAGGTTCTGGATGTTGCCGGGGAACTCGCCCCAGTAGTCCGGGTTGCGCTCCAGCACCAGGCGCTGGTTGCGGGTCCACTCGACGAACCGGAACGGGCCCGTCCCGGTCGGGTGCTCGGTCCCGTACGTGCCCGATGGACGGAAGATGCCGTCGTCGCCGACCTCGCCCTCGTCGGCGCCGAACTCCTCCAGCGCCGCCGGGCTCGCCATCGTGAAGTTCGTCAGCGACAGGCTCGACAGGAACGCCGCGGACGGACGGGTGAGGTTCATCACGACGGTGGTCTCGTCGGGGGCCTCGCAGGACTCGTAGAGGTTGTCCTCGGGGACACCCTCGACCTCGTTCTCGGCGAAGCCGCCGAACTGGGTCTGCCAGTAGTAGGTGGCGTCCGGGTTCTGGAACGTCCCGGTGAAGTTGTACCAGCGGTCGAAGTTGAAGCAGACCGCCTCGGCGTTGAACGGCTCGCCGTCGTGGAACGTGACACCCTCACGGAGGGTGAAGGTCCACTCGAGGCCGTCCTCGGACGACTCCCACTCGGTCGCGAGGCCCGGCGCGACCTCGGTGCCGCCCGCCTCGAGGGTGAGCAGACCCTCGAACATCTGGTCGATCACGCGCAGCGACTCGCCGTCCGACACCAGGATGCCGTCCAGAACGACCGGGTCGTTCGAGGTGCCGAATGTGAGGGTGGCGCCGTCGCCGGCGCTCTCGTCCTCGGTGTCTGTAGCGGCGCCCGTGCCGGCGTCGGTGGCGGTGTCGTCCCCGGCGTCAGCGTCGCCGCCTGCGTCGGTGGCGGTGTCGCCGCCGGTCTCCTCGCCGCCTGCCGTGTCATCGCCGTCGCCGTCGCCGCCGCCGCACGCCGCGGCGAGCAGCGCCAAGGCGAGGGCGAGGGCGGCAACGCGGGTCTTTCCGAGCCCTGTGCGCATCGCGTCCTCCTCATAACGTGGGACGGTCGGCGAGGTTGCGCCGCCGTCGAGTGCCGCGGCGTCGCCGGTGCCCGCGCACCAGCCGGTCTGGCCGATCGCACACCGCACGCCACAGGTGAGGAGTATTGCACGTCGCTACTACCGACGTCGGACAACCCGCGTCAGCAGCTCATCGCTAGACTCGCTGTGGCGACAGCCCGAGCGGACCGTCCGCGCCGAAGGCGACCCGGCAGGGGGACACGTGGTGACGAGGCGACGCGTCGGGCCTGACGTGACAGCGCTCGCGGAGCAGGTGGCCGCGCTGGAACGCCACGTCGGCAGCGTCATCGAGGGCAAGCCCGCCATCGTGCGCCTGGCGCTCGTCGCGCTGCTGGCCGAGGGCCACCTGCTGCTCGAGGATGTCCCCGGCGTCGGCAAGACGCTGCTCGCCAAGGCGATCGGGCGGGCGATCGCCTGCTCGGTCAGGCGCGTGCAGTTCACCCCCGACCTGCTGCCCAGCGACGTCACCGGCGTCACGGTCTACAACCAGGAGCACGGGGACTTCGAGTTCAAGCCGGGAGCGGTGTTCGCCAACATCGTCCTCGGCGACGAGATCAACAGGGCTGGACCGAAGACGCAGTCGGCGCTGCTCGAGGCCATGGAGGAGCGCACCGTCACAGTCGACGGGACGACCCACGAGCTCGCCGTGCCGTTCATGGTCATCGCGACCCAGAACCCCATCGAGCTCGAAGGCACCTACCCGCTGCCGGAAGCCCAGCGCGACCGCTTCCTCATGCGCCTGTCGATCGGGTACCCCTCCGCCGACGCCGAGCTGGAGGTGCTCGAGGTGCACGGACGGGGCGACCGCATCGGGCAGCTCGAGCCGGTCACCGACGCCCAGCAGGTCGCCCACCTCATCGAGACGGTGAAGGACGTCCACGCCGCCGCGGCGCTGCGGCGCTACGTCATCGCGCTGGTGCGCGCCACACGCGAGCATCCCGACGTCGAGCTGGGCGCCTCGCCGCGCGCGTCGCTGGCGCTCTTGCGAGCCGCTCGCGCGGAGGCCGCGGTCGCCGGCCGCGACTACGTGGTGCCCGACGACGTCAAGCAGCTGGTCCGGCCGGTGCTGTCGCACCGCTTGATCCTCACACCCGAGGCGCAGATGGCCGAGCGCACGGCCGCCACCGTCCTCGACGACCTGCTGGGCCGCATCCCCATTCCTGTCCCGGACCGCGGGGGCCAGTAGTGGGTGCTCGCCGAAGGGGCGGATGATGCTCACGGCTCGTGGGGCGGCGCTGCTCGTCGGAGCGGTCCTGCTGTGGGGCGTCGCGCGGCTCATCGGCGTCGCCGAGCTGTACGTCGTGGCGGTCGCGGCGGCGGCGCTCGTCGGGGTGGGCGCACTGGCGGTGCGCCTGATGACGGCCACGATCGCGGTGCGGCGCAGCGCCTCGAGCGCGCGCCTGTTGCACGGGACGACCGGAGCGGTGCAGGTCCACCTGCGCAACGACTCCCGCCTGGTCGCCCCGCCCCTGCTGGTCTCCGATGAGGTGCACTGGACCCTGGCCGACCGCCCGCGCTTCGTGGTCGCGCACCTGCGTCCCGGCTCGACCACGACGCTGGCCTATCCGGTGCGGGCCACGCAGCGCGGACGATTCCGCGTCGGTCCGCTCACCATCCGGGTGCGCGACCCCTTCGGCCTGACGCAGCTGGCACGCCGCTACGAGCGGACGGACGAGATCGTGGTCTACCCCGAGGTCGAGGCGCTGGACGCCGGCGTGGTCGGGGGCAACCACCGTGGCACCGGCAGCAGCGAGGCCCGCCGCCTGTTCAACAGCGGCGACGAGTTCCACACCATGCGCGAGTACGTCCAGGGCGACGACCTGCGGATGATCCACTGGGCGTCCACCGCGCATCGCGACACGCTCATGGTCCGCCAGCACGAGATGCCATGGCAGGCCGAGGCCACCATCGTGTGCGACCTGCGGTCGCGGGCGCACACCGGCGCCGGGGCGGACTCCACCTTCGAGAAGGCCCTGTCGGTCGCGGCCAGCGTCGTGTGGCACCTGGCCGACCACCACTACCAGCTCCGCCTGCTGACCGAGGACGACGTGCGCAGTCGCGGCGTCGAGCCGTGGGAGACGCTCATGGAACGCCTGGCGGTCGCCGAGCAGTCCTCGACGCGGGGGCTGGCGCCCACTCTACGGGCGTTGCGCGGCCGCGGCGGCGAGGGGCTCCTCGTCACGATCGTCCCGGCACCCGCGGGCAACGAGCCCGTCGCCCGACACCCGGACGTCCGCGCGCTGCTCGGCGCCGGCCGAGGGCACACGGGAAGGATCGCCGTCGTCGTCCACACCGGCCGGCATCAGAGGGCACGTGCCGACGAGTGCGCCGCGCTGCTGCGCTCGGCGGGCTGGAAGGCGACGACGACGGCGGTGGGCGGGGAGTTCGCCGCCTCATGGCGCGGGCTGTCCGGTGGCCGCCGCGCGGCGCCCGCCTACGCCCCCGACGCCCCCCGAGCAGCCGCCACCTCGACCGAGGAGCGCTGATGGCCGCCCCCGCCGACGTCCGCTCACGTCCGCCACGACCACCGACGACCGCGCGCGCGCCGATCGCGCCACGACGCCGACCCGTGCAGGAGACCGCGGCGACACCGGAGGATTCCGAGCGGGACGCTCTACTGCTCGCGGCAACCGTGACCCTCCTGGTCGCGGCGTGCATCCCGTACGTGCGGGTGTACGTGGGTCTGGACTTCCTGCGCCCGCTGCTGGCGTCGGCGCTGCTGTCGGTGGGACTGGCGTGGGCGTGCCGCCGCGCCGGAGCGGGACCCGTGTCGGCGCTCGTCGTGAGCGTCGCGGGTTGGGCGATCCTGTCGTCCGTCGCGTTCCTGCCCGACACGCTGGCCCTTGGGGTCCTGCCCACGCTCGCGAGCGTCGATGCGGGCGTCCAGCTGTGGCTGCGCGGGCTCGAGCTGATCCGCATCCGGCCGTCGCCGGCGTTCGCGGAGGCGGGGATGCTGTTCGTGACCTGCACGGGCGTGTGGTGGGTCGCGCACGCCGTCGAGGGTCTGGTGTTCCGGCTGCAGGCGCCGCTGCGTGCGATCGCCATGGCGATGGTGCTGTGGAGCGTGCCGCTGGCGATCGCGCAGCCGGGTGGCCGGATCTGGGTTTGGGCGGTACCGCTGCTGGTTGGCGCAGCCTGGCTGCTGCTGGTCGCTGGCAGCGCCGACCTCGCGCGCTGGGGACGCTGGGTGGGACCGGACGGCGCAGCCCGGGGAGGGGCGGCGCGCGGCCGCCAGGTGATGGTCGGCACCGGCTGGCCGGTAGCCATCACCGCGATCACCCTCGGCGCGCTGCTCGGCGGGCTGCTGCCCGGCTTCGACGACCCCCCGTGGTACCAGCTGCGCGGCGCGGGTGGCACGACGATCACGACCAACCCCATCGTCAGCATCCGCCCGAACCTGGTGAACCAGAGCGACACCGAGGTGGCGCGCGTCACCTCCGAGCAGCCGGTCTACCTGCGGCTGACGGCCCTCGATCTGTACGAGGGCGAGGAGTGGACGAGCACGGGGATACGGGGTGGTGACGCGGCCGGAGCGCTGCCGCTCGAGACGGACATGGCCTTCGCCCGACAGCTGGACGTCTCGATCGAGGCGCGGGGGCTCAGCAGCGCGGTGATCCTGCCTGCGCCCTATCACCCGATCCGGGTCACCGGCGACCTCGGTGACCGCCTGCAGTTCGATCGGACCAGCGCCACGTTCACCGTCGACTCCGACGAGCAGGTCGCCACCGGTGAGCGCTACGAGGTCACCGCGGCCATCCCGGCGCCACCGCCCGAGCGGCTGGAGCAGTCGCGCATCGACCAGGTCGATCCAGCCCTGTCCGCGCTGCCGGAGAACGTCCCCGAGGCGGTGACCGACCTGGCGCGCGGCATCGTGGAGGCCGCGGGGGCCAGCACCCCGTTCGACCAGGCCCTGGCGATCCAGGACGAGCTGCGCGGCTGGGAGTACTCGCTCGAGCCGCCGCAGGGCCACAGCGCCACCGCCATGGAGAGCTTCATCGAGCAGCGGATCGGCTACTGCGAGCAGTACGCGGGGACCATGGCCGTGATGCTGCGCTCGCTCGGCATCCCCGCCCGCGTGGCCGTCGGCTTCACCCCGGGCCAGCCGGTCCCGGGCGAGGCGGGCACCTACCGCGTCACGAACGCCAACGCCCACGCGTGGGTGGAGGTGCTGTTCCCCGGACTCGGGTGGCTCACGTTCGAGCCGACGCCCCGGACCGACGGCAACGTGCTGGTGCCCACCGCGGCCAACCTGGCCCCGACGAGCACGCAGCGGGAAGCCTCCGCGGTGCCCGACGCCGGCGGCTTGACCCCCGACGAGGAGCAGCGGCTGCTGCTCGAGCAGATGGGCGAGGGGGGCGAGCTGCCCGCCCCCAATGCGCAGTCTGGAGAGGAGATCGGCGCGGAGGAGGGCGGCGCCGGGCCGCTGGTGCCGGCGCTGCTGCTCGGCCTGGTGGCACTGGGGGGCGTCGCGGCGCTGCTCGCCAGCCGCCGTGGTGAGACGCACCTCGTGCCGGCCGATCAGGTGCTGGCGGCGGTCGAGCGAGTCCAGCGCGCCGGCCGGGGGCTGGGACGGTTGCGGCGCCCGCACGAGACCGATGTCGAGTATCTGGACCGCCTGACCGGCGGTGCGGCTGCTGGGGCGAGGCTGGCCACAGCGGCAGGCAGGGCACGCTACGCGCCTCTGGTCCCCGCAGCGGTGGTCGTCGACGCCGAGCACGCGGCGCGTGAGGTCATCGCGGCGCTGGGGGAGGGCGTGCCGCGGCATCGTCGGCTGGTCGGGCGAATCCGAGGTCTGTCAGCCGCCGCCCGCATGCGCCTGGGCGGACGGCTGCGCTCTGGCCGCCGTGAGTCGGAGTCCGCCGGGCCGTCACCGGTGGAGCGGATCACCCGCCTGACCCGCCGCCGCACCCTCAGGTGAGCGGCCCGCCATCACCTCAGCGCTCCTCGGTCTCGTCTGGGTGGCGGCGATCGCCGAGGTAGCGCGTGAAGCCGCCTCGCAGCTGGCCGCCGAGGTCGTCGGTGGTGTCCTGCCCCAGGCGCTTGAGCTGGTTCCCGCCATAGACCACCGCCGCGAGCATCACGGCGAAGCCCGCGATCCCGAGCCAGATGCTCTGCGCCGGCACGACCGAGAGGAGCAGCGCGAAGCCGACGATGAAGCCCGCGATGGACAACTTGACCCGCCGGCGGGCGTCGCGGGAGACGCTGGCGGTGCTGACCGTCTTGGCGAACTTCGGATCATCGGCACGGAGGCGAGCCTCAATGTCCTGAAGTATCTGCTGTTCACGGTCGGACAGAGGCATGCGCGGACTCCGGCATCGTCCAGGACAGTCAAGTATACGGACGCGCAGCGATTGTGCGTCAAGATGTCGCTGCCTGCAGGCGATCTTTTCAGTCTGCCCCGGATCCGGGCCGCTCATCCCCCTCGCGTCGGCTTCGCCAGTCCTCGGCTGCGGCAGCCGCGTCCCCGCTGCGGGGGGCGTCGTCATCCAGCAGCGCGCCCCTGGTGAGCGCCGCCTCCCCGAACCGGGTGCGCGCGACGTCCGCCGCTCGCTCGAGGCGGCTCCAGCGGTCGTCGCCGAGCAGGTCCAGCTGTCGCGCCGCGCCGGACGGGACGAGATTGGACGCCCGCACCCCGATCAGGCGCACACCCGCGCCTTTCAGGCGCAGCGCGTCGAGCAGTGCCGTCACCTCGCGATGCACCGCGGTCGCCTGGTCGGTGGGCACGGCCAACGTTCGCGACCGGCTGATCGTCGTGAAGTCCGCGTAGCGCAGCCGCAGCGACACCGTGCGCGCGGCCACGTCGCCGCGGCGGAGCCGGCGAGCGACCTTCTCGGCCAGCCGCAGCACCTCGGTGCGCAGCAGGTCCGGGTCAGCGATGTCGCGATCGAAGGTCTCCTCGGCGCTCATGCCCTTGGCGGGCTCGTAAGGGCTGACGGGCCGCGCGTCCTGTCCCCGGGACAGCCGGTGGATCTGGCCGGCTGCCGCGTCGCCCACGATCCGCGCCAACGAGGTCTCGGTGACGGCGCGCACATCGGCGACCGTGCGGAGCCCGAACCGGTCGAGGGCGGCGGCGGTCTGCTCCCCCACCCCCCACAGGTCGCGGACCGACAGCCGCAGAAGGTAGGCGTCCACCTCGGCGGCCCGCAGATGCAGCTGCCCGTCCGGCTTGGCCTTGCCGCTGCACAGCTTCGCCAGGAACTTGTTGGGTGCCACGCCGACGCTGGCCCGCAGGCCGAGCTCGGCGTGGATGCGCGCCCGCACGTGCGAGCCGATCTGTGCGGGCTCACCGAGCAGCCGCACCGCGCCGCCCACGTCGAGAAACGCCTCGTCCAGCGACAGCGGCTCGACCAGCGGCGTCACGGATCGAAAGAGGTCAAGCAGCTGAGCGGACACCTGACGGTAGGCGTCGAACCGAGGTGGTCGGACGACCGCATGGGGACACAGGCGTCGCGCGCGGGCCATCGGCATGGCCGAGCGGATGCCGTAGTCGCGGGCCTCGTAGGAGGCACTGGCGACCACACCGCGGCCTCCGGCTCCACCGACCAGCACGGGCACCCCGGCGAGTGCGGGGTCGTCGCGCGACTCGACGGCCGCGTAGAAGGCGTCCATGTCCACGTGAAGGATCGGCTCAGGCGGTCGCTGCATCATCATCACCGGCCTCCATCACCTCCCTCCATCACAACTGACCACTTCAGTTGTGGTCCTTCGGTGCCGATGACTACTCCCGATGGCATCTGTCAAGGCGGCGCTGCTCCGCGCGGCGGGGCTCGCGGGGCTCAGCGCGCCGGCGCTGGAAGACGTCGATCGCCGCCGCTCGCAACTGTGGGCGCTCTCCATCGTGGTGGGCGTCGCCGTGCCCGGGATCATCGTCGCCCTCGGGTACGACATCATCAACGCTGCGCTCGGAGACGCGCTCGACGTCCGTACCGTACGTCTCGTGCTGCTGGCCCTTCTGGTGGCGCTGTTCGGGTACGTGGCCGAGCGCGAGCAGGCGCTGCGCCGACTGACCGCGGTTCTGGTCGACGAGCGTGTGCTGACCGCGCAGCTCGTGGCGACGGTGGACGAGCTCGGCTTGCTGGTGGACGCCGGCCGGGAACTCAACGCGTCCCTGCAGGTCGACACCGTGCTGGACGTCATCCTGCGCTCGGCCGCGACCCTGCTGCGGGCCGAGGAGGGCAGCATCCGGCTACGCGACCCCGACGATCCTGAGCAGCTGCGCGTGGCGGCTGTCCACGGCGAGGCCAACGCCCGGGTCGGTGACCGCATGCGCATGGACCGCGACTTCGACGCCCAGGTGGCGGCCTCCCGTGCGGCCATGCTGATCGGCACGGGCGGCGACCGGCGCACCGGGCGGGCCGCGGCGCTGCTGGTCACCCTGGAGCACCACGGAGACCTGATCGGGGTGCTCGAACTCCGTGGACGGACGGGCGCGCCCGACTTCACCGCCGTCCAACTGCGGTCGGTGGCCGTGTTCGCGGAGACCGCCGCCGCCGCGATCGCGAACGCCCGGCTGCACGCCGAGGTCCACGACCAGGTCGCCGCGCTGACCGAGCTCGATCGCATGAAGGACGACTTCCTGGCCATGGTCAGCCACGAGCTGCGGACGCCGCTGACGTCGCTGATCGGGCTGGCCGCCACCCTGGCGAGCGAGCGGCGAGATCTGCCGACGCGGGAGGTCCGCACGCTCGCCACGACGATCCGCAACGAGGGCTGGCGCCTGGAGCGGCTGGTGCGATCCGTTCTCCAGACCGCCGCCGCCGAGCGCGGGACGCTGCCGATCGCACCGCGGTCGTTGGATCTCGCGGCACATCTGCGACAGCTGTGCCTGAGTCTGGCGGAGGCCGTCTCCGATCACGATCTCCGAGTCGAGACCGACCCCACGACGCTCGAGTGCACCGTCGACCCCGACGCCTTCAGCCAGATCGTCACCAATCTGGTGGACAACGCCGCGAAGTTCTCACCGGCGAGCACCCGGGTCGAGGTGCGCCTGCGGCAGTACGGGGACGGCGTGGCGTTGTCGGTCTCCGATCGCGGTCCGGGGGTCGCTCCCGAGCTGCGCGAAGAGATCTTCGATCGCTTCCGCCGCGGCGTGACCAGCACCACGGGTCTGGGCTTGGGCCTGGCGATCGTCCGCAGCCTGGCCGAAGCCCACCACGGGCTCGCGCGCGTCGAACCGGGGCCCGGCGGTGGCAGCGTGTTCACCGTGACCCTCGCCGACCAGTCAGACCTGCTGGCGCCGACCACTTCTGGCATCCTCGTAGCGCAGCGCTGGTCGTAGACGCCGAGGAGGATGCGCCCGTGAGCCATGTCCCACCGCCGCCAGGGCCGGACGCGGCAGCGAAGCGGCCCTACTTCGCCGACCCAAACATCACCTGGGTGGTCGCGCTGGGCATGGCGGTCGTGTCGTTCTTCATCTTCGGCTTCCTAGCGTTCGGTGCCGCCATCGTGGCGGGTTTCGGCATCGTCGATGGCATCCGCACCAAGGCGGGTGGCATGGTGATCGGGCTCAATGTGGTCGCGTTCGTGGTCGCCTTCGCCATGAACGTCCTGCGCCAGATCCAGTAGCGCGGGCGGTTGGCGGAGCGGCTACCCGCCCTCGGTGCGGGGGCCGAAGATCTCGATCTCGCTGATCGCGGTGTCCTCGTAACGGTCGCCGGGGTAGACGTCGAGGATCGTCAGCCGTACTCGGTCGGCGGTGACCGGCTCGGGGAGGTCTACCGCCTGCGGGCCCTGAAGGTCACGCAGATCGACGGTGAAGACGCGCTCCGCGACGCTGATCTCCATCCGGGCGACGCGCGCGTGATCGGCGAACCGGCCCTGTCGCTGGTAGCCGTTCCAGACCAGCACGCGTGACACCGGCCGCTCGGCGGCGAGCTCGACCTCGACCCACTCGTCGATGCCGCTGCCCCGCTCGCCCTCGTGCCATGCGGTGGTGGGATCGCCGTCCAGCACGTTGGCGGCGTCGTAGGTCACGTCCCCGGCCGCCGGGGCGGCGGAGGACGCGGAGGCAGCCACCGTTTCCAGCGCTGCGGGGCCGGTGACGGCCGGGGCGGGGACCACCCCGGTGAACGGACCCAAGCCGCGGGCGGCGGCGAACGCCAGCACGACGCCGACGACCACCGAGCCCGCGACCAGCGCCAGCGCCGCGACCAGGAGTCGAAAACGCCCGGGACTGTGCGGGACAGGACGAGGCTCCTCACCGGCGTCGGCCTCGGGGGCCGGGGTGTCCAGCCGGCGGCCGCACCGCCCGCACATCATCCGGCTGGCCGCGTTGGTCGCGCCGCACTGAGGACAGGCGATCAGGCGCGCTGCCTCAGCCAGCCCTTCGGCGAGCGCATCCGCGACCCCCGCCGGCTCGTCGGCTCCCGGGCGGTGTCCCCGCCCGGCGCCCGCCCGGTCGTCGTCCTCGAGCGCCGTACCGCAACGGAGGCAGAAGTTCGGTCGTCCGGGCAGCGACGCTGCGCACCGCGGACATCGCACACCCCGCCCTTCCGCCGCACCGACCACAGGCCGCGAGCGTAGCGCGGCAGCGAACGGGCAGGCTCGCGCCATGCGCTCGTTGCCGTCCCTGCTTCTCGTTCTCCTCGTCGCGGCCTGCGGTCAGGCCGCCGAGCCGACCGCCGACCAGCCGATCGCCGTGGAGCCCACCGCGACCGCTGCCGACCCGGCCCCCACCGGCCAGACCCATCCCGATGTGGTGGACGCCGAGCTGACCGACGAGGGGGCGTCCTGGAGCCTGGCGGTCACGTTGTCCTCGCCCTACGACACCGCGGACCGCTACGCCGACGGATGGCGGGTGCTCACACCTGACGGGACCGTTCTCGGTGAGCACGAGCTCACTCACGACCACGCCGCTGAGCAGCCGTTCACCCGCGTGCAACGCGGTCTGCGGATCCCCGAGGGCGTCGACGAGATCACCGTCGAGGGGCGCGATCTCGTCAACGGCTACGGCGGGACGACCATGGTGGTGACCGTCCCCCGCTGACACGTGAACGCGCCCGAGCTTGCGAGGGCGGTTCTCCCAATCTTGGTGGTGGCGGTCGCGGAGCGACCGTCATGGAATGCTGAGATGGCCCGGGACTAGTCGACGGTGAGGACGATCTTGCCGAACTGCTCGCCGTCGGCGAGGCGGGCGTAGGCGTCCCGGCCGTCTGGCAGCGCGAACGTCGAGTCGACCAGCGGCTTCTCGGCCGCGTTGTCCAGCAGGCGCATGAGCCCGGCGAGCTCGCCGCGCGTGCCCATGGTCGAGCCGACGACGCGCAGCTGCCGGAAGAACACCCGCGACAGGTCGGCGGGCGGGTTCGGCCCGGTCGTCGCGCCGGCGACGACGACGGCGCCACCCGCCTCGAGCGCGCGGAGGCTGTGACTCCACGTGGCCTCGCCCACGGTCTCCAGCACGGCCTCGACGCGCTCGGGGAGCCTGGCGCCGGGTTCGAAGGCGGCGCGGGCGCCGAGCGCCACGGCCCGCTCGCGCTTCGCCTCGTCGCGGCTGGTGACGTACACGCGCAGGCCGGCGGCCCGACCCAGCACGATCGCCGCGGTCGCCACCCCACCGCCGGCGCCCTGCACCAGCACGCGGTCGCCGGGCTTGATCCCCGCCTGGGTGAACAGCATCCGGTAGGCGGTCAGCCACGCGGTCGGCAGGCACGCCGCCTCGGCGAACGACAACCCCCGCGGCTTGTCGAGCAGATTGCGGGCCGGCACGGCCACCAGCTCGGCGTGGGTGCCGTCGAAGCGTTCCGAAAGGATCGAGAACGACGCGTCCGGCGTCTCCGGACCGGTCCCGTCGTCTCCCGCGACCACCGCGTGCACCACGACTTCGCGGCCGTCCGCGGTGACGCCTGCGGCGTCGCAGCCCAGCACGACCGGCAGGCGGTCCTCGCGGATCCCCACCCCCCGCAGCGTCCACAGGTCGTGGTGGTTGAGCGCCGCGGCCCTGACCCGCACGACCTCCCACCCGCCGAGCGGCTCGGGATCGGGACGGTCGCCGAGCTCGAGGCCGGCCAGCGGGTCGTCAGGGCTGAACCTGGCGGCGGTGATGGCGAACATGCCGGCGAGCCTACCGATCGCCACCCCGCTGCGTCAGTAGGTGGCGATCGTGTGGCCGTACGGCAGGAAGCCCCACAGGAAGTCCATGTCGGCGTCGAACATCCTGGCGCACCCGTGGCTGGCGGGATGCAACGGCACCTCTGGGTAGCCGTGGAAGGCGTAGCCACGGTAGAAGAACACCGGCCGGTACATCGCGTTGTGCGACTGGCGGTAGTTGCGCTTCTCGTAGACATGGAACACGCCGCGCACCGTCGGGGTCGACGGGGCTCCGGTCGAGGTGTGCAGCACGTGGCGCACGTCGCCGCCGCGGATCACCAGGATCAGCTGGCGGCCGAGGTTGATCTCGACGCGATCGCCGGGCAGGTCAGGGCGGCCGGCGGCGATCCGCGGCCGCTGCAGCATCCTCGACCACTCGGCCTGGCCGAACCGCCCGCTGGCGGGCAGGCCCGCGACCTTCTGGAAGGCGTACAGCGCCCCGATCGTCACGTGGTCGAGACGGCCGTCGACGTTGCCGGTGTGGTAGCCCTGCGCGTGCAGCTCCTGCTCCACGCACAGAAAGGCGCGGGTGTCGCCGGCCCCGAGCTGGCAGCGCGTCAGCGCGGAGATCGCCGCCGTGCCGCCCACGACGTCTACCCGAGCGTGGCCTGTGGCCTCCAGCCAGCGGGCGGGCAGCGGGTACAGCTCCTGACGCGGTGTCAGCAGCACCGGTGCGTTGTGGGCGGCGCCGGCGAGCACCCCTCCTGACAGGCCGTCGGCGAACGTGTCCGAACCGGCGATCACCGGGCGGCCGGTCATGCCGACGCCGAACGCCTGCTCGGCGACCACGACGGCGGTCTCGGTGCGCTCCCGCCCGGCGAGCCGCTGCGGGTCGGGGACCCCGGCGACCGACGCGTCGTCGATCGCGGCGCTGCCACCGATGATCCACGTGTGCTCGGTGCCAAGCTCCGCGAGCCGGTCGAGCAGCCAGCGGCGCCCATGCTCGGTGCTGGGGGCGAACAGGATGGGCACGCCCTTGGCGGCCGCCACCGCGCTGGCCGACAGGGCGTCGGCGAAGCCGTCCGCGGAGGCGATCAGCGCGGTGGACGGATCGCCGCCGAGCTCCATGGCGCGCTGGGCGATCGCGAAGGCGGTCTCGTGGTGACCGGTCCCCGCGATGCGCTCGGTCACGAGGCCTCGCGCTTCCACCTCACGCTCGACGTCGGCCGACAGCCGGCCGATCACGTACACGACCTCCGGCCGGAGACGCACGAGCTCGTCCCCGACGCCGGGCTCCAGGTAGGACTCCGCCGTCAGCAGCAGCGGGCCACCGATCGTGCCAGCCAGCGTCGCCGCGGCGAGCGGGTCACGGTAGTCCTCGCCCGAGGCGAGCACGACCGCGTCGGCGCCGCCCTCCCAGCCGTTGCGGCTGGTGGCCACCGACGTCAGGTAGCGGTTGGAGCCGGCGAACACCTCGAGCGACTGCCCGGGGAAGCGCTGGCCGGCGCCGTCCAGGCCGTACCCCGCCCGAGGGTAGGCCCGGAACGTGGCGTCCGGGCGGGCCGGTTCGCTGGGGTCCTCGGGGTAGGCCGCCTCCCCGGGCGCGGGCGGACGCAGCTCTGCCGCGGTGTCGCCGCGCCCCGGATCCTCAGCTTGGCCGACCGCCGCCTGCGCGCCGGCCGGCGCGAGCATCAGCGCGGCGGCCAGCGCCGCCACCCAGGCTGCCCGCAGGCGCGTCGACGCCGCTCCCGCCTCTTCCCTCATGACCACTGCTCCGTTCTCATCCGTCTTCGTCATCTTCACCGGTTGACACGCTACTCGACGCGCGCCCTCCGCAGAACGTTGCCGCACGGACCGACGTCCGCGCGATCAGGCGCGTAGGGGCGCTCGTCTGGGCCGGTGGCCGCAGCCAGGCAAGCGGTGAGGTCACGCTCGAGCCGGGCACCCGCACGTTCTCCTGCGCCGTCTCGGGTCACCGGCAGGCCGGCATGGAGTTCGAGGTGACCGTGCGATGACGCGCCGCCTCGGGGCGCACGCCATACTGGAGCCAGCATCTGAGGGCGGTGCCTCGCACCGCCACCCCGAGATTGTGAGGATCGCCCTCGCGAGCTCGGGCGCATTCACAGCCAGGAGGTGACGGTCGATGCCCACACCCGGGATCGCAGACGCCCAGCGCTTCGAGCGGCTCATGCGCCGCCACGTCGAGGGCAAGCTCTCCGACGCCCAGCTCATCGCCGCCCAGGAGCAGCTGCTCGGTGGCAGCTCGAGGGCTGGCCGAGCCGTCGGTGCAGCGACAGATGCCGCCGGAGGCGTCGACCCGAACCAGCAGGCGACGAATCCCCCCGAGGGGCAGCCGTCGCAGGGGTCGACCCCGTGGGGCCACGATCCCACAACGGGCGGCGCCCGCCGGCAGCGACCGCGGCAGACCTCCGAGGAGGACGCGTCCACGAAGCGGCCGCGCGTGGCCCAGCTCATCGGCTTCGCCGTCGCCGCGATCCTCCTGCTCGTCTCCCGCTGGCTCGGCGGCTGATCCGCAGCAGCTCGAGGAGCTGGTTTGATGAGCCGCAGGGCGCCGACCGGGCCATCGACCGCGCGGTGACCCCGGCCGGCCGGCCGCTGGTCGGCTCGGGGTTGTGGGACACGGTCGAGGGGCTGGGGGGCGTGGGCGTTCACGTTCCCTTCCAGCCACAAGAATGCCAGCGCGTGACCGGACGGACCAGCGTCCATACCCGCCTTCGTATCATCGGCCGTTCCCGAGAGACGAGGCGTCGCGTGAGCGTCATGGCAGTGCTGTTCGACATCGGTGGGGTGCTGGAGGTCACACCGCCCACCGGTTGGCGGGAGCGCTGGGCGGCTCGCCTCGGTATCGACCGTGCGGAGCTCACACGCCGCCTGGAGCCCACCCACCGGGCCGGCGACATCGGCACGATCAGCGAGCGCGAGGTCGACGAGCGGACCGCGGCGCTGCTCGGCCTCGATGACGCGGCGCTGCGGGAATGGCGCGAGGACCTGTGGGCCGAGTACCTCGGCACCCTCAACGTCGAGCTGGCCGGATACTTCGCCGGCCTGCGCCCCCGCTACCGAACCGGGATCCTCAGCAACAGCTTCGTGGGCGCACGGGAGCGGGAACGGGCCGCCTACGACTTCGAAGCCATGTGCGACGTGGTCGTCTACTCCCACGAGGAGGGCGTGAAGAAGCCCGACCCGCGGTTCTACCTCATCGCATGCGAGCGGCTGGGCGTCGAACCAGAGGAGGTCGTGTTCCTGGACGACGTCGAGATGTGCGTGGCAGGTGCGCGCGACGTCGGCATGAGGGCCGTCCGATTCGTCGACACCGCCCAGGCGGTCGCTGCGGTGGACGAGGTGCTGGCGCGCAGGGACTCCTGATCGCTCCTGCATGCCGTGACCGCGATTCGACCGTCACGACAGGACCAGGCGCAGGATGTCCGCCGCGCGGCGCGTGTGGTCCGCGTCGACGTCGGGGTGGGTGACCATCCGCACCGTGCGGGGGTCGATCGCGCCGGCCAGGACGCCGTGGCCGCGCAGGGCGGCGACGACCACGGCCGCGTCGACGTCGTCGATGTACACGATGTTGGTGACGACCTCGTCCAGCGCGACGCTGTGCGGACGCACCTCGTGCGCGGCCTCGGCCAGCGTCTGAGCGTTGGCATGGTCGTCCGCGAGGCGGTCCACCATCTCCTCGAGCGCGACCATTCCAGCGGCGGCCACCACGCCGGCCTGCCGCCATGCTCCGCCGAATCGGCGCCGCCACGCTCTGGCCTCGTCGATGGCGTCCGCGTCGCCCACCATCAGCGAGCCCACAGGAGCCCCGAGCGCCTTGGAGACGCAGAAGCTGAGCCCGTTCACGAGCCCCCCGTAGGTCGCGGGATCGGTGCCGGACGCGACGGCGGCGTTGAACACGCGGGCGCCGTCCATGTACAGCGGGACGCTCCCGTCGCGACACACCCGCCGCACGGCGGTCAGCTCGTCCACGGTGTAGTAGCTGCCCCCGCGGCGGTTGTGCGTCTGCTCGACCCACACGAGCGACGTCGCGGTCAGCGGGAACACGTCGGGACGGAGCGCGGCCGCGACGTCACCAGGAGCCAGCTGCCCGCGGGCGCTTCCCACCGTGCGGAACTGCACCTGCCCGAAGATCGCCCCCGCGCCGGCCTCGTAGTTGACGACGTGGCTGTCCGCCTCGACCATCACCTCGGTCCCCGGGGTCGCGAGCACCCGCAGCCACACCTGGTTGCACATGACCCCGCTCGGGCAGAACAGCGCCGCCTCGCGCCCGAAGCGCGCGGCGGCCGCCTCCTGGAGCCGGATGACCGTCGGGTCCTCCCCGTAGACGTCGTCACCGACCTCGGCTTCGGCCATGGCGCGACGCATCGCCGCGGTCGGGCGCGTCACGGTGTCGGACCGCAGATCCACCAGCTCAGCCAAAGAAGACCCTCGCGACGTCGAAGATGGACGGTGGCACCGTCTTGAGCGTGGCGGTCGCCTCCCGGAGCGGAACGGGAATCACGCTGTGGCCGCGCACGCCG
This sequence comes from Euzebyales bacterium, assembly GCA_013695145.1. Lineage (GTDB taxonomy): Bacteria > Actinomycetota > Nitriliruptoria > Euzebyales > Egibacteraceae > JACDBB01. The sequence goes on from JACDBB010000172.1 coordinate 17,453, forward strand.
ACCATCGACCCCCACTCGCCGTGCGCAGCCAGGTCCACGGCGGCCACCCCGAAGCTCGAGCCGAGCACCCGGTCGAACGCGTTGGGGGTCCCGCCGCGCTGGACGTGGCCAAGGATGGTGCCGCGCGTGTCGAAGCCGGTCCGCTCCTCGATCAGCGGGCCGAGGAACGTCGCGATGCCGCCAAGGACGGGACGGCCGAACTGGTCGGTCGGACGCTCCGGGAGCTCGATCGTGCCCTCCGCGGGCACCGCGCCCTCCGCGACGACCACGATCGAGAAGTCCCGACCCGACCCGTGGCGGCGTTTGAGGTGCCGGCACACGCGCTCCAGGTCGAACGGCTGCTCGGGGATCAGGATCGCGTCCGCACCGCCCGCGATGCCTGCCTGCACCGCGATCCAACCGACGTGCCGGCCCATCACCTCCAGCAGCATCACGCGGTTGTGGCTCTCGGCCGTGGAGTGCAGGCGATCTACCGCCTCGGTCGCGATGTCGCGCGCCGTGGCGAACCCGACGGTGAAGTCCGTGCCGCCGAGGTCGTTGTCGATGGTCTTGGGCACGCCGACGATGGGCATCCCGTGCCGTTCGTGCAGCGCCGTGGCCGCCGACAGGGTGCCCTCGCCACCAACGACGATCAGGCCGTCGATGCCGTGGACCTCCAGCGCCTCGCGGATCCGGGCGACGCCGTCGGGGCTCTTGATCGGATCAGTGCGGCTGGTGCCGAGGATCGTGCCGCCCCGGTGGAGGATGCCGCGCGTGGCCGCCATGTCGAGCGGCTGGGCGGACCCGTCGAGCACCCCCTGCCAGCCGTTGCGGAACCCGAAGATCCGCAGGTTGTGCTCGTCCACACCGCGACGCACCACGGCACGCAGGACCGCGTTGAGCCCCGGGCAGTCGCCGCCGCCGGTCAGGATCCCGATCCGCTGGGTCACGCCGTCTGCTCGATCATCGGTGCGGAGCCTAGAGGGTGCGGCCGCATGGGCTGGTCGACACACGGCCCTCGCCCGCGGTCGCCGAGCGGCCGTCTAAGGTGACCGGACAGCGAGCGCCGGACCAGGCCGGACCAGCAAGAGGAACCCCACATGGGTGAGTTCGTCGCCGCGATCGACCAGGGGACGACCAGCACGCGCTGCATGCTGTTCGATCACGACGGCGCCGAGGTATCGCGCCACCAGCTCGAGCACGAGCAGATTCTTCCCCGCGCGGGCTGGGTGGAGCACGACCCGGTGGAGATCTGGGAGCGCACCCGCACGGTCGTCAAGCGCGCGCTGTCGGCGGCCAAGGCCGACGCGACGGCGCTGGTCGCCGTCGGGGTCACCAACCAGCGAGAGACCACGGTCGTCTGGGATCCGACGACCGGTCAGCCGCACCACAACGCGATCGTGTGGCAGGACACCCGCACCGACCGGATCGCCGCGGCGCTCCAGCGGGACGGCCGCGGCGACGTGATCCGGCACAAGGCCGGCCTGCCGCCCGCCACCTACTTCTCCGGCGGGAAGCTGCAGTGGATCCTCGACGAGGTCGATGGTCTGCGCTCCGCCGCCGAGCGTGGCGAGGCGGTGTTCGGCACCGCCGACACCTGGGTCATGTGGAACCTGACCGGCGGGGTGGACGGCGGCTCGCACGTCACCGACGTCACCAACGCCGGCCGCACCATGCTGATGGACCTTCAGACCCTCGACTGGGACGACGAGCTGCTGTCGTTCTTCGGCGTGCCGCGCCAGATGCTCGGCTCCATCCGGCCCTCCAGCGACCCGCGGCTGTACGGCACCACGAACCCGGCGGGGCCGTTCCGCGGCGAGGTGCCGGTCGCCGGCGCGCTCGGCGACCAGCACGCGGCCACCGTCGGACAGGTCTGCTTCGACGTCGGCATGGCGAAGAACACCTACGGGACCGGCAACTTCCTGGTCGCCAACACCGGGACCGAGCTGGTCCGCTCCGAGCACGGCCTGCTCACCACCCCCTGCTACCAGATGGGTGACGCGGACTGCGTGTACGCGCTGGAGGGCTCGATCGCGGTGACCGGGTCGGCGGTGCAGTGGCTGCGGGACCAGTTGGGCCTCATCGGCGAAGCCGCCGAGACCGAGGCGCTGGCCACCTCGGTGGACGACAGCGGCGGCGTGTACTTCGTGCCGGCGTTCTCCGGTCTGTTCGCGCCGTACTGGCGCTCCGACGCGCGCGGGGCGATCGTCGGGCTGTCGCGGTTCAACACCCGCGCGCACCTGGCCAGGGCGACGCTCGAGTCGATCTGCTACTCCAGCCGGGACGTCGCCGAGGCGATGACCGCCGACTCCGGCGTGGAGCTGGACGTGCTGCGCGTCGACGGCGGCGCGACCGTCAACGGCGCGCTCATGCAGCTGCAGGCGGACATCCTGGGCGTGCCGGTGTCCCGGCCCGTGGTCGCCGAGACCACGGCGCTCGGCGCGGCCTACGCCGCGGGGCTGGCGGTCGGGTTCTGGTCGGATCTCGACGAGCTGCGCGCCAACTGGCGGGAGGATCGGCGCTGGGAGCCGGAATGGTCGTCCGATCGCCGCGAGTCCGGCTACGCCGACTGGAAGCGTGCCGTCGAGCGGACCCTCGACTGGGTCACGGTCGACGCCTGACACGTGAATAGCCCTGGGCGCCCAGGGGTCGACACCGTGTCGAGATTCCTGCGCTATGCGTGGCCGTTCACACAGTGTCGGACCAGCCTGCGACTAGGCGATTCTCACCCTCCGCCCGCGTGAGAACGCCCCTTTGGCCGGCACGGAGCGCCACGACACGCCGGGCTACGACGTCAGCTCAGGGAACTCCACGTCGACGCAGACGAGGTCGGCGGGGTCGGCGCCTGCCAGGTGGCTCATGCGGGCGACGGCCTCGTCGAGCCGCGCCTGCGGCAGGTCGCCCGCCTCGACGGCGGCGACCAGCGCGTCCCGCATGGCACGGGACTGGTTGCCGTCGGTGGTCAGGGCGGCGTCCGCGCCGGCGGTCACCGACAGCACCGCGGACTCCGGGAAGGCCCATCGCCGGTGCACCGCCCCCATTCCCAGCGAGTCGGTCATCGCCACGCCGGAGAATCCGAGATCGCGCAGCAGCGCGTAGGCGCTGGGCGCCAGGCTCGCGGGCAGGTCGGGGTCCAGTGGCTCGTAGGCGACGTGGCCGAGCATCACCACCGGGACCCCCTCGGTGATCTGCTCCGCGAACGGCACGAGGTCGGTGGCGGCCAGATCGTCGAGGTCCACCTCGACCGTCGACGCGGTCGAGTGGCTGTCGACCGTCGATCGGCCGTGCCCCGGGAAGTGCTTGGGCGCCGCCATCACCCCCGCGTCGGCGAGTCCCCGGGTGAAGGCGATGGCATAGGCGGAGGCCTCGTCGGCGTCGGCGGAGAAGGAGCGGTCGCCGATGACGCTCTGGGCAGGACCGTCGTCGAGGTCCACGACGGGTCCCAGCGCCAGGTCGACGTCGAAGCCCGCCAGCTCGGCGCCGAGGTCCGCGGCGAACGCGCGCACGTCCTCGGGCTCGTCGCGGGCGGCCATGGTCCGCGCCGACGACGACCTGCCGATCAGCTCGCCGAAGCTGGACACGCGGCCGGGCTCCTCGTCGGTGGAGATGACCAGCGGCCGGTCGGCGCGCCGCCGGAGAGCGTCGACGAGCGCGGCGACCTGCTCCTCGGAGTCCACGTTGGTCTTCGTGAGCAGGATGCCGCCGACGCCCACGTCCATGACCTCCTCGATCAGGGGGTCGTCAGGGTCGGTGACGCCGGGCAGCCCGACGACGAGGACGCGGGCGGCCCGCTCCGCAAGCGGCGCCGGCGTGCACGAGGGCGTCGGGATCGCCGCCGCCGAGGGAGCCGCGGTCGCGGCCGCCTCCGCGACGGTTGCCGGAGCGTCGCCGGGGACGGCCACCTCGGCGCTGGTTCCCACGCCGTCCCCGGGCGCAGCTGCCCATGCCAGCGTGACGCCGGCGGTGACGCCGGCCACCAGGGCGAGGCCGAAGGCGTTGAGACCGAGCCGCACGGGCTAGCTCGCCTGGTGGACGATGAGCTCGTCGCTGTCGTCGATCAGCTGTCCCAGCTCGTCGAGGTCGCCCGACCCGATCGCCACCTCGCCCGACTTGACCTTCTCGGCGTAGGTGTCCACGTACTCCTGACCCGACAGCATCATCAGCTCGTACATGAGCTCGTCCGTCGCGCCGCGCAGCACGAACCGGTCGCTCTCGCGGCCGGCGTAGCGCGAGAAGTCCAGCGGCTGGCCCACACGCATGCCGACGCGCCGGATTCGCGGGATGCGGGCGTCGGGCGGCAGCACGTCACGGGTGCCCACCATCGCGATCGGGATGATCGGCGCGCCGGTCCGCAGCGCCAGCCGCACCGGGCCGGTCTTGCCGCGGTACAGCCGGCCGTCGGGGGAGCGCGTTCCCTCGGGGTAGATGCCGAGCAGGCGCTGGCGCCCGAGGATCTCGGCTCCCCGCTCGAGGCTGGCCTCACCGGCGTCGCCGCCCTGCCGGTGCACGGGCATGACGCCGACCGCCTCGAAGAAGAGCCGTCGCCGGCCGTCGAAGTAGTCGCTCTTCCCGAGGAAGTAGATCGGCCGTTCGATCGCGGCGGGCAGGAAGACGGAGTCCAGGAACGACAGGTGGTTGGAGGCCAGAATCGCGCCGCCGGCGTCCGGGATGTGCTCGACCCCCTCGACCCACGGGCGGTACAGCGCGTTGATCAGGGGCACGAGCACGGTCTTGAGCCCCCGGTACAACAGGGGTGTGCGGTCGTCGGCTGCCATGCTCGACCCTCCCCATCGCGCCTCACGTTCCCGGGCCGTTCCGCCAGCGGCGGCCCCGGTCGCGGGGCCGGGCTAGAGTCTACGCCTACCGACTCCTGGACAGGCCCATCGCGATCGAACCCTCACGCCTGACCGACCCGACCGTCCTGGCCACCTTCCCCACCCCGCTGGCGCGCGCCGTGGTGGCCACGCTGATGGATTCGGGCGTGCCCGCGGCGCTGGCCGAGCAGCCCGGCGAGCCCGCCGTCGTGGTGCCGAGGACCCGCAGACAGGAGGCGTTCAGGGTCCTGTCTGCGCGCATGGAACAGGTGCACGAGCGCGCCGCGGCCGGCGCCGCGGCCGCGCACGCCACCCCCGCGGGGGCCGCGGACGAGCCCACGCACCGGCCGCTGGTGATGGAGCGCTTCCGCGACATGGGGTTCATCGCGATCGCGCTGATCCCACTGCTGGTCGTGACCCTGTCCAACGTGCGGCTCCCCGGCGCGTACGTCGCGGCGATCGTCATCGGCGGCATGGTCGGCCTGGTGGCGTGGCGCAACGGGCGCAGGGCGACCGACGAGGAGGACGGCGGTTGAGCGACCAGCGGGCCAGCGAGACCGTCGAGCTGCGCGGCCATGTGATGAACTCGGGCCTGCTCAGCCAGGTCCTCGATGAGATCGTCGAGCGCGGCTGCGACTACGAGATCACCCGGTTCGACGTCGGCAAGCGCCATACCGACGCGTCCTACGTGGCGCTCCGGCTCGAGGCGAACGACGCCGACGAGCTGCGCGCTCTGGTCGAGCGGCTCCAGTCCTACGGCGCCAACCCGGCGACCGACGAGGACGCGACGCTGGAGCCCAGCTCAATGGCCGGGGTGTTCCCCGAGGGCTTCTACTCGACCACCAACTTGCCAACCCGCATCCGCATCGACGGCGGCTGGGTGGACGTCGCCAACCCTGAGATGGACTGCGGCATCGTCTACGACGCCGCGACTCGCACGGCGCGGACCCTGCCGATGGACGACCTCGAGGTCGGCATGCAGGTGGTCTGCGGCGTCGGCGGTATCAAGGTCTCACCGCGCCAGCGGCAGCGCGCGGAGTCCGACGGCACGGGCTTTGCGTTCATGAGCTCCGAGATCTCATCGGAGAAGCCGCAGGGGCTGCTCGTCGAGCGCGTCGCCGATGGCATGCGCCAGTGCAAGGCCGCCGGGAGGAAGGTCCTGTGGGTCGCCGGCCCGGCGCTGGTCCACACCGGCAGTGTCCCGGCGACGTGCGCGTTGATCCGCGCCGGGTACATGGACGTGCTGTTCGCCGGCAACGCGCTGGCGACGCACGACATCGAGGCCAACCTGTTCGGCACGTCACTTGGGGTGTCGCTGTCCCACGGCATCCCGACCGAGCACGGCCACGAGCACCATGTGCGGGCCATCAATCGCATCCGCAGGTCGGGGTCGATCGCCGCGGCCGTCGATGACGGCACCCTGGACGGCGGGATCATGTGGCACACCGTCCGCCACGGCGTCGACGTGGTCCTGGCCGGCAGCGTCCGCGACGACGGCCCGTTGCCTGACGTGATCCGGGACGCGGTCACCGCGCAGGCCGCCATGCGCCGCCGCGTGCCCGAGGTGGGGTTCGCGCTGATGGTCGCGACGCTGCTCCACTCGATCGCCACCGGCAACATGCTGCCCGCGCACGTGCCGCTGGTGTGCGTGGACATCAATCCCGCGTCGGTCACCAAGCTCGTGGACCGCGGCAGCGTCCAGAGCATCGGCATCGTCACCGACGTGGGCCTGTTCATCGGCGAGCTGGCCCAGCGCCTCGCCCCCGACGAGCTGGAGCGCGAGCCCTCCAGGTACGGCATGACCGCCCGCAGCCTGTGACCCGCCACGCGGCCGCGGTCAGCGTCGCATGACGGTCACTGCGCGACCGTCACAACCGGTATGCGGAGAATCGCCCTCGCAAGCTCGGGCGCATTCACGACTCATGGGGCGACGAAGCGGGTGCCGGCGCGTCCGGCGAGCGCGTCGGCGGCGCAGGCCAGCGAGGAGATGACCGCCACGGCCCCGCGCGCGGCGACGTCCGCGGCCGCGGAGACCTTCGGTCCCATGCTGCCGGCCGGGAACTCGCCGTCGGCGAGCAGCTTGCGCGCGTCCTCAGGCGACAGCTCGTCGATCGGCCGCTCCTCGGGTGTGCCGTAGCCGAGGCGGACCGCGTCGACGTCGGTCAGGACCAGCAGCGCGTCCGCCTCCACGAGCCTGGTCAGCAGCGCCGCCGTGCGGTCCTTGTCGATCACCGCCTCGACTCCCGCCAGCGCGCGCCCGCTGAGCGCGACCGGCATCCCGCCCCCCCCGGCGCACACCGTGATGACGCCCGCGCCCACCAGCGCCCGGATCGCCACCGCCTCCATGATGTCGAGGGGCTGCGGCGACGCGACGACCCTGCGCCACAGGCCGCCCTCCACTTTGCGGAACACGGCGCGGCCCACCGTCCACAGCTCGCCTGCCGGCGCCGCGGTGGCGGTGAGGAACTCCAGCTCCGTCTCGGTGTAGTGCGGACCCACCGGCTTGTCCGGCGCATCGAAGGCGGGGTCGTGCGCATCAACGAGCACCTGGGTGACCACCGTGACGACGGGCCGCTCCAGGCCACGAGCGCGCAGCTCGTTGCCGAGCTGCTGCTGGAGGAGGACACCGAGCATCCCCTGGGTCTGCGCGCCCAGCAGGTCCAGCGGCATGGCCGGCACCTCGTGCGCGGCGGCGCGCTGCTGGATGAGCAGTCGGCCGACCTGCGGCCCGTTGCCGTGGGTGAGGATCAGCTCGTGGCCAGTCTCGACGAGGTCGGTGAGCTGAGCGCACGCCGACCGCACGGTGTCCCGCTGCTCCTCGGCGGAGCCGCGTGCGCCCTTGCGCAGGATCGCGTTGCCACCGAGCGCGACGACGACTCTCATGCGCTAGACCGGGTCCCGCGTGGCTGGCCGCGGATGCCCCGCACCGGCCTCCAGCGCCAGGAGCGCCGCGCCGACCAGTCCCCCGTCGTCGGCCAGCCCAGCGCGCACGATCGGTGGTGCCTGCCGCCGCGAGCGGCCCATGAGGCGTTGCACCGCCGCCTCGCGCGCCGGCGCCAGGAGCAGCTCGCCCGCGTCCATGGCGCCACCGCCGACCACGACCATCTCCGGGTCCAGGGCGTTGACCAGCGACGCGATCCCCACGCCCAGCCAGGCGCCGCACTCGGCCAGCACGGCGCGCGCGGCCTCATCCCCGGCGTGGGCCGCGATCGTCACGCTCTTGCCGGTCGGCTCGCTGGCGTGATGCAGCGGGGAGTCGGTCGGCACGCCGCCCGACTCCCGTCGCTCACGGGCCGTGATCCCGATCGCCGTGCCGCTGGCCAGCGCCTCCAGGCAGCCGGTGTTGCCGCAGGGGCACCGCCGGCCGCCCTCGGCGATGACCATGTGGCCGAACTCGGCGCCGAAACCCTGGGCGCCCCGCAGCAGGGTCCCGTTGTGGATGAGCCCGCCGCCCACGCCGGTGCCGACGGTGAGCATGACGAGGCTGGCGCGGGTGTCGCGGCCAGCGCCGCAACGATACTCACCCCAGGCGGCGGCGTTGCCGTCGTTGTCGACCGTCACGGTGACGCCCAAGCGCCGCGTCAGCAGCGCGCCCAGCTGGCAGCCGCTCCAATCGAGGTTCGGGGCGTAGCGCACGGTGCCGCCGAGGTCGATCATGCCCGCCGCGCCGACGCCGACCGGCACCCCGACCCCCCGCGGCGCGCTGTCGCCCGTGCCCGGTTCGCATGCCCCGGTCAACCGCTCGACAACGCCGAGGACGGCCTCGACGATCGCGTCAGCATCATGCGCCGGTGTGTCGACACGGTCGCGGGCCAGGACGCTGCCGTCAGCGCCGATCAGGCCGCCCGCGAGCTTCGTGCCCCCGATGTCGACCCCGACGGCGACGCCCTCCGCCGGCCGGGGGTCGACCGACAGCACTAGAACCTCAGGAGGGCCGCCACGGGATGACCGTCCAGCCGGGTGCCGTCGCGGAACAGCTCGATGTGCGCGCCTGAACGCACCGCTTGCTCGATGACCTCGTCGACCACGTCGTCGACGGGTTCGACGGGCGTGCCGTAGGCGGCCGCGTCCGCCTCGTGCAGCGCGAGCGCCCCGCTTGAGCTGCGGTAGCCCGGCTGGCCGGCGCCCTCCACCACGAACAGGGTCTCGATCCGCTTGGCGTTCACCGCCTCGAGGACGTGGCGCACGCCGCGAGCGGCCTTCTCGGCCTGCCCGTGCGCCGCGGCGAGTCGCTCGAGCAGCTCACGGCGCCGGCTGGTCACCAGCTCCTGCTCGACCTGTGTCAGCCGCTTGGTCAGCTCGTCGGCGCCGACCTCGACCGGCAACGACAGGGGGTCGCCGTGGACGACCTTCTCGACGTAGGGGTGCAGCAGGCGCCGGAACTCGACGGCCTCCTCGTGCGGGCCGGCCAGCACCAGCGCGTCGATCCCCTCGTCCTCGGCCAGGCGGCGCAGGATCTCGGCGGTGTCCTTGAAGTGGTGCAGCCGCTCGTGCTCGATGCCGCGGGAGAACCGGGCCTGGGACCAGCCGCCCTGCTCGTGCTGGCCGTGCACGTCGGACTCGATGGCCTGGTACTCCTCGGTGACGCCGAGGCGGTGCCGAAGGATGCGCGCCTTGTCGCGCTCGATGATCACGAGCGCGATGCGGTGATGCCGACCCAGCAGCGCCTCGAGCGGCACGACGTAGGGCCGCGCGTCGACGCGGGCGATGTTGCGGATCCCCAGTGCCACCGTGACGGTCTCGAAGATGGTCCCGTCGGAGGCGAACAGCGCCAGGCCCTTCACCCCCGCGCGGTCGAACTCGGTGCGCACCCAGCGCGCGATCGCGTCGGCGTCGGCGTCGACGCAGCGCGCCACGGCGTCGGTGTGGCACGCATCGGCGGCGCGGACGTCCTTCAGCAGCGCGTCGAGGCGCGCCTCGTAGTCCGCCGAGCGCGGGAACCGGGCGCCGTCGGTGTTCAGGTACACGCTCGTGACGGGAGCATCGGTGACGGGCCGGTCGACGAGCGTGCGGATCTCCGCTGACGTGACGTCCACTGCGGGTCCTTTCGTCGTTCTGGTGAGGGGGCTCTTGTGGCGCACGCTACCGAACAGGCAGCGGTCCAAGTCGCCTAGTCCAAGTCGATCCGTTGCAGCCGCTCGGCTGGCTGCCGCTGGGACGCGGCCTGGGATTCCACGAGCGCCTGCAAAGCCTGGGTGAGCTCGCGGCCGGCGGCCAGCAGGTGCCGGGTGACCTCGGGGCGCAGGCTGGTCATGGCCTGCAGCAGGACGCACACGGGGCAGAGCAGGCACTCGTCGCTCCCCCCGATCCCCGCCGCGGGCGGGTGGTCGTGCGTGTGGTGCTGCTCCTGCAACGTTCCCTCCGCTTCGTCCGCGGACAGCGGAGTCTACCGGCGGGCCCCGCCTGCGGTGGACGGGGCCGCAGGGGCAGCGAAGCGGACCTCCAGACGGCCGCCGCGCAGCTCCGCGCCGGCGACCTCGCCGCGGGCCAGGGCTGCGGGCAGCGTCAAGGTGCGCGTGTACGCGCCGACCCTGACCGACAGCTCGTCTCCGCGCCGGTACAGGTCGAGCTCGCCCTTGCTCGCGTTCGGCAGGGCAAGGCTCAGCACGAGGTCGCCCGCGCTCCGCTTGACACGGAGGGGCTCGCCGCGGTGCAGCACCGCGGCCAGGTCGACGTCGTGATACAGGGCGTCGGCCAGTCGCTGCAGCGCCTCCTGGCCCACCGGCTCGTCGTCGAACAGCGGCACCCGCAGAACCGGAGCGCCCCCGAAGCCGTGCTCGACGGCGCGCAGGTGTGCCGCCTGGCGTTCGCGCCAGCGGTCGAAGAACGGGTCGGTGACGGCGTCCGGCAGCACGCGGTTCACGACCACCGCGTCCACGTGGTAGCCGAACAGGCTGAGGTACGTGGCGGTGCGGCGCGCCTCGGCCACGACCAGCGCCTCGGGGTTGACGACCAGCCGGACGCTGGTCGTCTCCGCGTCGACCAGGATCGCCCTGACGCGGTCGAGGGTGCCGGCCAGGTCCGCGACGGACCCGAGCACCCGGTCGGCGGGCAGCGGCATCGTCGTGACCTTGCCCAGCACCGGACGGACGGCGCCGGCGAGGCGCCGGTGCGTCGGGAACAACCGGTTGAGGTACCAGCCGAGGGCGTCGGGCAGACTCAGCAGGCGCAAGGTCTCCGCCGTCGGGGCGCAGTCGACGACCAGCAGGTCGTGGCGGGCGGCATCGACGTGCCGCCTGACGTCGATGAGGCTGAAGATCTCCTCCAGACCCGGGAGGACCGACAGCTCCTCGGCCTCGACCTCGTCGACGCCACCCCAGTGCAGCAGCTCGACGAGGTACGCCTGGATCTGCCGCCAGTTCTCCTCGAGGCGGGCGCGAGCATCGATCTGCTGGCCCTCGAGGCCAGGCGCGACAGGTGTCGGCTCCCCGCCGAGCGGCACGTCGAGAGCGTCCGCCAGCGAGTGCGCAGGGTCGGTCGACATGACCAGGGTGCGCAAACCTGAGCTGGCGGCCCGCAGCGCGGTCGCGGCCGCGGCGGACGTCTTGCCGACGCCGCCCTTGCCGGTGAACAGCAGGACCCTCAACGCGCGTCGTCAGCGCTGCTCGACACGGCGCTTCATGCCAGCGAGAGCCCCGTCGATGATGCGCTTCGCCGCCTGCCGACGGATCAGCCCCGGCACGGGCACGGAGGGCTCGACCTCCAGGGCGTAGGTGACTTCGGTGGTGCCGTCGCCGAGCTCGCGCAAGTCGTAGCGGCCGTCGTTGCGGCGCACGCCGTCCCCCTCGACCAGCACCCACTCCATCGAGGTGTCAGTGTAGGTGTAGTCGAGCACGAGCCGCGCCTTGATGACCCTGGCGTCGACGAGGAACCGGACGCGAGTACCCCGGCCGTCCGCGTCGGTCCGCAGGGTCTCCGCCTCCTTGACCTCCGCTTGCCACTCCGGGTAGGCGTCGAAGTCGGCGATCACGTCGAACACCGCGTCCAGGTCCGCTGCCACGACGATGCGGTCCTCAACAGCGTTGCTCACTCCGTCTCCTCCCGTCTGCGGCGGTCATCCTACGGGCCGGTCGCGGTCAGCACGGTCAGGAGCAGGCCGCCGGTCACCGCGGCCACGAGCCACAGCAGGCCCCGACCGGCGAGCAGCTCGCGACCGTCGCGCCGCCGCGCGGCGAGGTCGACCAGGCTGGCGGCGTAGACGACGGCGGCGCCGAGCAGCAGCGGTGCCGCGGCGAGCGCGGCGCGGGATCCCGTCGCGAGCAACGCGATCCCGCCAAGGAGCCAGATCCCGAACAGCACCGCTCTGGCGATGCCCGAGCCCTGAGCGTCGACGGCGTAGTGCCCGGCACCGGGCAGTCGCCGCGCAGCGCGGACACCGAATCATTCCGTGCCTGACTGGCTGCGCGAGTCGGCGCCGCGCGCGGACGCCAGCTTGCGGGCGTGCGCCTCCACCCCAGCGCGGAAGCGGAGCGCGGCCTCCCGCTGGTCGGCCAGGAGGCGAGGGTCCGGCTCGGTGCCGGGCAGCCGCGCGCCTTCGAGGCGGTCCTTCAGCTCGTGCAGCGCAACGCGCACCGAGGCGCGGTGGTCGGCCAGCAGCGCGCGCCAGCGCCGATGCCCGGTCGTGGCGCGGAGCAGGTAAGTGACGACCGTGCCGTCAACCTCGTCGAGGTAGTAGAACTCCGCCTCGCCGTCCAGATCGCCGGCGTAGGCGAAGTCGATGCCGAGCTCGGGCCGCACCTTCATGACCCGCACGGCGGTCCGGTGCGGCAATCCGAGGCGCAGGCGAGGCGGATGGGTGACCAACAGCAGGTCGCCACGCACCGCCACCTGCAGGCCCGGCCACCAGTCGGCATACGAGGCGGGGTCCGCGAGGACGGCGTGGACCTCCGCGCGGCGAGCGCGGATGAACACCGAGTCCCAGGCATCGACCTGCATCGGTGGTCAGGCTAGCCCCAAGCTCCGGTGCCGTGGTATCTCCGCGCCGACCGACGTGCGCCGCGACACGCGGAAGGGGTCGCGGTCGCGGGCGATCACCGCGGCCCGCTGACGGGCGCTGGGCTGGCGTCGGGCGCGGCCGGCGTCCAGGACCGCGCCATTGCGGGTCATGCCACCAGGTGATGTCGGCGTCGCAGCAGATCTGCCGTGCGGTGGCGTTGCAGACCGCGCCCACCCCGTCCAGCCTGGACGCCGTTCCCGACGCACCGTTGGGCGACGACACCGCACGGGCGTGACGAGGACTCACCGGCGCAGCCCGTGGCGCTTCGCCGCTCGCTACGACCGCGCCGTGGCCCCGCCGAACTGGGTCGCTTTGACCTGGCCGACGGCCGCGGCGCCTGCTACTTCGGCGCGTCGCCGCAGACCGCACTGCTCGAGTCCATGGCCGACCCCGACGAGCTCGCCTCCCTGATCGACCGTGCGGACCTGGCCGCTCGCAAGGTGTGGACCGGCCCGGTCGCCCGTCCACCATCGGTGGTCGACACCTGCTCACACGAGGCGACCGCAGCCGGCATCACCAGCGAACTGGGCACCATCACGCCCTACGAGACCACCTGGGCGTGGGCGGACGCGTTCGACATCGACCAGCGCGGCGGGGTGCGCTACGCCAGTCGCTTCGACCCCGAACCTCATGGGCTGTGCGTCGTCGGGCCGGCCGGCGCGCCCGAGATCGACGGTCCACGATGGCCGCCGCTGGACGAGGAGGTGCCGGCACTCGACTGGGCCGACTGGTTCGAAGACCTCCGCCGGTTGATCGACGCCCCCGCCCTGGACGACCTCGTGCGTGCCCCAAACCCTGAGTCGTGAATCGCGCAGCCTGCGGAGGCGATCCCCGGTTGTGGCCATCGCGCAGCGATGGCCATGGGATGCAATACGCCGTATCTGGGATCGGCGGGGGTCTGTGTCGGCACGGGCAGCGCTGCGCCGACACAATCGGGCGGTCGGTGCGGCCGCGGCCGGTCACCTACGCGAGAACACCGCGTGTGCGCGGTGAACTCGCGTAGGTTCGCTCGTCTGGGCGTGGCGAACGACGCCTCGTGCCGGTCGGGTTGGATGGTCCCATGTGTCGACACAGTGTCGCCGCAGGTGGCGCGCCAGCGAGCGCCTGCGCGACCGCCCAGCGGCAGGCATCTCCGAACACAACGCGTTCTGGGAGGTGAATCGCCGGAGCCCGCGGAGGCGATTCTCACAATCCAATCCCGGTGGTGGCGGTCGCGACGTGACCGTCTGAGACGCCGACCGGACCCGCCGAGGCTGCGCCGGGCGGACCTCGCGGGACCTACCGCAGCAGGACGGCCAGCACGGAGATCGCGCCGACCGCCACGGCGATCATGGCGCGCCGGACCGCCAGCGCCTGGCCGTCCGCGGACAGGCGGGACCACACGATGAGGATGAGGAAACCCGCGACGAGACCACCGAGGTGCGCCTCCCACGCGATGCGGGGGATCAGCAGCGGCAGGGCCAGGTTGATGGCAAGAAGGACCATGAGCTGACGGAGGTTGGCACTGCCCTGGAGGGTGTGGCGCGTCCGCAGGGACGCCGCGAGCCAGGCGCCGAACAACCCGAAGATCGCCCCGGACGCGCCGACCGCGACCCCTGCCGTCGGCGATGCCACGAAGAACGCCGCGCCGCCGGCCAGCGCGCAGGCGACGTAGAGCGCCGCGAACGGGACGGTGCCGACGTCGCGCTCGAGCGGCGGGCCGAAGATCGTCAGCGCGTACATGTTGAAGCCGACGTGCCAGATGCTCCCAGGGCTGTGCACCAGGGTGGCGGTCAGCAGCCGCCACACGTCGCCCTGGCCGACAGCCGCGTTGTCCTGCCACAGCGCGAGGTAGACGGGCTCCATGATCCCCGGCACCACGAACGCCAGCACCGCCAGCACCACGCAGATCCCCACGACCGTGTAGCTGAACGGTGCGAGCCGCCAGCCGTTGCGCTGCAGGTCACGGGCGTGGATGACCTTGGAGCGGCCCACCGGCGCGGCGCACTCCGGGCACTTCTGGCCCACCGACGCGCTGTTCATGCACTCGACGCAGATCGGCCGCTCGCAGGAGGAGCAGGCGATGCGCGTCTCGCGATCCGGGTGGCGATAGCAGGTCGGCAGGGCGGTCTCGGCGTCCACGCGGCTAGGCTACCGCGCATGAGATCCGTGACGGACCGCCTGGACGCCCTCAATCCGCACCTGACGGCGACGGCTCTCGCCCTGATGCGAGCCGCGGCGGGACTCGCGATGCTGCTGCTGCCGGCGGTGTCGTGGCGCGTCCTCGGTGGGCGCAGCCCTGGCGCCGAGACGCGCACCGCTGTCCGCATCGCCGGCGGCCGCGACCTCGCGCTTGGCATCGGCGCGCTGACCGCGGCCGACGATGTCGAGCTGGCGCGCTGGGTGCGAGCAGGTGCGCTGGCCGACGCCGGCGACGGCGTCGCCCAGCTGTCCGCCCACGATTCACGGGGACTCGCGCGGCTGCGCAGCCTGTGCATCTCCGGCGGAGCCGCGGTCGTGGGCTTCGCGGCCGCTCGCCGCCTCTCAGCATTCATGGCCATCGCTACGCGATGGCCACAACCGGGATTGTGAGAATCGCCCTCGCAGGCTGGTCCGGCACTGTGTCGGAACAGCCGCGCATAGCGCAGGAATCTCGACAGGGTGTCGAGTTCCCGGGGGCTCGGGCGCATTCACGTGTCAGTTGATGGCCCCGCTGGCTCGCCGTCGCCGGTCCAGGCCAGCAGACCCGCGCGGGTGACCAGCTCTGCGTGCGTCGCCGGGTCGAGCCGGACGAAGCCCTCGGCCCAACCGACACCACCCAGGCCGCACGATGCGCTGCGGTAGGCGGCGAGCCCCGCGGCCGCTCGGACGTAGTCCACGGAGGCCAGGGCCGTGGCGTAGCGCCGCAGGGCCCGCTCCTTGTCCGCCCAGACCTCGCCGACGTCGACGAGCACGTCCACCGGCGCCGGCGACCACACCTCGTAGCCCAGCACCTCGGCGCGCAGTCCGGCCCTGACGAGCGCGGCGTTCGCGGCGCGGTGATCACGGTGCGGGTCGAGCACCGTCGGGGCGTAGACCACGCTCGCGTGGGCGCCCTGCTCGGCCAGCGCGCCGGCCAGCTCGTCGACCGCCTCTCCCAGCCGGCCATCGGGCAGCCGGCAGAACACGGGCGCCATGGTCACGCCCAGATCGACGCAGGCCGCGCGACACTCGGCCTCCCTGGCCGCTGCCAGGCGGCCGCTGCCGTGCCGGATCCGCCCACCCGTGGTCGCCTCACCGCTGGTTGCCACCACCACGACGACCTCGTCTCCCCTGGCGGCATGCCTGGCGATGGTGCCCCCGGCGCCGATCGTCTCGTCGTCGGGGTGCGGCGCCAGCACCAGCACAGGTCCCTCGGGTGGTCCGGGCAGCAGCGTCGGGCCGTCCGCGGAGCGAGTGGCCAGCGCCAGCGCGACCTCCCGTACCGCGTGAGGCACGGCGTCAGCCGACGCGCGGGCGGCGCGGTGGGCAAGGCGGCGGATCCTCCACACGAGGCGTGCTAGCCCGTGTACAGCGCCTCGATCTCGTCGCTGTGGTTCTCGATGATGTTGCGCCGCCGCAGCTTCATCGTCGGCGTCATCTCGTTGTGCTCCTCGGTGAAGTCCCGATCGAGGACGGTGATCTTGCGGATCGACTCGGCCTTGCTGACCGCCGCGTTCGCGTGGTCCACGGCCTTGCCCAGCTCGGCGAGGACCTGCGCATCGGTGCGCAGCTCGGCGGGCCCGCCGGACAGTCCGTGCTCGGCGGCGAACGCCGTCAGCTCGTCGGGCTCCAGGGTGATCACCGCAGCCACGAACGGACGGTTGTCGCCGACGACCATGGCCTGCGACACGAGGCGGTGGGACTTCAGGCGCTCCTCGAGCACGGCCGGCGCGACGTTCTTGCCGGCCGCGGTGACGATCAGCTCCTTCTTGCGACCGGTGATGCGCACGAACCCGTCGTCGTCGATCGCGCCGATGTCGCCGGTGCGGAACCACCCGTCGTCGGTGATGACCTCACCGGTGGCCTGGTCGTTGTGCCAGTAGCCGGTGAACACGCCCGAGCCGCGCATGAGCAGCTCGCCGTCCTCGGCGACCATCACCTCCGTGCCAGGCGAAGGCTGGCCGACGGTGCCGATCCGCATCGCCTTGGGCGTGTTGACGCACGAGGCCGCCGACGTCTCGGTCAGCCCGTAACCCTCGAGGATCGTGATGCCGGCGGCGTGGAAGAAGTACGCCAGGTGCGGCGCCAGCGGAGCGCCACCGGAGACGCAGTAGCGGATCTTGCCGCCGAGCGCGTGGCGCAGCTTGGAGTACACCAGCTTGTCCGCGAGGCCGCGCTTGAGGTTCGCCGCGAGTCCGGGGTGGTCCGTGCTGGCCCAGTCCTGCGCCGCCTGGACCGCGAAGTTGAACACCTTGGCCTTGGCGCCTTCGGCCTTGCGCTGCGCGCCGTTGAAGACCTTCTCGAACACGCGCGGCACGCTCAGCAGGAACGTCGGGCTGAACGACTCGAGATCCTCGGCGAGCTGCTCGACCGAGCGGGCGTAGCCCATCTGCACGTCGCTCTCCAGCGCTACGAACTGGATGATGCGGGCGAACACATGCGCCAGCGGCAGGAACAGCAGGGTGGATGCCTCGGGTCCGAACAGCGCGGCCAGGTTGATCTCGGTCTGCCGAGCGGTCGACAGGAGGTTGCCGTGGGTGAGGCTGCAGCCCTTCGGGTTGCCCGTGGTGCCCGACGTGTAGATGATCGAGGCGAGGTCACCGAGGCCCAGGTCGTCCGCGCGCTCCGTGACCTTCCCGGGGTCGCCGTCACCCGCCCGCTCGGCCAGCGCATCGAGCCCGCCGTCGTCGATGACGAAGATCTCGCCGAGATCGGACGCCTCGGCGCGCGCCTGGTCGAGGATCTTGGCGTGGTCCGGGGTCGCGCAGACGGCCAGCTTGGTTCCCGAGTCGGACAGGATCCAAGCGCACTGCTCGGCTGAGCTCGTCTCGTAGATGGGGACGGTGACACCGCCGACGGCCAGGATGGCCAGGTCCGTCACGGTCCACTCGACGCGCGTGTTGCTCATGAGGGCGACCCGGTCGCCCTTGTCGATGCCCATACCGATCAGGCCGGCCGCGACGGCCCGCACGCGGTCCCCCAGCTGGGCCCAGGTCAGTCCGCGCCAGGCGCCGGCGTCCCAGTAGCGCAGCACCTCCCGCGTGCCGGACGCCGACGCGCGCTGCCACAGGCGGCTGGTGAGGTGCTCGTCCGCACCGACCTCGACGGGGGTGTTGCCCTTCACGTGCGTGGTCGCCATGGCCTAGCTCCTCGACTGGTCTTTCCGGCCTGATCCCAGCGCCTGCTCCCGGGCTGGGCTTCAGCAGGATGTTACCGGACGGTACGGCGTGGGACGGCGCCGCCGTTCGACATCCCGCCGGAACCGTTGCGCCGCGGCGGCGAACCGCGGTGGCCAGATGGTTTCCTCCGCGCCGTGCAGGATGAGGGCCGGCGCTGGTGAGGTGCGCTCCCCGTCACGCACTAGGCTGGCCGGCACCCACACACAACAGAGAGCGCGCCGTGCCGACCGAAGCCGTGACCACCGACCAGGGCTGGGGCGTGCTGCACCTGTTCTTCCACCTGCGCCGCGACGTGCTCGCCGACCCGCACTTCGACCGCGAGGCCGCGGGACGCCAGCTCGCGGCCCGGATCCAGGCGTTCGGCGCCCGCGACGGCTACCAGGCTCTGGTGTTCAGCGTCCTGGGGCAGAAGGCGGACATCGGGATCATGGCGCTGGGACCGGACCTGACGGCGCTGGACGCCTTCCACGTCGCGCTGGTCAGCGACCCGCTGGGCGCGGCGCTCGCGCCGGCCGCCAGCTATCTGTCGCTGACCGAGCTCAGCGAGTACACCTCGACCGAGACCGACGAGACTCGCCGCCTTGTCGACGAGGACGGCCTGGCAGAGGGTTCCGCCGAGCACACCGAGGCTCTGAACGCCTTCCGGGAGCGGATGAGCGCCTACGCGGAGCACCGCCTGCACCCGCAACTGCCGCACAAGAAGGTGCTGAGCTTCTACCCGATGAGCAAGCGGCGCGACGGTGACGACAACTGGTACGCGCTAGACTTTTCGGCCCGCAAGCGGCTCATGGTCGGCCACGCGCGGGTCGGCAGGACCTACCGGGGCAGGGTGCTGCAGCTCATCACGGGCTCCACCGGCCTGGACGACTGGGAGTGGGGCGTCACCCTGCTGGCCGACGACCCGGGTGCGCTCAGGGACATCGTGTACGAGATGCGCTTCGACGAGGTCAGCGCCCGCTACGGGGAGTTCGGCCCCTTCGTCACCGGCCTGGTCATGCAGCCCGAGGACCTGCTGCGCCATCAGGGCGTGCTCGCCCCCTAGGCTGAGGCGCCGGCGGACCGCCGCGGGCAGCGCTCAGGTCGTCAGCCGTCCGCCCCACAGGTCCTCGATGACGCCGGGGTCCCCGTCGACGGTGAGCGCCGCGGCGGGTTCGATCCGGCGCCACAAGCTCAGCAGCAGCCCTTCGGCCGTCCCCGACAGGCGGGCGCTCGCGTCGAGGGCAGCGCCGTCGAACAGTGACACCTCGGGTGTGTGGCCGCCTGAGCTGGATCCCAGCAGCCAGCTATGCCCGGTGTCTGTGGCGTGCAGCCGCAGGGCAGCGCGCAGCTGCGGCGGCTCGCCGAACCGCGCGGCCGCCCGCGGCAGCATCACCGCCAGCAGCTCGTCAACTCCGTCGGCCGCCAGCACCGCCTCGATCGGCTCCGGAGGACCAGCCGCCTCCTGCGCATCGTGCCGGTGGACCGCCGTCTCCTGCGCCTGCCGGCGGAACCAGAAGGCCATCCGCTGCTCCGGGCCGAAGCCCCAGCATCCCGCCTCCGGCTCGGCGGCCGACAGGGCATCCAACAGGGCCCGTGCGCCCTGCTCGAACCACGCCGGGAGATCGGCGCCCTCCGGCGGATCGGGCCGGTCGGCCTGCTCGCCCGACGTCACGATCCTCGTCGCCCAGCGGTGGACCAGGCCCAGATGCACGGTGAGGTCGGCCAGCGTCCATTCCGGCGACATCGGCACGCGCCGGTCGAGTGAGCCGGCGCCCAGCGTCTGCGCGAAGGCCTCCGCCTCCCGCTGGATCACCCGCAGGTAGGCAGGGCAGTCGAGCGGCAGGGGATGCGGGGCGGCGTTCACAGCGGCCTTTCTGGTCGGCGTCCACTGTGCATCCTGCGCCCACGAGCGGGGTCCGTCGAGCGCCGCGGTGGCCTGTCCCGGTCACTGCGCGGCGCGGCGGCGCGCTCATCCGGACCTGCTGGCGCGCCTGGCCGAGACGATCGCCGGTCACGGGGACGCCCCAGCTCGCGGCGATCCACTGACCGACGCGCTCCGGCGAGTCGCGGGGATCCACATCAGGTCCCACCGGACTGGGCGCCGGCTGAGTCCGGCGTCGAGGTCGCGTCTCCCCTCCTGTTGAGATTGTTGGAATGATCGGGTGCGTGGCGATACCATGACGGTCAGGAGGTGTCTCCATATCTGCGCTGATCGACCGTATCGCCGAGGAAGCCCGAGCGGGAGCCCGAGGGGGTCGTCCCCGTGCCCAGGGCGCTGCTCGGCGAGGAGGTCGAGGTCACGACTCGTTGCGTCCGGTGGCCGCTGGTGATGGCGGAGCGACGCGGTGGCGTCATCGCCGCGTTCCAGGCGGGATCCCTGACCACCAAGCAGGCGTGCGCACTGTTGGACGTGTCGACCCCGCAGGCCGTCCACCAGATTCGCGAGCGTGGCAAGTTGCTGGGTCGGACTGTCGGCAAAGCCACCTACTACCCGGCCTGGCAGTTCACCGACGTCGGGCTGCGTGAGGACCTGCCGCGGATCATCGCCGCGATCACCGCGTTCACGACCGACGCGGTGGCCGCTGACCGTATCCTGCGCCTGCCCCGCCAGGAGTTCGACGGCAAGAGCATCGCTGAGACCCTGGACGACGCCATGGCCGAGGACGCCTGGCAGATCCTGCGCCGCCTCGGGGGCGGGTTCTGAGCTGCGCGTTCGCACCTGCCGGCTCGGCCGGCTCGCGCGGGGTCGACAACGCGTCGCAGGCGCCCCGGAGGACGCGGGCGTCACGCTGATGCAACGCGCAGAAGCGGTCGACCAGCGCGGACTTCCCGACGCCGGCCTCTCCGCTGACCAGCGCCACACGCCCCCGCCCGGCCCGCGCCATCCGCGAGGCAGTCCTGCAGCGCCTCGAAGGACGCTTCCCGCTCGAGCAGCTCCATGCTCGCCACGCATCGTAACGCGTCCGCGGCTCTTCGGGTTGCGCGTACCCGACGCGCGCGCCACACTGCGACGTGCGGGTTCGGTATGCCTAACCGACCACCGCCCGCCGTCTTGGACTGAGAGTCCTACT
The DNA here is from genome assembly GCA_013695145.1 of Euzebyales bacterium. Lineage (GTDB taxonomy): Bacteria > Actinomycetota > Nitriliruptoria > Euzebyales > Egibacteraceae > JACDBB01. The sequence goes on from JACDBB010000172.1 coordinate 38,631, forward strand.
GGGAAAGGCGCCATCGGCATGCCAGAGGTCGCCGTCGCACCGCACGCGGCGGCTGCGCCCGAGGTGCCACCGCGCGGCGGGCGGGCGCGGCGTGGCGGGCGCCGCCCTCCGGCCTACCTCGTGGTCCCCGGTGTGCTGGTCGCGCTCGCGATGGTGCTGCCGCTGGGCTATCTCGTCATCAGGGCGGCCGGAGCCGGGGAGCGGGCGCTGGCCCTCGCCACCGAGCCGCAGACGCTGGTAATCTTCGCCAACACCGCCCTGCTCGCCGGGATCGTCACCACAGCCAGCGCGCTGATCGCGGTCCCGCTCGCCTGGCTGACGACCCGCACGGACCTGCCGGGCAGGCGCGTCTGGGCGGTGCTGACCGCGGTGCCACTCGTCGTGCCCACCTACGTCGGCGGCTTCGCCTACGTGGCCGCGTTCGGGCCGCGCGGCATGCTCGCCGACCTGCTGGCGCCCCTCGGCGTCGAGCGCCTGCCCGAGATCTACGGGCTGCCCGGCGCGGCGCTGGCGCTGACCCTGTTCAGCTACCCCTACCTCCTGCTGACGGTCCGCGGCGCGCTGCTGGGAATGGACCCGTCGCTGGAGGAAGCCAGCCGCGGCCTCGGCCGCTCGGCCGCCGCCACGTTCCGCACCGTGACCCTGCCCCAGCTGCGGCCCGCGATGGGCGCCGGCGCGCTGCTGGTGGCGCTGTACTGCCTGAGCGATTTCGGCGCCGTCAGCCTGCTGCGATTCAGCTCGTTCACGCGCGTCATCTACGTGCAGTACCAGGGGGCGTTCGACCGCACGCCTGCCGCCGTGCTCGCCCTGCTGCTGGTGCTGTTCACGGTGGCGCTGCTGATCGTCGAAGGACGGCTGCGTGGGCGCGCCGGCTACCACCGCTCCTCGGCTGGCGCGCGACGCTCGCCGCAGCCGCTGGCGCTGGGCCGCTGGCGCTGGCCGGCCGTGGCGTTCTGCGCACTCGTGGTGCTGCTGGCGCTGGTGGTGCCGCTGACCGTCCTCGGCTACTGGCTGGCGCGGGGGCTGGCCGCTGGAGAGCCGTTGCGGCTGGTGTTCACCGCCGCGCGCAACTCCGTCCTGGCTTCTGGTCTGGCCGCCGCCGCGGCCGTGCTGGCAGCCCTGCCGGTCGCGGTCCTGAGCGTCCGCCACCGGGGTCGGCTGTCCTCGACGCTGGAACGCAGCGCCTACCTGGGCTACGCGCTGCCTGGCATCGTGGTCGCGCTGGCGCTCGTGTTCTTCGGCGCACGCTACGGCGGCCCGCTGTACCAGACGCTGGCGCTGTTGGTCTTCGCCTACGTGGTCCTGTTCCTGCCGCAGGCCGTCGGCGCCATCCGCGCCTCAGTGCTGCAGGTGCCGCCGTCGGTCGAGGAGGCCGCCCGCAGCCTCGGCCGCAGCGGCTTCGGCACCCTCGTCGCCGTCACCGCGCCGCTGGTGCGCCCCGGCGTGGTCGCGGGTGCGGCACTGGTGTTCCTGACGGCCATGAAGGAGCTGCCCGCCACGCTGCTGCTCGGCCCCACGGGCTACTCCACGCTGGCCACCGACGTCTGGACCGCCACCAGCGAGGCGTTCTTCGCCCGCGCGGCGGCGCCAGCGCTGCTGCTCGTGGCGCTGTCGAGCATTCCGCTCGCCGTCGTGTACACCCGCACCTCCATTGCTGGGGCCCTCCGATGAGTGAAGTCCCGATTCACGTTCGCGGCGTCGTCAAGTCGTTCGGCGAAACCCGGGCCGTGGACGGCGTGGATCTGGACGTCACACGGGGGCGGATCGTCGCGCTGCTGGGGCCTTCCGGCTGCGGCAAGACGACCATGCTGCGCCTCATCGCCGGGTTCGAGCACCCCGATGCCGGCGAGATCACCATCGACGGGAGGATCGTCGCGGGCAACGGGCGGTTCGTGGCGCCTGACCGGCGGCGCATCGGGATGGTCTTCCAGGACTACGCGCTGTTCCCCCACCTCGACGTGGCCGGCAACGTCGGCTTCGGGCTCCCGCGGCGCGGGCGGGATCGCGCAGAGGCGCTTGACGGGGTGCTCGAGCTGGTCGGTCTGGCCGGTCTGGAGCACCGCTTCCCGCATGAGCTGTCCGGCGGGCAGCAGCAGCGCGTCGCGCTCGCGAGGGCGCTTGCTCCGCAGCCGGCGGTCATCCTCCTCGACGAGCCGTTCTCCAACCTCGACGCCGCCCTGCGCGCCCAGGTGCGCTCGGACGTGCACCGGATCCTCACCGCGGCCGACGCCACCGCGGTCTTCGTCACCCACGATCAGGAGGAGGCCCTGTCGCTGGCTGACGAGGTCGCGGTCATGCACGCCGGACGGATCGCGCAGCTCGCCGCTCCCGAGCGGCTCTACCACGAGCCGGCCGACCGCCTGGTCGCCGCGTTCGTGGGCGAGGCTGAGTTCTGGGCCGGCGACTCCACCGGCGATGTCGTCCACACCGAGCTGGGCGCGCTGGCGCTGAGGGAGGAGGCTCGGGGTGGCGTCGACGTGCTGGTCCGCCCCGAGGAGATCCGCCTCACCAAGGACGCGCGCGGCACCGCCCACGTCGTCGCCCGCGAGTTCTACGGTCACGACCAGGTGCTGATCGTGCGCCTGGAGGGCGGCCGCCGCGTGCGCGTCCGCTTGGGCCCGGTCACCGACCTGACTCCTGGCGACCGCTGCCACGTCACCATCGACGGCCCGGTGCGCGCCTTCCCGCGCGCCTGACCTTCGACGCGAGGGCAATCCCACCGGCGCAACCGGCCACTGGTCGGCCTGAGCGACCTCACCGGTCGCTCAGGCGCACCACCGCACGGGGATGGCCCCGCCGACGCCGAGCACACCGCCTTCAGGCCAGCGGCAGGGTGGCGCGGCGCGCGCCTGGTGCGCTACTCTGCCCCCGGCGCCGTCCCGCGCCTGACCTCGCACCCGGCGCTCACGCCGCCGGCACGCGCGGGGGAAAGGGGACCACGAGTCCTCGGGACGCCGGTCGTTCGCGTGAGCCCTTTCCGGCGGGGCCCAGGGAGCGTGAGTCCCCGAGGCCGCCGCCTGTGAGAGGAGCACCGCATGACCAGGCAGAAGCCTTTCAAGCGTGCAGTCCGCGCGCGCATGGCCAAGACCGGCGAGCCCTACACCGCGGCTCGCGAGCAGCTGCTCGCGAAGAAGGGCGACGATGCGTCCGACGATGCTGGCGAGGCGCCAGCGCCCGCCCAGGCTCCGGGGCCCGCCCCCGCCTTCACGCCGCCCTACTCCGGCGAGGTGCTGGAGCGCCGCACCGGCAAGTCGTGGGAGCAGTGGTTCGCAGTCCTCGACGACTGGGGCGCGGCCGAGCGCACCCACCCCGAGATCGCCAGCTGGCTGGTCGACAGCCAGGGCGTGGACGGCTGGTGGGCGCAGGGCGTCACCGTCGGCTACGAGCAGGCCCGCGGCAGGCGCGTAGCCCGCCAGCGAGCAGACGGCACCTTCACCGTCAGCGCGAGCAAGACCGTGAACGCGCCCGTGGAGCGGCTGTTCGCGGCGTTTGTCGAGGCTGAGGCGCGCTGGGACTGGCTCCCCGACCTCGCGCTGTCGGTGCGCACGTCCAACCCCCACAAGTCGGCCCGCTTCGATGTTGACGACAGCACGCGGGTGCTGGTGTCGTTCACGGCCAAGGGGCCGGCGAAGAGCATGGCGGCGGTCCAGCACCAACGGCTGGAGGACGTCGAGACCACCGAGCGCATGAAGGCCTGGTGGCGCGGGCGGCTCACCGAACTCAAGGCCCGCCTGGAGGCCTGAGGACTGACAACGTGTTTGGATGGGGGTCCGGTCCGCACGGGCAGCGTCGACGCGATCGGCGTCGCCGGTGCGGCCGCCGTGGTCGCGACCTTCGTCGGGCCCCCACCGCGCGGTGCCCGCGGCCGGCCGTCCGCGCGAGAACGCACGCGAGAACGCCCGAGGCCGCGGACGAAACTCGCCACCCAGCGAGAAAGCTCTGGCCAGGCGCCCGCCTGCGCCCGCCGCCGCCGAAAACGGCCGAGGAAACTCGCCACCCAGCGAGAAGGCTCCGGCCAGGCGCCCGCCGGACCCGCCACGGGATGACCGCGATGGTCCCGCCGTGTCGGCATGGTGTCGGGGGGCGGACTGGCGCGCCGGCGAACACGTGCGCGACTGCCCGGCGGCAGGCATCGCCGAACTCGAGCACGTTCTGAGGCCTGTTGAGTCCAGGCGTCGAACTCCATTGCCTCCAGGTACGCGCAGCGCCCGCCGGCACCAGGTGCGGGCGGGCGCTGAGCGTGAGGAGTGCGGAGCTGAGCTACCGCACGGCGTCCTTGAGGCCCTTGCCCGCCTTGAAGGCCGGAGCCTTCGACGCCGGGACCTGCATGGTCGCGCCGGTCTGCGGGTTGCGGCCCGTGCGGGCCGCCCGCTCGCGGACCTCGAAGCTGCCGAAGCCCGTGATCGCCACCTTCTCACCGGCGCGCAGCGCGTCGGAGATCGTCGATACGACAGCATCGACGGCTCGGCCCGCGTCGGCCTTGGTCAGCTCAGCGCCGTCGGCGACGGAGTCGATCAGCTCCTGCTTGTTCATGGTGGTCTGCCTTTCGGGTCGGAGACTCGGTATATCGGCACCCAGTGCGCCGGCTTCCCGGCAGCCTCGACCGTCTACGGGGAAGGGACGGCCTCGGCGTTCCCAGCTGGTCGTCCGATCCATCGCCGAACGACGCGTCGCCGAGTCTTCAAAGGGGCGCGACGACGGGCTACGCTGCACGGTTCGCCGCGCCATTGCAAGGATCCGGCGCGTCCGGTCGGCCGAGTAACCCGCGGCGAGCGCCTGCACGAGTGGTGCCCACGGCGCCGCACCGGGCGGCGGCGGCAGGTGTCCCGCGCCAGCGGATGGCGCCGCCGCCTGCCCGTGCCTGCACCTGGTGGACCGCGGGGCGCTCGTCGGCTGCGCGGCCGGAGCTCGTCCCTCCCGCTGAACCGGGAGGGACCGAATCCCGACCGTCAGGCACCGGGCCCGCCGCCGCCGCCAGCAACCGCCGGGCACTGCTGGGTCGCCCGTGCCGGGTGCGGCATGCGGCGGCCGTGACCCGCCCCTCGGCGTCGGCCAGGAGCCGCGAGAACTTGGCCCTGACCAGCGCGAATGCCGCCGTCACGAGCGTCGTCTCTCCCCGCCCGCACGATGTCGGTGTTCCGCCAGCCCAGCCGTGGCGCTACCGTCCATGCGCCAACACACGCGTGCGCCCCACCCGGAGACACGGCGCGAACTCGCACCGGGCGGCCCTCATGAGGCCACCGTGCGCGGCGGCCGACCGTGTCCTCGCTCAGGGCACATCGGCATGCGCGGCCCGAGCGCGCGCAGCCGCGCAGCCGCGCGCCACGGGTAGCCAAGGTTGCGCGGTGGTACCGGCTACCCGGGCGGCCGAACCCCGCGCACACGGCCACCGAACCAGCCGTGATGCCCCGCGTTCACGCGTGCGCTGGCCGCACGTGCTACTGGTTCTGCCCCAGGTGGCGGAGCGTGCCGGCGATGTCGTCGGGCACTCTGTCCGCCGGGATGCCGCCTACCCGGCCGCGTCGGCCACCGCCGCGGCCAGCCGCTCGACGCCCTCGGCGATCTGTTCGGGAGTGGCGGCGGAGAACGCGAGTCGGATGGCGTCGCGGCCGGGGGTCGCACCGTCGCCCGTGGGCACGAAGAAGTCCGTGCCGGGCACGAACGTGACGTCCCTACGGGCAGCGGCCGCTCCGAGCGTGGCCGCGTCGACGCCGGCTGGCAGCCGCAGCCACAGGAAGTAGCCGCCCTCCGGTCGCACGTAGGAGGCGTCGGGAAGGTGCAGGTCCAGCGCGTCGCACAGCGCGGCGAGCCGAGCCGCCAGGGCCTCGCGGGCCGCCGCCACACCCACCTCGAACGTGCCCCGCTCCAGCAGGTCCGCGCAGATCGCCTGCGGCAGGAACGACGGTGAGATGTAGGTGTTGGTGGCCAGCTGGGACAGCTCGCCGGCCAGCGAGTCGGGCACGATCAGGTAGCCGACGCGCAGGCCCGGCGCGACGGTCTTGGTGAACGACGTCGACCAGATGACCCGCTCCGGGGCGCTGGCGCGGAGCGTGGCGACGTCGGTGCCGGCGTAACGCAGCAGCGAGTACGGGTCGTCTTCGAACACGAGCACCTCTCGCTCCTCGGCCCAGGCGACCACACGCTCCCGCTTGGCGGCCGACAGCGTGCACCCGGCGGGGTTCTGGAAGGTCGGGATCACATACAGCAGCGCGGGGGGCGCCAGCGCGGCCAGCGTGTCCACATCGAGGCCGTCGGCCTCCAGCGGCACCGCGTCGATGCGGTAGCCGCGGTCGCGGAAGTTCAGCAGCGAGCGGTCGTAGGTGGGCGCCTCGACCGCGACGTGCGCGCGGCGCTGGCGCGCAAGGAGCTCAGCGACGAAGGCGACGCCTTGCAGCGACCCGTTGGTGACGATGATCCGGTCGGGCGGGACCCTGTGCCGGGCAGCCAGCTGGTCTCGCAGCGCTGGGTACCCGCCGGAAGGACCGTAGGAAAGCACCCGGTGCGCGTCCGAGGCCAGCACCCGCTCCGCGGCGTCGCGGACCGCCGCCACCGGCAGCAAGTCGGCGCTCGGCGCTCCGCGGGCGAACGAGATCAGCATGTCATGGGTCCAACGGTCGAGGTCGACATTCGAATCCAGCAGGGCGAGCCGTGGCGCGGTCTCGCTCGTCGAGGTGGACGATACCCGCCAGCCTCGGGGACTCGGGGCCGCCGCGGCACCCGGCCGGTGCGCCGTCCCCACCCTCGACGTGCCTGTCCAGCCAGGCGGCCAGCCGACCCGGGGAGACCAGCTCGTCGATTTCGACGTGGTGCATGCGCATCCTGTAGACCTACTGATCGCGGTCAACCGAAGTGCGGAGGTCGGAGTGGGTCAAGCGGTGGGCACGCGGGCCGGCGTCAGAGCGCAGGGCCGCGGTGAACGCACCAAGACCGCGCTGTGCGACGCGGCGCTCGACCTGTTCGCCGCCAAGGGCGTCGAGCGCACGTCCGTCGACGAGATCACCGCGGCCGCCGCTGTCGCCAAGGGCACCTTCTACGTCCACTTCCAGCGCAAGCAGGACGTGCTGCTCGAGCGCGGCGCGCAGCTCGTGGTCGAGCTGCAGTCGGCGAGGTCAGGCGGAGCCGCGGCCCCGACGTCCGCGCTGCGCTCGCTGGCCGCCGACTTCGCGGCGCTGAATGAGGCGGGACCGCGGCCGGTGATGGGCCGCATGGTGCGCGAGATCGTCGGCAACCGGGAGGACTGGCTGCGCGTGCTGGCCGACCGGCCCACCCTGTCCGCGGTGATCCAGCCGATCATCGAGGCAGGGCAGGCGGCTGGCCGTATACGCGCTGACCAGTCCCCGCAGCGCCTGGCGCAGGCGCTGACCATCCTGTGGCTCGACAACGTCATCGGCTGGGCGGAGCGAGGAACGGCTCGCCCGCTCGGCGTAGACCTCGCCCGCGCGACCGATCTCTTCTGCGGCGGCGCGCTCGCGGGCACCGCGGTCGTGGCGTGACCGCGGCGCGGTGGGTGTGCCTCGACGTCGGCGAGACGCTCATCGACGAGACGCGGATGTGGTCGACCTGGGCAGATGAGCTGGGGGTCTCCCGGCTGACGCTCATGGCCGCGCTGGGCGGCGCGATCGCCACAGGCGGCGACCACCAGGAGGTCTTCGCGCTGCTGGGCGTGCGGGACTGGGCCGTCGCCGAGCCGGCGGTGCAGCGAGCCTACGGAAGGTTCGCGCCAGGGGACCTGTACCCCGACGCGCTGCCGACACTGGACGCGCTGCGGGCGGCCGGGTTCCGCGTCGCGATCATGGGCAACCAGCCGGCCAGCCGCGAGGCGGAGCTGCGCGCGCTGGGCGTAAAGGCCGAGGTCATGGCGATGAGCGACCAGATGGGCGTCGGCAAGCCCGACCCGGCGTTCTTCGCCGCCGCCCTGCGACTCATGGGTGATGCGCCGCCCGGCAGGGTGGCCTACGTCGGCGACCGGGTCGACAACGACGTCGTGCCCGCCGCGGAGGCGGGCATGCGCGCGGTGTGGCTGCGCCGAGGGCCGTGGGGGATCCTGCAGGCAGACACCGATGGCCGCGCCGCGCTGGTCCTCGACCGGCTCGCGGACCTGCCCGGCGCGCTCGTGCGTTCCCGCGCTGAGCGGCGGGGCGGATGAACACGACCACCCGCGCCCGGGGAGGCCCGCGACGCCCAGGACGCCATCCAAGCTATTTCAAGCGCCACTGCCGGCTGCGGGTGGAGGGACGGCCCCTCACAGAGCGTCGTCGACTCGTTGCGGTTCTCAACCGTCCGCGTTGGATACCACTGCCGCCCCCCTGCGTGGGTAGCGCTCGGCGTAGACGGTAGGAGACTCGCCGACCATCGCCGTGAAGTCACGGATGAAGTGGGCCTGATCGGCGTAGCCGAGGTCGGCGGCGAGCCCTGCCCAGTCGATGGCCTCCCCCGTCGCCATCCGGTCGGTCACCTCCCTCAGGCGGTAGCGGCGGATCACCCACTTCGGCCCGACGCCGACGTAGTCGGCGAAGAGCCGCTGCAGCCGCCGGACGCCCATGCCGAGATCGGCCGCCAGCGCATCGGTCCTGGTGATCCCCCGATCGTCGGCGATGCGGGCGACGATGTCGGCGACCGCCTCCGCCGTCGGGTCGCGCTCAGGCAGGTTCGCGCACAGGAATTCCTCGACGATCCCGCGCATCTCGGCGGGGTCGCTGGCCGACGCCATCGGGACCTCGGGCATCTCCACGCCGAAGACCTCGCTCGCGCTGACGGATCGATCGGTGATCATCGACACCGGCCTGCGCAGGAACGGGCGGAACCCACCTGGGCGGAAGGCCACCCCGAAGACGCGTCCACGCTCCTCGAGTGTGCGGAGCACGTGCCCGCGGGCCACGCCGTGGATCCGCGCGACGCCGTTGACGAACGACAGGTGCACGTTCGGGTACGGGACGATCAGCTGCCGGTACGGCGGCTCCCCTGACAGGTCCCAGGCCACACTCCAGTACCGGGCCACGAAGGGGGCGAGCCGGGGCCCCGGCTCATGGTAGGCGTGGCGCTGAAAGTCTGTCCAGGCACCTCGAAGCCCCCGGACATCCCGTTCGTCAGCGAGCCTCACCACGGCGCGAGTGTAGGCCGTCGCGATTGTTCAATACACGGCTGCGGCGAAGCGGCGACCGTGATACCGACCGGTGCGCCGATCGACCACTGAAGGACATGGGAGGGACATCATGCAGGGCCACACGCTCGTCGCCGCAGCTGCCGCGCCCACCGAGAACGTCGTTCGACGCATCAGAGTGGACCAGCTCAACGCGCCGACCCCGTGCAGCGAGTTCGCCGTGCGCGACCTCGTCAACCACCTGCTCTTCTGGGGTCCCGCCCTCGAGGGGGCGGGTCGAAAGGAGCCTGTGGCCCCGACGGGTCCCGACGAGCGCAGCGTCGACCTCAGCCGGGACGACTGGGCCGCGGCGCTGGAGTCGCAGATCGACCGGATCGTCGAGGCCTGGGGCGACCAGCGAGCCTGGGAGGGGACCACCCGTTTCGGCAGCCCGGAGGAGGTGCCGGCCTCGATGATCGGCGGCATGGCTTGCACGGAGCTCGTCCTGCACGGCTGGGACCTTGCCCGCGCGACCGGCCAAGAACCCGACTGGGGCGAGGAGGTCGCCGCGTTCGTCGACCGCGAACTGACCCGAACCGCCGCGCAAGGCAGGGAGATGGGCATCTATGGACCGGCGGTCGCGGTCCCGGACACGGCCACCACGCTGGAGCGTGCGCTGGGCCTCAGCGGCCGTGACCCGCGGCGGGCCCCATAGCATCCTCGTTCTCGCCCCACCCGGCGGCTGGGAACCCCCGACGCGCCGGCGTGGCTCACCGGCCGATCGGCACCGTGAGCGCCACCGCGAGGTCGACGTCGCTGCCAGGGTGCGCCGACGCGGTCGCGACCGAGCCGAACAGGCAGCAGAACGAGACTTGGGGCTTGTGGCGCGACCTCAGGCGAGCGCACCTACGCCCGCTCGCGCAGACCTCGCCCGCGCGACCGATCTCTTCTGCGGCGGCGCGCTCGTGGACACCGCGGTCGTGGCGTGACAGCGGTGCGGTGGGTGTGCCTCGACGTCGGCGAGACGCTCATCGACGAGACGTGGATGTGGTCGACGTGGGCAGACGAACTGGGGGGCTCCCGGCTGGCGCTCATGGCCTTGAGCAGGTCGCGGCCATCCAGTGCGGCATCCTCCTGATCGATGACGCCTTGGCCGCACGCCTGGCGAGGGCCACGGGGTTCCGCAACGTCCTCGCGCACGGTCAGATCGAGAGCGACGATGACCTCGTGGTGGGCACGCCTTGACGATCTCAACGACCTGTCCGTGGTCAGGACGGCGGCCCAACGGGTGCGGTCCAGAGGAGAGAGAGAGCGGAACCGTTCAAAGGCCCTGTCCGTGGGGGACGACCTCCCGTCCTGGGTGCAGCACCATGCCCCCGGCAAACTGGTGGTCGGCGGCCTCGGCAAGGGCTCGCAGGCCGCTGAAGTCGGCGCTGCGGATCGTCATGCTGGCTTTCACCTCGATGCCGAGCACCCGTCCCCGCCGGTCCTGCAGGACGACATCGACCTCCTTCTGGTCGTAGGTGCGGAAATGATGAAGTGCGACCTGGAGGCCCAAACCCGTCGATGAGCCGACTAGTTCGTCAGGTAGCGACGGAGGGTGGGTGCCGAGACCTCCAGGTCACTCGCCAGCCGCGACGCGTTGAGCAGCCCGGTGTGCTGCGCCGCGGCAAGGCGCATCAGCGTGGGGATCTCGGTCAGCGGCTCGATGGGGCTGCGATCGGCGACCTCGAACCGGGGATGGCAGCCGACGGCGCCGGGACATCATCAGGTCGATACGGTCGACCTCGGCGGCGGCGCTGCGCAACCCAGGAGTGCGAGCACCCGCTCGACGTTGAACGCGCTGGCGCCACCGACCTCGGCGCCAGGACGGCGGGTCGCATCGGCGAGCACGCTGGCGACCCGGGCGCGACCCGCCTCGTCGCGTGCGATCTCGAGCGGCACGGCGCCGTCGAGCAGCGCCGCGGGCGCCCGGACCCACGCGCGCTCGGCGTCGATGATCCGCTCCCGCAACGCGTGGCGAGCCGGGGGCGGGCCCCAGGCCGCGGACCGGCTGCACATGAATGGCGGCCAGTCGAGGGCCGCGTCGGTGACCGGTCCGCTTGAGTGCCCCGAGCCAACCCAGGCGATGTCAGTCACCTAGCCGACCTGCATGCCGTTGTGATCGTATAAGCGTTTCGGGCGGGTTAGGACCCGTCACGGATAACATCTGCGTAGTGGGAGGCGTGCCGCCCGACCCTGCGGTTGGCTGTGGCGTAGGGATGTCGCAGGCCGACCGTGATCGGCGTCCTCGTCGTTGACGACCAAGACCTGATACGGGTAGGGCTGCAGACCCTCATCGACGACGATGACGGCATGACCCTGGTGGGCGGGGCCTACAGCGGCGCCTCGGCGGTGGCCGCGACGACGCGCGAGTCCTGACGTCGTCCTCATGGACATCCGCATGCCCGGCATGGACGGCCTGGCGAGGTCGCGCAGCGTCTGGGACTACTCACTCCTACAAGGACGTGCAATGTCGCTCACGGTCCACACCCACACGGCCGGTGAGACCGGGCTGCTGGTCAACTCCTACCTGCTGGAGAGCCCCGATGGGGTGCTCGCGGTCGACACCAGCCTGCTGGTGTCCGACACGCGCGCGTTCAAGGCGCGGCTCGACGCCCTCGGCAAGCCGCTGCTGGGCGCGTTCATCACCCACGCGCATCCCGATCACTTCAACGGCGCGGTGGAGCTGGCCGGCGGCGACGACGTGGAGGTCTACGCCACCCCGTCGGTGGCCCAGACCATCCGCGAGATCGCCGACGACAAGCTCGCGCAGTGGTCACCGATGTTCGGCGACGAGTGGCCAGCGACCACCTACTACCCCAACAGCGCGATCGCCGACGGCGAGGCGGTCACGCTCGGGGGCGTCACGGTGCGCGCTCACGAGCTGGGACCCGGCGAGAGCCACGCCGACGCCCACTTCACCGTCACCACCTCCGACGGCGGCGGGCCGCTTGGCTTCATCGGCGACGTCGCCTTCGACGGCACCCACGCCTACACCGCGGACGGCCACACCGGAGCCTGGCTGGCCAACCTCGAGCGGCTGACCGCCCAACTGCAGGGGGCGGCGCTGCTCTACCCGGGGCACGGCCAGCCCGGCCAGGTGGAGCTGCTGGCCGCCCAGCGGACCTACCTGCTCGCCTACCGCGAGGCCGTCCGCGACCTGGCGGACGGCGGCTCCACGCTCAACGACGACGCGCTTGCCGAGGTAGTGCTCATCGAGCGCCCGGTGGGGCGTCGGCGGCCCGCTCGAGCGGGAAGGTCTGGGCGACATAGACTTCGAACGGCGGCAGATCGTCGGCGTCGGATTCGATCACGCGGTTGAACTCTTGGATCACCTTCGGTCCGGGGTCGCCGTCGTAGCTGCGCACCTCCACGCCGTCCTGCGCGGCCGGCTCAGGGACACCCTGCGGATACGCGACGCGCCTGCCGTCGCGCATCACGCTGATCACCTGCTGGGCCGGCTCGCCCCCGGTGGTCAGGAGGGCCGGGTCGAGCCGTCGGGGGCGAACGCACGGCCGGCCTCCGCGATGTCGTGTGCACGCCCGTCGACGACCGCGTCGGCGCCGAGGACCCCCACCGACTCGCCCGCCGCGAGGCCCAGCGTGTCGTCCAGGCCCTGCAGTGCCGTGATCGCGTCGACCGGCATCGCGCCGGCCTGCTCCACGGGTCAGCTCACCGGGAATCCGGGAGACGTAGCCGGCGTCTGTGACCACGCACTCGGAGTAGAAGCCACCAGGGGGATTCATGTAGCGGGCCGCGTATACCCGGTCGCCTGCTGCCAGGCCCGTGACGTCCTCGCCGACGGCGGTGACGGTGCCTGCCCCGTCGAAGCCGATGACGTGCGGGAACGCAGGCTTGATGTCCATCAAGGGGCGCTTCAACGAGCAGGTCACGGTGCGAGCGGGGATGGGGGGAGGTAGGTGTCAGGCAGCTCGAGAGCTGCGGCGACGTTGAGGTACATCCCGCGGGCGAAGAAGTCCGCGACGCGGGCGGCGGGTTCGCCCGTGACGGTCATGATCTCGTCGAACAGCTCGCGGAAGCCAGCGGCCACCGCGTCGCGGATTTGGGCATCGCCGGACGCAGCATAGCCCTGCAGTTGGCAGAGGATCTCGGTGCGGTTGCGCAGCAGGTCGCGGTAGGCCAGCCCCATCGCGGCGAGCGACTCCTCGCCGCGGCTGTCGCCCGCAGCACAGCGGAAGACCTCGCGGATGTGATCGACGACGTGTCGCTGGCAGGACAGGAACAGCGTCTTCTTGTCGGCGAACAGCGCGTAGATGTAGGGCTGGGACACGCCGGCACGCCGGGCGATCGCCGCGGTGCTGGCGGCGTGGTAGCCGTGCTCGGCGAACTCGTGCACGCCGGCCTGCACGATGTCCTCGCGGCGCTGTCCGGTAGTGAGTCGTCGGCGGGCACGGGGTCCCCTGCCTGCCGTCACGACGCAGGCTGCTCGCGGCCGACGTTGAGTGCGGCGGTGGCCAGGCACCCGAACGCGGCCAGGTCGAGCAGCACTCGGGCTAGGTGCAGCCGCTCCCAGGGTCGGCGGATCCCGGCCCATCCCTGCGCGTCGCCGTCGACCGGGTAGCGCGTGGTGCGCTGGTTGAGGGGGATGTTGCCGAGCCCGGTGATCGCGAGCATGGCCGCGGTCGCGGCCGCGGCGGTTACCGTCAGCCGGAACGCGGGGGTGCCGGCACGGTCGGCTGCGGCGGCGCCGACGGCGACCAGGGTGGCGCTGGTGTAGACGGGCATGACCTTGCCGAGGCGGTCGGTCAGTGCCTGCTCGGCTTCGATCTGGGTTCGCAGGGGAAGCGTTCGCACCGCAGGGTGCGCGCCGATCAGCGTTGCGAGTTCGTTGCCCGCCAGCAGTCCGCTCAACGATAGTGCCGCGAACTGGATCGTGCTTCTCATGGGTGGCCTCCTGCTGCGATGTCTCGCCGTCATCGCAGCAGCGTAGTCCCCGGCGGTGTCTGGGGCGGCGCGTCTCACGGTGCGGTATCGGCCCTCGCCGCAGGCATGCCTGAACCACGGCGGAGCCCACTCAGCAGTGCGACGCCCAGGCCGACCACGCCTACGGTGAGCGCGGCGGCGCCAAGCCAAAGGACCACGATCAGCCCGTTCGGTTCGGTCAGTCCCTCGCCTGCGGACGACAGGAAGAACCCGGCGGACATCAGAATCGCTGCGGCGGGGATCGCCAGTCGCACGAGGTAGCCCATCGCGCCGGGCAGTTCGGTTGCATCAGCGAGGATCAGGCAGACGAGGCTGAGCACGATCAGCACGCCTGCGTGGGCGTGACCGGCGCGCGCGAAGGCGACCTGGAAGTCGGTGAGCTGTTCTCCGCCACTGGCCACGCGGACCAGGAAGTAGCCACCGAACTCCACCGTCACTAGCGCCAGCAGCAGCAGCCCTGCGATCCTGCGCGATGGTCGTGACAACTGAACGGTCTGCACGATGTTCACCCCTGTCTAGTGCTTCGCAAGTATCGCCCGCCGGAGCCCTCCGCACCGGCCTGCACGCAAGGTTATTGATCGACCAATCATAATTCAAGTCTCCCAGCGCGCGGGCGGGGACATCGACGACGCAGGCGTCTGTGTCTCCGTCCTCGCGCACAAGGCCGGCATCTCCCAGCCGACCGCGTCGCGGCATCTGGGGATCCTGCGCGTGGCAGGGCTGGTCGGCACCCAGCGTCGCCCCATTCGCGAATTTCCTACCGCGCGGGCCTCACCTGCACGGGAACTCCTCACCTACATCCAATCGCTACTACGTCGGGTTCCTCGGCTTCACCGAGGCAATGGACATGGGCCGCATCGTCACGTTCGTCTCCCCGACCAACCCGACCGCGCAGGTCAGCATCGTCGCCCTCGACGACTCCTCGGACGTCCAGCCCGTCATCACCGTCGAGGTCGGGGATGTCGACACGGTCCATGCCGAGGCGGTGGATCGCGGCCTGCCGATCGTCTACCCACTGACTGATGAGTCGTGGGGCGTGCGGCGCTTCTTCGTCACCGACCCCAACGGAGCCGTCCTCAACGTCATGAGCCACCGGTAGTGGTGAGGGGCCGCCATGACACCGCACCGACGTGGGGCTACGGGCCGATGTCAGAGTCGGCCACCTGCCCCTCGTCCGGGGCCCCTTCGTCCAGATCGTCGAGGTAGCGGGTCACCGCCGCGGCAAAGCGGTCGAAGTCGTCGAGATGCTCCTTCAAGGTCTCGTGGATGCGCCCTGGCTCCACGTCCGCGTACACGTGGACCAGGCGGTTTCGCAGCCGCGCCATCGGCACGAGCTCCTCGGCGAACTCCGCGTCGAGCACACCGGCCCGACCCAGGATCTCGAACACGGCCGCATAGGTCCCGGCCTGCTCGAGACCGCGCGCGGCGATGAGGTGGTGACCGATGCTCAGCGTCGTCTCGATCGCCAGCTGCAGGAAGCGCTCGGCGCTGCCGTAGAGACGCGGGTCGGCGACGAACGTCGTCATCGCCTCCTCGCGGAGGTCGCGCAGGATCCCCACGTAGCGGGCCAAGAGCCGAACAGCTCATCGACGCGAGCGCGATCAACCACGGCTGAGTGCCCCTCGCCGGGCACGCGCCCGAACCGCTGCGAGATAGGCGTCGTGATAGGGCTTCATGTCCAGGTAGTCGCGCTCGGTGCGCTCGCGAAGGCGGATCCGCGCGGCCTCGTCGCGCGAGTACAGCACGATCCCCTCCCCGACGATGCGGAACCGCAACCACAATGGCGCGTGGGTCAGCACGACCAGATCCGTCTCGGCGCCGACCGCAGCGCCGAGGCGCTCATGCAGGCGCGCCTCCTCCATCAGGCCGATCGGCACCGTGAGCGCCACCGCGAGGTCGACGTCGCTGCCAGGCTGCGCCGACGCGGTCGCGACCGAGCCGAACAGGTAGCAGAACGAGACTTGGGGCTCGTCGTCGAGCACGACAGTGACGCGCCGCCGCAGCTTGTCGAGGTCGATGCTCTCCGCGTCCGTATCCATGGACCCATGGTGCCCGGAGTCCGGACGTGAGAGGCGCATTCTCCGGCTCCGGCTGGCTGTTGTGGCGCGACCTCAGGCGAGGGCACCTACGCGCGATCGCCGCCGCGCGCGGCGTCGGCGATGCGCCGCCAGCCATCCGGGTCGTCGCCCACAGCGAGCTCCTTGCCGCAGCGCACCAGCGGCAGCGCGAGGATCGATGGGTCGTCCCCCATGCGCCCGAGCCACGCGTCCTCGCCCGCTGACACGTACTGCAGGGCCTGCTCCCTGTAGGACTTCGAGGCCGGGTCGAGGCAGGCCTCGACGCCGAAGCGCTGCACCCATTTGCTTAGCTCACCCGGTGACAGCTTGTGCCGACGCAGGTCCAGGTCGTGGAAGGCGATGCGCCGGTCGGTGAAGAAGCGCTGCGCCTTGCGGGTGGTCTTCGACTTCGGCAGTCCCAGCAGCTGGATGTCCATCTCGCTCCCCTTGCGCTCACCCACGCGATCCCCATCCCTGCGGCATGCTACGGGCATGAGCGACGAACTGGCCTTCGCCTCCGCGACCGAGCTCGCCCGTCTCGTGCGCACCCGTGCGGTGTCCCCCGTGGAGCTGACCGAGCTGTACCTCGACCGGATCGCGCGCCTGGACGGTCGCATCAACGCGTTCGTGACCGTCGACGCGGCAGGCGCCAGGGCGGGCGCCAAGGCCGCCGAGGAGCGCGTCACGGATGGCACGGCGCTGCCGCCGTTCCTGGGCGTGCCGATCGCCGTCAAGGACCTCCACCTCACTGAAGGACTGCCGACCACCTTCGGCTGCCGCTCGCTTGCGCACTTCGTGCCCACGTTCGACGAGGAGTGCGTCGCGCGCATCAAGCGGGCGGGCTTCGTGGTGCTGGGCAAGACGAACGTGCCGGAGTTCGGGACCGTGCCCTACACGGAGTCGCTCCTGCACGGCCCGTGCCGCAACCCGTGGGACGTGTCGCGAACCGCCGGAGGGTCGTCCGGCGGGGCGGCCGCCGCCGTCGCGGCCGGACTCACGCCGCTGGCGCACGCCTCCGACGGCGGCGGCTCGATCCGCATCCCCGCCAGCAACTGCGGGCTGTTCGGGTTGAAGCCCGCGCGTGGCCGGATCTCCGCGGCGCCGCTGTTCGGTGACCGCCTCGCGGGGCTGTCGACTGCCGGCCCGATCACCCGCCACACCGCCGACGCGGCGGGGCTGCTGGACGTCATGGAGGGCTACGCGACCGGCGACCCGAGCTGGGCGCCCCCACCCGCGCGGCCCTTCGCCCGCGAGGTCGAGGTGGAGCCCTGCCCGCTGCGCCTCGGCGTGGTGACCGAGTGGCCGTTCGGGACGTTCGAGCGGGAGCCGCTGGCCGCGCTCGAGGGCGCGACGCGCATGCTGGACAGCCTCGGCCACCACCTCGAGCCGGTGACGCTGCCGTTGAGCGAGGGGTTCCGGGACGACTTCGAGGTCGTGTGGGCGGCGGGCTTGGCCGCCCTGCCGGTCGACCCGGCGCGGCTGGAGCCGTTCAACCGGCTGCTGTTCGACCTCGGCACGACCTGCTCGGCGGCGCGTCTGCTGCAGGCGGTCAACGGGCTGCAGGTGACTGCCAGAGCGGTGATCGGCGCCACCGCGCACCTCGACGGGGTCCTGTCCCCCACGCTCGCCGCCGAGCCCCTGTCCATCGGCGCGTTCGCCGAGCGCCCAGTCGACGAGCTGTTCGACGCGAACGCCGCCTACGTGGGCCTCGCGCCACTGGCCAACGTCACCGGCCAGCCGTCCATGAACCTCCCACTCCACCGCTCGCCCGCCGGGCTGCCGGTGGGCGTGATGGTGACCGGCCGGCCCGCCGACGAGGCCACCCTGCTGCGGCTGGCCGCCCAGGTCGAGCGCGCGGTCGACTGGACCGCGGACCGCCCAGCCGTCCGCTGACCGTTTGCGGGCCGGCCGACCCTCCGCTGACCCTTTACGGTGGTCCCATGGCGCCTGACATCCCCGCGAGCTGCGCTCCGGTGACTACGTGCGGGTGATCGCACCCTCCAGCTCGCGTGCCGCGATCGACGATCGCTGGGATCCCACCGCGCTCGACCGGTTCTCCAGCTGGGGCATCGAGGTGTGTTTCGGCGCACACGCCGACGAGGTCGACGACTTCGGGTCCTCGTCGGTCGCCAGCCGCCTGGCCGATCTGCACGAGGCGTTCGCCGACCCAGAGGTGGACGGCATTCTCACCGTCATCGGCGGCTACAACGCCAACCACCTGCTCGACTGCATCGACGACGACCTGGTGCGGGCCAACCCGAAAATGTTGTGCGGGTACTCCGACATCACCGTCCTGTTGCACCGGCTACTTGTGGGGGCCGACCCGAGGCGACCCTTCCACGAGGACATGCGCCAAGCGCGCCTGGTCGTGACTCGGCAGTGAGGGGGGAAACCGTGCGACGGGTCAGAGGAACGGATCCTGAGTTCCTTGCATCCAGCGTCTACGGGACCAGCGCCGGGTTGTCTGCCCGCCAGGGCATCTACGACTTCCTCGACCGCCCCGACGGCTTGCCAGACTGGGCCCTGCGCCTCCTCGACGTGGCGGCCGGAGACCGCGTTGTCGACGTGGGCTGCGGCAACGGCCGCTACCTTCGCCGGCTCGACGGGAGCGTCGACGTCGTGGCGGTCGACCGCTCCCACGGCATGGCGTCCGAGGTCGCTCGCGAGCTGGGCGCGCGTGTTGGGGTCATCGTGGCCGACGCGGCGGCACTGCCGGTGCCCACAGCGACAGCTGATGCGGTGCTGGCCATGCACATGCTCTACCACCTGCCCGACATGGACCAAGGTGTGCGAGAGCTGCGCCGGATCATCAAGCCGCACGGAACGGTGCTGGTCTCCACCAACGCCGCGGATCACCTCTCCGAGTTGGATGACCTCATGTCACGCGCGGTCGGGATGCTGACCGGAAGCCCCTCTGCACGCACGAAGTGGGCGACGCGGCTGTGGCTGTCGGATGCCGCGGCGTTGCTGGCGGGCCATTTCACCCAGGTCGAACTGCACCCCTACAAGGGTTGGCTGGTCATCCCGCGACCCGCCCCGATCCGCGCCTACGTCGACAGCCTGCGACCGTACACCGAGGACACGCTGCCGGCCTACATCTCCTGGAACGAGCTGCTGGCCGCCGTCGACCAGCAGCTGGCCGGCGTGTGCGACGACGAACCCTTCAGGATCCGCGTCTCGAGCGGCGTGGTCCGAGCGCGGGGGGCATGACAGCCACCGGACACGGGCCAGGTGAGGGCGAGCGCGATCCCCGGGGGCTCGAGGAACCTCCGGCGTGTTGCCACCGAATCACTGGCTTCCAGCGTCCCCGGCGGTCCGCAGGATGCGTCGCACGATCTCCGATCCGGTTCGCTCGAGAACAGCACGACGGCCAGCACGCAGAGCGGGACTCCGTGAGGTGCGAGGTACCGCCAGAGCAGCCGCCAGTACCCGCAGACCGGAACTCGCAACGAAGCTCTCCTCACGTGCTGGTCACGCAGCGGGTTCGGGAACGCTATCCATCAGGGCCTGGATGTTGCGTAACGACGCCGTATCGGTGGGATCGCTCGAGCGACGACGAACGTGCCCCATCGACGCGGCGTCACCTTGCCACCTCGGTCACATGTCTGGACAATCGCCGCCGCCCGTTCAAGAGCCAACCGACCTCGGCCAGGCTCGCGACCAGCCACACCAGACGTCGAGGAGAACACATGACCGACCTCGCAGGATCCATCGTGCTCGTCACCGGCGCATCGAGCGGCATCGGCGCGGCCACCGCCCGCGCGTTCGCGGCCGAGGGCGCCCGGCTGGTGCTGGCGGCCCGTCGCCGCGAGCGACTTGAGGAGCTCGCCGGACAGCTCGACGGCGACACGCTCCCGCTGGAGCTCGACGTGCGCGACCGAGCCGCGGTCGATCAGGCGCTGTCGGGCCTGCCGCCGGAGTGGGCGGCGATCGACGTGCTGGTCAACAACGCCGGGCTGGCGGCGGGGATGGAGCCGCTCCAGGAGGGCGAGGTCGACCACTGGGCACGCATGATCGACACCAACGTCGCCGGCCTGCTGTGGGTCACCCGCGCGGTCGTGCCAGGGATGATCGCGCGCGGCGGCGGCCACGTCATCAACATCGGGTCCGTCGCCGGGCACGAGACCTACCCCAAAGGGGCGGTCTACTGCGCCACGAAGGCCGCGGTCGACCGCATCACCAAGGGTCTGCGCATGGACATGCTCGGCACCCGCGTCAAGGTGTCAACGGTGGATCCCGGCATGGTCGAGACCGAGTTCTCCGTCGTGCGCTTCGACGGCGACGCCGACCGGGCCTCCAAAGTCTACGAGGGCCTGGACCCGCTGACCGGCGACGACATCGCCGACGCGGTGGTCTGGGTCGCGAGCCGCCCCGCGAACGTGCAGGTCGCCGAGGTGGTCATCCTGGCGTCCGCGCAGGTGTCGGCGACGGTCGCCCATCGCGAGCCGACCTGAGCCCGCGGGCTCTGCGGTCCGCCCGGCGTCCCAGCTCGATCGCCGCTGCCACCAGCAGCATCCCGACGACGTGCAGCGGCCCGTATGGTTCCCCGAAGGCCAGAGCGGCCCAGATGCTCGCCAGCAGGGGCACGGCCGCCAGCGCGAGCGACGACAGCGCGGCGCTGACCCGCGGGTGCGCCCAGTTGAGGAGCAGGTGGCCGTTACCGGGAATCAGCGCGAGCCCGACGATCATCGCCCCGTGCACGCCGGTGGCGGCGAACGACTCGCCGCGCAGCAGCGCGTACGGCAGCACCACGGCCAGCGCGACCAGCATGAAGGTGGCCGTCAGGGTCAGGGTGGGGGCGCCGGTGTCCCGGGCGCGCTTCGCGCACAGGAAGTAGGCGGTGAACGCGATCAGGTTCGCGATGGCGAACAGATCGCCCGTGAGGCTGCGGCTGGGATCGTCCAGGTTGGCGCCCACCACGATGGCCACGCCGCCGACCGCGAGGACCGCGCAGCCGAGCACAGCCCTGGGAACCCGCTCCCCGAGCGTGCGGCGGCTGACCATGGCGACCAGCAGCGGCTGCAGGGCACCGAGGAGCGTGACGATCGCGATCGAGGTCTGCTTGGTCGCCAGCACGAACAGCAGCTGGTGGACGCCGAACGCCACGCCCGCGGCCACCGGCATCGTCCAGCTCCTCGGCCACGGGGACCGCAGCAGCAGCGCGGTCACGACGAGGGCGCCGCCGCCGATGCCCAACCGCCACGCCGACAGGGCGCCGGCTTCGAGCGGGAGGGCCTTGACGATGACGAAGCCCGCTGAGAACCCCGTCGTGGCCAGCACCACGGCGGCGAGGCCGGAGCCCGGATGGTCGTCGACGCGACGCCAGCTCGGCCGATTCACGTGATCCGGCGATGCACGGGTCAGCTTCCATGGCGGTCGCTGCGCGACCGCCACCACCGGGATTGTGAGAATCGCCTCCGCAGGCTCCGGCGATTCACGGGTCAGGCGGCCGACGCGGCGGCCAGCACCTCGTCGGCGCTCGGGTTCAGCAGGAATCGCCCTCCGACCTGCACGGTCGGCACGATCTCGTCGCCCCCCGACGCGGCCCGGACGACGTCGGCCTGCGACCGGTCGGCCCAGATGTCGACGCTGGCGTAGTCCACGCCGCGCCGCTCGAGCTCACCCTTCAGCACTTCGCAGTAACCGCACATCGGGCGCCAGTAGATCGTGATCTCGGACACGCGTCATCCTCGGGTCGGTGCAGGGGGGCAACAGGGTGCAACGCGGTCAGGCCACGGTATCTTCCCTCCCTCCGACCGTGGCGGCTGCTCCGGCGCTGGGGAGCCGGGGCGATCATGCCGGTGCGCCCACCGTGGCCTCGCGGGTGGTCTCGACGCGCGCCAGCTCGCCGCGCGGCGCGATCCGCCAGAAGGCGCGCGAACGGACCTCCCAATCGGCGAGCAGCGCCTGCGCCTGGGCCGAGCCGGTGAGCTCGGCGTGGCGGGCCACGAGCTCGGCCAGCCCCGCTAGCTGCGGGCCGTCGGGGCGGCGCGCCTCCACCAGCTGCGCGTTGACGCGCGCGAGGATCTCCGAGGTCGCGTCCAGGACGAAGCACGCGCCCCCGGTCATGCCGGCGCCCAGGTTGAAGCCCGTCCGCCCCAGGACCACGATTATGCCGCCGGTCATGTACTCGCAGGCGTGCTCGCCGACGCCCTCGACGACCGCGGTTGCGCCGGAGTTGCGCACCGCGAAGCGCTCCCCCGCGCGACCGGCGACGAACAGCTCCCCGCCGGTCGCGCCGTACAGGACGGTGTTGCCCACCAGGACGGGGTCTCCGGCGTCGTCCTCGGGTGGGCGGATCACGATGCGGCCACCCGCCATGCCCTTGCCGACGTAGTCGTTGGCCTCTCCGGTGAGCACGAACTCCACACCTGGCGACAGGAAGGCGCCGAAGCTCTGGCCCGCCTCGCCCGCGAAGCGGACGTTGACCTTGCCGTCAGGCGCTGCGCCGGTGCCGTGCTCGTCGAACTCCAGGCCGATCGCGCCGCCCAGCCGGGCGCCAACGGTGCGGTCACGGTTGCGGATGTCGTACTTCAGGTTCAGCAATGTGCCGTCCCACAGGGACTCGAACGCCTCCTCGAAGACCCGGTCGCCCAGCGCGTCGCGCGGGGCCTGGATGGGCAGCGACTCGTAGTAGCGGCGCGGCGCATCCGGCGTCGGGGCGGTGTCCACCAGCAGCGCGGAGAGGTCGAGCGAGGCGCCGCGCGCGGACGCGCCCTCGCGCTCCGTCCGCCGCAGCAGGTCGACGCGGCCGATGGCGTCGTCCATCGAGCTGACGCCGAGCTGCGCGAGGCCGTGGCGCACCTCCTCGGCGACGAACAGCAGGTAGGTGGCGACCATCTCCGGTGTGCCGGCGAACTTGTCGCGCAAGTCACGGCGCTGGGTGGCGACCCCGACGGGGCACGTGTCACGGTGGCAGGCGCGGACCATGATGCAGCCCTCGGCCAGCAGCGCGGCCGTGCCGAACCCGTACTCGTCTGCGCCCAGCAGCGCGGCCAGGAGCACGTCACGGCCGGTCTTGAAGCCACCGTCCACCTGCAGCCGGACGCGGCTGCGCAGCCCGTTGGCCACCAGCGTCTGCTGGCTGTCGGCGAGCCCGAGCTCCCACGGCAGGCCCGCGTGCTTGATGCTGGACAGCGGCGACGCGCCGGTGCCGCCGTCGCACCCCGCGATCTGCACCGCGTCGGCCAGCCCCTTGACCACGCCGGCCGCGACCGTGCCGACGCCCGCGCACGACACGAGCTTGACGCTCACGCTCGCGAACGGGTTGACCTGCTTGAGATCGAAGATCAGCTGGGCGAGATCCTCGATGGAGTAGATGTCGTGGTGCGGCGGCGGGGACACCAGCGGAACGCCCGGCTGCGTGTGCCGCAGCCGCGCGATCAGCTCCGACACCTTGTGGCCGGGGATCTGGCCGCCCTCCCCCGGCTTGGAGCCCTGGGCCATCTTGATCTGGATCTCGTCGGCGTAGGCGAGGTAGGTCGGCGTGACGCCGAAGCGCCCGGACGCCACCTGCTTCGCGCGAGAGTTGCGGTCGCGGCTCGTGCCGCGCGTGGCGAACCGGGCGGGATCCTCGCCTCCCTCGCCGCAGTTGGACGACCCGCCGATGAGGTTCATCGCCACGGCCAGCGTCTCGTGCGCCTCGGGGGACAGCGCGCCCAGCGACATCGCGCCGGTGTAGAACCGCTGCGCGATGGACGCGGCCGGCTCGACCCCAGCGAGGTCGATCGCCTGGGCGCCGCGCTGCGCGGCGGTGACCGGCTCGAGCAGGTCGCGGGGCTCGGCGGGGGGTCGCCGGTTCACCAGGCGGGCGAACTCCTTGTACAGGTCCCAGCGGCCCTCGTCGGTGGCCATCGACAGCAGGTGCGCGGTGGTCAGGTCCTTGCGCGCCTGGCCGTCGCCGCCGACCACGGCGAGATCGCCCTTGAGGCCCACCGTGCGGTGCAGCGCCTCGACCACCTCGGGATTGGTGGAGTGGTACTCGCCGCCCTTCCTGAACTTGTAGAAGCCGGGGCTGGCCAGCGACGGTTCGGTGCCGAACGCCTGGGCGTGGCGCGCCAGCACGTCGGCGGCGAGATCGGCCAGCCCGATGCCACCGACCTTCGAGGGCGTCCCGCGCAGGCAGCTGTCCACGACGTCACCGGACAGGCCGAGCGCCTCGAAGATCTGAGCGGACCGGTAGCTGTCGAGCGTGGAGATGCCCATCTTGGACATGATCTTCAGCAGGCCGTCGCGGACCGCATGGCGGAACGCCTCCTGCGCCTCGCCAGCCGACGCGACGTCGCGGCCGAGCCGGCCGTTGTCGGCCAGCTCGGCGATCGACTCGAACGCGAGCCGGGGGCAGATGACGTCGGCGCCGTAGCCGACCAGGCAGGCGAAGGTGTGGGTCTCGCGGGCGTCGTCGGTCTCGCATACGAGGCTCGCGCGGGTGCGCAGGCCCTCCGCGACGAGGCGGTGGTGGATCGCCCCGACCGCCAGGAGCGCGGGGAGGGGCGCGCGCTCAGGATCGACGCTGCGGTCGCTGCAGATCAGGATCGCGGCGCCCTCAGTCACGGCGGCCGCGGCCTCGTCGGCCAGCCTGGCGAGTCGGTCGACCATGCCGTGGGGGCCCTCTGCCGCCGGGAACGTCGCGTCGAGGCCCGCCACTGCGAGCGGGATCTTGGGGCTGAGCACGAGATCCTGCAAGCCCTGCGGGTACATGATGAATCCGTCGAGCTCCAGCAGGCGGGCGGCCTCTGGCACCTCTGACAGCAGCGGACGGCGGGGCCCCAGCTGGGTGCGCAGGCTCATCACCTGCCACTCGCGCAGAGGGTCGATCGGCGGGTTGGTGACCTGCGCGAAACGCTGCTTGAGGTAGTGGTAGACGGTGCGCGGCCGCTCGGCGAGCAGGGCCATGGCGGTGTCGTCGCCCATCGAGGAGATCGGCTCCTTGGCGTCGTTCGCCATCGGCCGCACCACCGTGGTCTCCTCCTCCTTGGTGTAACCGGCGACCACCTGGCGCGCGAGGAGGTCCTCGGTCACCGCCGCCCCGCCGGCGCCGCCCACCGGCCGGCCGGTGGTGACCCTGCGCTGGTGCTCGCGCACCCACTGCCCGTAGGGGCGGCGGCCGGCCAGCCGCTGCTTGAGCTCGGCGTCCTCGGTGACCCCGCCGCCGCTCGGGTCGATCAGGAGCGCCTGGCCGGGGCCGAGGCGCTCGCGACGGACGGTGCCGTGGCCGGCCGTGCGCACCGCGCCGGCCTCGGAGCCGCACACCACGAACCCGTCGTCGCAGATCGCGTAGCGCAGCGGGCGCAGACCGTTGCGATCCAGCGCGGCGGCGACACGCTCGCCGTCGGTGAACACCAGTCCCGCTGGGCCGTCCCACGGCTCGATCAGAGCGGCGTGGTAGCGGTGGAAGTCCTGCACCGCCGGTGGCAGGTCACGGCGGCCCTCCCACACCTGCGGCACCAGCATGGCCATCGCGTGCGACACGTGGCGGCCGCCGCGGACCAGCAGCTCGAGCGTGGTGTCGAGCTTGGCCGAGTCCGAGCCGTCGTCGGCGATCAGCGGCTGCAGCAGCGCCTCGTCGTCCTCGCCCAGCTCGTCCCAGTCGGCGCCGAGGCGCCCGATGCGGGCTCGCAGCAGGTTGACGTTGCCGTCGATGGTGTTGATCTCGCCGTTGTGCGCGAGGAAGCGGTACGGCTGCGCCCGTCCCCAGGTCGGCAGGGTGTTCGTCGAGTAGCGCTGGTGGAAGATCGCGAACCATGCCTGGAACGCGTAGAGCGTGAGATCGGGGTAGAACTCTGCGAGCTGGTCGGCGGCGCTCATGGCCTTGTAGGTGACGGTACGGGTCGACCATGAGGCGAAGTACGCGGAGCTGCCGGCCGAGCGGCAGGCCGCCTCGGCGCGCTTGCGGGCCAGGTAGGAGTGCCGTTCGGGGTCACCGGCCAGGTCGGCGGGGGCGGCGTACAGCGCCTGCGCGATGTGCGGCATGGCGGCGCGTGCGGTGTCGCCGAGCGCCTCCGGGGCGACCGGGACGTCGCGCCAGCCGAGCAGCAGCAGGCCCTGAGCGGCCAGCCCGTCGGCCACGGCGGCGCGCGCGTCGTCGCGGGCTCGGTCCGCGGCGTGGTCGTCGCCGCGGTCGAGGAAGGCCATGACCACACCGAGCCGACCGGAGTCGACGGCGGACCCGCCCGGATCGACGGCGGACCCGCCCGGATCGACGCGGCGCGCCTCCTCGGCGAAGAACGCTCGTGGCAGCGGAACCAGCAGTCCCGCCCCGTCGCCGGTCCTGGCGTCCGCCGCCACGGCGCCGCGGTGCTTGACCCCCTCCAGGCCTTCTAGCGCGGCGTCCACGATGTGCCGGGCGGGCGTTCCCGCGACGTCGGCGACGAAGCCGATCCCGCACGCGTCGTGGTCGAAGCGCGGGTCGTACAGGCCCTGCGGTGCCGAGCGCTGATCGGCCGCGACGTGATCTGCCAGGCGGTGATCTGCCAGGTCTTGGGTCATGGATGTGACCTTCTGCCGGAAACGGAAACAGCGACGGGCTGGGAACCAGCTCCGTCGCTGCGAACCGGCAGTGTAGCGAGCGCCGCCGCCTCCGCCGCCCGACACCGTGTCGATATTCCTGGCCATAGCGCAGCCAAGCCGACAAGGTGTCGGACCGCCCCCCCCCGAGGGTCAGCGGGACAGGGCGGGGCGATGGGCACTGAGCGCATCCGCCAGCTGGCTGATCACCAGCGCCGGCTCGTGCACGATCTCCAGGTAGCTGAAATGGAGGACGGCGTAACCCGGGATCTGAAGCTGCCGATCGCGCGCGCGGTCGCGCCGCTGCTGGCCGGGGGAGTCATGGAAGCGCGGCCCGTCCAGCTCAGCGATGACCGGGGCGGGATCGAACAGCGCGTCGACCACGCCGAGGAGGCGGGCATCCCGATAGATCGACACGTTCCACCGGGGGCGGGGCAGGCCGCCCTGGCGGAACACCTGGCTGCCCGCTCGCTCCAGCCACGAACGGAACTCGCCCGCCGCGTCGGGATGGGTCATGCGCGCGAGGTAGGCGACGTTGCGGCGCCCCTTCGCCAGGTCGACGGCGCGTCTGTGCACCCACGACGTGCCACCGCGCTGCATGCCGATGACGTCGTCGACCAGCGCAAGGGCCTGGTGACGCGACATGCGCGGGGCCATGTCGATGGCGGTGCGGGCAGGTGTCGTGGTGGCGAGGCCATCACGGCCGCGAACGTCGCACCTGTCGAGCCGGACGCTGCGGTGGACCTCGACACCGACCAGGATCGGCAGCGCGCGTCCGGTCACGGTGATCTCCAGGCGATCCGCGTCGGCAGCGCGCTGCAGCCCGTGCGCCCAAGCCGCGCTGCTGTGCGACACGGCGGCGATCCGGCCGCGGGGCCGATCGTCGGCGTCCGACACCGCCATCAGGGCGGCTGCGAGCCGGGTGCGGTGGCTGACCGGCGTACCGGTCACGACGCACACGCCTGGCTGGAGGCTGAGCCACGCGCCCGACGCGATGCGCCGGTCGAAGACGTCGTCGGTGACGCCGAGTTGGATACCGCGCCGACGGGTGAACACGCCGCGCGTCTGATGGCTCTCACCTATGAGGTTGCGCTCCGCTGCAGTCGTCATGCGAGCAGGCTCCCACGGCGGCCCGGAGCAGGGTCGCAAACGCCGTCCGGGGGTGTGGATATGTCTTGCGCTGTCCACGCCGAGCCCACCGCCCGTTCGACACCGTGTCGGAACGGCCGCGCATAGCGCAGGAATCTCGACAGCGTGTCGGGCCGCCTGTCGGGCGCTATGGGACAGCAGGGAAAGGGACGGTGAGCCCACCGCCCGTTCGACACCGTGTCGGAACGGCCGCGCATAGCGCAGGAATGTCGACAGCGTGTCGCGCTCCCCCGGAGACGGCAAGCAGGCGGGGCGTCAGCCCGAGGAAGGCGGGGCGGCGTCAGGAGGGGGCGGGCTGGCGGAACTGGGTGCGAGCCAGGTCGGCGTAGATCCCCTCTGCGCCCACGAGCTCGGCGTGGGTCCCCTGCTGGACGATGCGGCCGTCGGCGATCACGAGGATCAGGTCGGCCTCCACGATGGTCGACAGCCGGTGGGCGATGACCAGCGACGTGCGGCCGGCGAGGGCGGTGCGCAGCGCCAGCTGCACGGCGGCCTCGGACTCGCTGTCGAGGTGCGCGGTGGCCTCGTCGAGCACGACGATGGCCGGGTTCTTCAGCAGCACGCGGGCGATCGCGAGGCGCTGCTTCTCGCCGCCGGAGAGGCGGTAGCCGCGCTCCCCCACCACCGTCTCGTAGCCGTCGGGCAGCTGGGCGATCACGTCGTGGATCTGGGCGGCGCGGCAGGCGGCCTCGACCTCGGCGTCGGTCGCCGCGGCGCGGGCATAGCGCAGGTTGGCGCGGATCGAGTCGTGGAACAGGTGCGGATCCTGGCTCACCACCCCCACCGCCGCACCGACCGAGGACAGGGTCAGGTCGCGCACGTCCAGCCCGTCGATGCGCACCGCGCCGCTGGTCACCTCGTACAGCCGCGGCACCAGGTTCAGGATCGTCGTCTTGCCCGCTCCCGACGGGCCGACGAGCGCGACGGTCTGGCCGGGCGCGGCCGCGAACGACACCTCGTGCAGCACCTCCTCGCCCGGGGTGGCGTCGAGCACCGCCGTCCAGCCCTGCTCCAGCGACGCCAGCGAGGAGTCCGCGGCCGACGGGTAGGCGAAGGACACCCCGGAGAACGTGACCTCCCCGCGGGGCTCGGTGAGTGTGCGGGCCCCCTCGCGGTCGGCGATCGGGTGCCGCAGGTCGAGGATCTCGAACACGCGGTCGAAGCTGACGAGCGCGGTCAGCACCTCGACCGGCGCGTTGGAGAGCGCCGCCAGCGGCTGGTACGCCTGGCCGAGCAGCGCGGCGAACGACACGACGTCTCCGGGCGACAGCTGCCCGTCGAGCGCCAGGCGCCCGCCGATCAGGTACACCAGCGCGGTCCCCAAGGCCCCGACGAAGCCGAGGAGCACGAAGAACACCCTGCCGACGATTGCGCTGCGGATGCCGATGTCCGCCACGTGGCGCGCGCGCTCACCGAAGGTGGCCTGCTCGTCGTCGGCCCGACCGAACAGCTTGACCAGCTGCGCGCCCGCCACGTTGAAGCGCTCGGTCATCACGTTGTTCATGTCGGCGTTGAGCTGCATCGACTCCCGGGTCAGCAGCTGCAGACGACGGCCGACCTGCTTGGCGAGCAGCACGAACACCGGCAGCACGGCCAGTGACAGCAGCGTGAGCCGCCACTCGATCGCGAGCATCGCGCCGACGGCCACGACGACCTGCACCACGTTGGCCGCGAGCGTCCCGAAGGTCCCGGTGAGCGCCCGCTGAGCGCCGATCACGTCGTTGTTGAGGCGGCTGATCAGCGCTCCGGTGCGGGTCCGCGTGAAGAACGCCAGCGGCATGCGCTGCACGTGGTCGTACAGCATGCGGCGCAGGTCGTAGATCAGCAGCTCGCCGATCCGCGCCGACAGGTAGCGCTGCCACAAGCTGAATCCCGCGCCGATGACCGCGATCCCGACGAGAAGCAGCGCGAACCGCGTCACCGTGTCCGCCGCGCCGGAACCGCCGTCGGAGATGGCGTCGACGATCGGCTGGATCAGCCGCGCCGGGAGCACCACCAGCGCCGAGGACATCGTGATCGTGAACAGCAGCAGCACCAGCTGCCCGCGATACGGACCCGCGACCTCGCGCCACACCCGCCGGACCAGGCCCTTGGGCAACCGCGCCTTGTCCGGATCGATGCCCCCGTGCACGGCCGAGCGGCCCGGCACCATGCCGCGGCCACCGCCCATAGACGGCCCCATGCCCATGCTCATCTCGACCCTGTCTTGGAGTTCACCGGCAGCATGGCACGCGGCTGCGTCAGCGCCCCCTCCGAAAGCCCGAGCTGAGCGGGGACTCGATGCCTACGACCGCGCGCGTCCATTCTGGGCGATCGCTTCAAGCTGGGTGGCCGCTTCGAGTTCGCCTGCCAGCCGTTCCCAGTCGTCCATGTGGGACGCCGCGCGGTCCTTGGCGGCGTTGTGGCGGATCGCCAGCTCCTTGGCGCGGTCCGGGGCGCCGTACACCTCCGGATCCGCGAGGAGCTTGGTGAGTTCGGCGACCTCGGCCTCGGCGGCGACCAGGTCCCGCTCCGCCGCGTCCACCTTGAGGCGCAGGTCCTTGGTGGCCCGGTAGACGCGGTTGCGCCGCTCCGCCTCCGTGCGCTTCGCCGCGGCGTCACGGCCCTCGCGAGCCTTGACCGCCTCCCGCGACTCGGCGGCGTCCCCGTCGGGGTTTGCCGCGGCCCGCTCGCCGCCCCCGGTCTTTGAGAGGAAGTACTCGTAGTCTCCGGGGTAGATCACGGCCTGGCCGCCCCGGACGTCGACGACGTGGTCGGCCACCGAGCGGATCAGATGGCGGTCGTGGGTGATCAGCACCACGGTGCCGGGATAGGCGAGCAGCGCGTCCTCGAGGACGTCGCGGCTGGAGATGTCGAGGTGATTGGTGGGCTCGTCCATGCACAGCAGGTTGGCAGGGTGCGCCAGCAGCTTGGCCAGCGCGAGCCGGCTGCGCTCGCCGCCCGACAGCACCCCGACCCGCTTGTCCACGTCCTCGCCGGAGAACAGGAACGACCCCAGCATGGAGCGAGGGTTCACCTTGGAGGTGTCCACCGCGGCCGACAGCTCCCCGAGCACGGTCTTGCCGAGGTCCAGCGCGTCCACCTGATGCTGGGCGAAGTAGGCGACCGAGGTGTTGTGGCCCAGGCGCCGCTCGCCCGCGTCAGGCGCCAGGGCGCCCGCCAGCAGCTTCAGCAGCGTCGACTTGCCCGCCCCGTTCGGACCGACCAGCGCCACCTTCCAACCCCGCTCCAGAGTGAGGTCCAGGCCGTCGTACACGATGTGGCGGCCGTAGCCCTTGACGACCCGGTCGAGGGCGATCACGTCGCGGCCGCTGCGCGGCGGCTGGGGGAAACGGAAGCGCAGTGCGCGCTGGCGGTCCTCGTCGACCTCCACACGATCGAGCTTGTCGAGGGCCTTGACGCGGCTCTGCACCTGCCTGGC
Source organism: Euzebyales bacterium (assembly GCA_013695145.1). Taxonomy (GTDB): domain Bacteria; phylum Actinomycetota; class Nitriliruptoria; order Euzebyales; family Egibacteraceae; genus JACDBB01. The sequence continues at coordinate 69,829 of JACDBB010000172.1, forward strand.
CTTGCTGGCCTTGTAGCGGAACCGCTCGATGAACCTCTCGGTCTGGGCGATCTTGCGCTGCTGGTTGCGGGCCGCGGACACCTGCTGGGACAGGCGCAGCTCCCGCTGCGTGACGAACGCCTCGTAGTCGCCGACGTACTCGACGGCCTTGCCGCCCGCGAGCTCCACGACCTTCGTGGCGATCGTGTTGATGAAGTCGCGGTCGTGGCTGACGAGCACGAGCGCGCCGCCGTAGGCGCACAGGAACGTCTGGAGCCACTCCACGCTGGCGAGGTCGAGGTGGTTGGTCGGCTCGTCGAGCAGCAGCACGTCGGGGCCGGCCAGCAGCAGGCGCGCCAGCGCCACCCGCATCATCCAGCCGCCGGACAGCTCCCCGACATCCCGGTCGATGCGGGCGTCGTCGAAGCCGAGCCCACCCAGAACCCGCCTGGCCTCGGGCTCGATCCCGTAGCCGCCGAGGTGCTCGAAGCGGTCGTGCAGCCAGGCGTACTCGGCGAGCAGCCCCGCCTGCTCGTCGGCGTCCGACTCCTCCGCCATCCGCGCCTCGACCTCGCGCAGCCGCTCCTGAAGCTCGGTCACGCCGCCCACGTCGGCGAGCACCTCGGCGAGCACGCTGCGGCCGCGGCTGTCCGCGACCTCCTGGCGCAGGAACCCGATCCGCAGGCCCTTCGCCCTGGCGACCTCCCCGGCGTCAGCCTGCTGGTCACCGGAGATGATCTCGAGCAGGGTCGTCTTGCCGGCGCCGTTGGGGCCGACGAGGGCGATCCGGTCCCCGGGGACCACACGCAGGGACACGTCGGCGAACAGGTTCCGGGCGCCGTGGGACCGGCCGACGGCAGACAGCGACAGCATGCGCACGAGGGTACCCGCGCCTCACCCTCTAGGCTTGGGCCATGGACCTCGCTGCCATCCACGGTTTCGTGCTCGGCTTCGTGACCGTCGGCTCATGGGCCGTCGTCGGGGGCTGGGCGCTCGCGCTGCGGTTCACCCGCTACGAGGAGACGCCGACGTTCTGGCGCGCGGTCTCGATCGCCCAGATGGCGCTGGCGCTGCAGTGGCTGATCGGCCTCGCGCTCATCGTGATCGCGTTGCTCGGCCGCGGCGCGCTCCCCGGGGACGGCAGCGCGTTCGACGTCACGTTCCACCTGCTGTACGGCATGGGGTTCCCGCTGCTGGTCCTGGTGGTCGCCCACAAGCTCGCGCGCGGGGGCACCCACAACCCCCACACCGTCTTCGCGGTGGCCGGCCTCGTGAACTTCGGTCTCACGGCGCGTGCCTGGATGGTCGGCGTCGGAGGCTGAGAGGCGCGGCCTTCGGAGAGCCCGGAGGGAGGGAGCACGATGACCGAGGACGACCACGCGACGCACCGCGAGCTCGCGGAGCAGCTGCACGCCACGCTGGAGCGCCTGCGCGAGGACGTCGCGTCCCGCAGCGATCCCATGCTCGGGGAGGTGGTCCGCGCCGTCGAGCTCCTGTTGGACATCGCCACGCACGCGCACGACCACGCGTTGGACAACCGCGAACGGATCGCGGCTCTGGAGCAGCGCTCACCAGCGACACGCCAGCGCGACTGGCCCGACGCCCCGCCGGGCGGCTAGCGCACTCCCGCTGCACGCCGAAGCGGCGCTGCGGGTGTACGGTCGAGTCTTCACCGGCGTGCCTGCCTGCTCGACGTGACGTGCGACCAGCCATCGAGCCCCGATCCCCAGCCCCGATCCCCAGGAGCAGCCCGCATCGTGGCCAACTGGAGCAAGCCCCGCTGGCTGCCTCGCAGCCTCGCGGCGGCACTCGTCCTCCTGGGCGTGCCGCTGGTGCTCAGCGTCTCGGCGTTCCTTCAGGACGCCCCGATCCGGCCGGGCGAGCCCTCGCCGCGCACGGTGATCGCCCCTGACCTCATCCGAGTCGACGACCCCGAGGCCACGGAGCGCGCCCGCCGCGAGGCCGCCGCAGCGGTGACGCCCGTGCTGGTGGACGTGGAGGACGCCCGCGTCGCGATACCCCAGACCGTGCGGGACGCGTTCACCGCCGCCGTCGAGGTCCGCGCCGAGGGCGAGGACGACGACGCCGAGCCACTCCAGAGCGAGCAGATCGCCGGCCTGCGGGACCGGCTGCCGATGCTGACCACGACCGGTCTGCGCTTGCTCACCGGCCAAAGTGAGAGCGAGCTGCGCCGCACCGCCGATCAGGCCGAGGACGTCGCGCGCGAGTTCGCGCAGGACCGGATCACCGACGAGGACCTGGACGACTTCCGGGGCGATCGCCTGCGCTCGGCCCTCTCGCTGCGTTCCTGGGCGGAGGGCGTGGAAGCGGAGGTCGTCGAGCCGATCATCGCCGATGCCCTGCGCCCGACCGTGCAGGTGGACGCCGCCGCCACCGAGGCCGAGCGGGAGGAGGCGGCGTCCAGCGTGCAGGAGGTCGGTCGCACCTTCACCCGCGGCCAGGCGATCGTCGTCGCCGGACAGGAGGTCGAGCCGTTGCAGTTCGCCGCACTCCAGGCTCGTGGACTGGAGGGGGCCGTCCCCTGGCTCGTGCTGCTGAGCACCATGGGCCTCCTCGCGGCGCTGCTCCTGGTGGTCGCCGCCTACCTCCGTGTCTACCGCCCGGATGACTGGGCCTCCACGCGCAAGGTCTTCCTGCTCGCTGTGCTCGCGACGCTCTACGCCATCTCCTTGGAGGCAGTGATCCTCCTCGCGCCGACCACCCAGACCGTGTGGCTGTTTCTGGTGCCCGTCGGGGCCATGGCGATGCTCGCCACCATCCTGTTCGATCCGCCGATCGCGGTGCTGCTCACCATCCCGGCGACGGCCATCGTGGCGTTCACGGTCCCCGGCGACCCCGGCCTGGTCACCTTCGTCGCGCTGGCGTCCCTGGCCAGCGTGCCGCTCGTCTCGCGGCTGTCGGCGCGTGGCGACCTGCGCAAGGCCGCGGTGCGCTCCACTGTCGGCTACGCGGTGCTTGCTGCGGTCTGCGCCGCGGTGTTCGACGGCGTCGACTCCAGCATCCTGTGGGCGGCAGGCGTCGGCGCCCTCAACGGCGTGCTGACGGCGGTGATCGTGAACGGCAGCCTGCCGTTCCTCGAGTCGACGTTCGGCATCCTCACGGCGACGAGCCTGCTGGATCTCGCCGACCGCAACCACCCGCTGCTGCGCGAGCTCGAGCAGAAGGCCCTCGGTACCTACAACCACTCGATCATGGTCTCGACCATGGTCGAGCGAGCGTGCAGGGCGATCGGCGCCGATGGCCTCCTGGGAAGCGTGGCGGCGCTGTACCACGACATCGGCAAGGTCCGACGGCCCTACTTCTTCGTCGAGAACCAGTTCGCCATCGACAACCCGCATGACAGCCTGGAGCCGCCCGCGTCCGCGGTGATCATCCAGGAGCACGTCCCAGACGGAGTCGAGATGGCCACCACCTCCCGGATGCCGCCAGAGGTCGTCGAGGGCATCGCCACCCACCACGGCACGACCCTGGTCTCCTACTTCTACCGCCGAGCGGTCGAGGAGGCCGGGGACGCCGGGGAGGTCGACGAGTCGCACTACCGCTACAAGGGCCGCAAGCCCACGTCCGCCGAGCTGGCCGTCCTGATGCTCGCCGACTGCTGCGAGAGCGCGAGCCGGGCCGCCGCGCTGCAGGACCGCAACCTCAGCAAGGCCGACCTCGAGGACATCGTCCACGGGCTGGTCGCGGACCGTGTTGAGGACGGCCAGCTGGACGATGCCGCGCTGACGTTCCGGCAGCTCAAGACCGTGCAGGAGTCGTTCATCGAGACGCTGGTGGGCGTGTACCACCCGCGCATCGCCTACCCGAAGGCGCCCGGAGGCCAAGGCGAGCGGCAGCGCGAGCAGGTTGCGCCGACGCTGTCCCAGCCCGCCCCGCCGACGCTGTCGCCGGGGATCGCGCCCGCTGCGCTGTCCAATGGCGCCGACACCGCCCGCCGCGATGACGTCTCCGCCGACAGCGGCCACCGCGACGGCAACACGCCGGATGGTGCGCGCAGGCCGACTTCGACGCCACGGCAGGCCGGTCCCCGCCCCTGACGTTTGGATCGCCGGAGCCACGCGGAGGCGATGCTCACGACTTTGCAGGCTGTTGTTGAGACTGTGAAGGGTGGTGAAGGGCCGTAGGGTGCGGCGCTAGTGATGACGTCGACTCACCAGGGGGAGCCCGCATGTCCGAGGACCTGGCGCGCGGCCCGGCCACACCGCAGCACGCATCACCGGAGGCGCTGACGCCCACGAGCGCCGCGGAGCGCGAACCGATCCTCGACGTGCTGAGAGGGTTCGCCCTGTTGGGCATCCTGCTGATCAACATCGAGTTCATGCGTGGCGCGGACTTCTACCGGGCGTTCTCCGAGGCGGGATCGACCGACGCCGCAACGGGTGTGGACCGGGCGGTGCACTTCGCCACCGGTTGGCTGGCGGCCGGCAAGTTCCTATCCAGCTTCGCGATCATGTTCGGCATCGGTGCCGGGATCATCGCGATGCGGGCGTTGGAGACCGGTCGCTCGCCACGCAGGGTGCTGGCGCGCCGGTACGCGTTGCTCATCCCCCTCGGCCTCGCCCACATGGTGCTGCTGTTCCCCGGTGACATCCTGTTCCTCTACGGGGTGGCGGGAATGGTGCTCCTGGCCTTCGTGGGCCTGCGCGCCAAGGCGGCCCTGTGGTGGGCCGGCGGCGCGCTGGCCGTGCTCCTGGTGCTCAGTGCCGGCCTGGTCGGCCTGTCGGCCATCGCCCCGGAGCCGCCGTCGGACGACCCGTTCACCGTCGGGATGGAGGAGTTCTTCGACGCCCGCGCCGAGCAGGCTGTCACGGCCCACCAGGACGGCTCGTACGGCGATGTGGTCGCAGCCAACGCGTGGTTGGCGCTGTTCACCCAGGTCTTCTCCCTCGTGATCATCCCGTGGGTCGTGGCCCTGTTCCTGATCGGGTTCGCGGTGGCCCGCGCGGGGTGGATCCGCGACCTGGCCGCACATCGAGGTCGGCTGCGCACGGCGATGGTGGCGGGCCTGGGCCTCGGCCTGCCGTTGAACCTCGCCACGGGACGGCTCGGCCCGATGTCCCAGGGCGCGGTCATGTCCGGTGGCGATGTCGACGGTGTCGTGATCTGGTCGACCGCCGGTCAGATCATCGGTGCGCCGATCCTGGCCATCGGCTACCTCTCCGCCTTGGCTCTCCTGTGCTTGCGCATCGGGCCGATACGGCCGTTGGCGGCCGTGGGGAGGATGTCGCTGTCCGCCTACCTGCTCCAGAGCGTGCTGGCGCTGGCCGTGTTCTCCGGGTTCGGTCTGTTCGACCGCCTCTCGCCTGCCCAGGGGATGCTCGTCGTGCTGGGGATCTGGACGGTGCTGCTCGTCGTCTGTCCCCTGTGGCTGCGCAGCTTCCGCTTCGGTCCGGTCGAGTGGCTGTGGCGCATCTGGACCTACGGCAGGCGCCAGCCCATCCGCAACGCCTAGGTCGACGCGGCGGGGCTGGAGGTCCCCCATCGAGCCGGGGCGCAGCTACGACTTGGTCAGCGCCACGACGGCCTCGGCGATGTCGTCCTCGCCGAGCAGGACGGTGCCGGCCGCCGGACCGAGCGGCACGTAGCTGTCGGCCGAGCGCACCGTCGCCAGCGGGCCGCGGAAGCCGGCGGCGACCAGGTCGGCCACCACCGCGTCGGCGATGCCGCCGCCGGTCGCGCGCGCCTCGTCGGCGATCAGCACCCTGC
>JACDBB010000176.1 GCA_013695145.1 Euzebyales bacterium
AAAGTGGCCTCGGCTGGCGCCGGAACGCCGTCCAGTTCCGCCTCCACGCGCTCGGCGGCCGCAAGAGCGGCCTCAACATGAGAGCAGCACCCAGGCATGTACACCATATCCGTAGCTGGAGCCAGGCTGGAACTCAACCTATCGCGGAGCGAGCTCGATGACCTGCTCGCTTCGGTAGGAGGCGATGAAGTTTCGTTGCGGCAGCAGATCCGGGGTGCGCGCCTCCAAGCACGCCACGACCAGCCGGAAGGTGTTGACGCCCGACGGGGGCGGTTGCACGAGCTCGCGGCATCCGCGGGGAAGTCGCACGGCGTTGAGAACCGACAGCCGCTGCTCGATGACATTGTCGTCCCAGGAGGAGAGGTCGTCCCAAGGGATGTCGTACTCCGTCCCGTGGTCGGATTGTATGACTACCACAGCCGCAGGGTCGATCACGTCGATTGCAGCTAGCAGTTGACGGTTGACACATCGAACCGTGTCCACGTAGTTTGGTTTGCTCTCCTCGCTCCACTCGGTGAGGTCCTGAGAACCCTCGACAGACTGGCAATGTGCATCCACATGGAACGGCGGATGAGTTTGGAGCATGTGCACGAAGGCGAAGACAGGGCGGTCGAGCTCGGCGGCCTCAATAGTTCGAACCACATGGCTGGGGTCTGCGATAGGATGAATGAGTTCCTCACTGAAGAACCGTTCCAGCAAGGTGGCTGCCGGCGTAAGGTCAAGCAAGGACCAGTGCACCTCACCGAGCCGCGCACCAAGCACACCCTCGGCGATCGGGTCAACGCAAAGGTCCTCCGAACCGTCGCACTTCGAGCCGCCCCACGTGCCTGGCGGAGCTTGGACGTGCGCGTATCCCTCGCCCCTGAGCCGGTTGACGAGCGCCGAGTCGCCTCTCAGGACCTCGTAGAAGCGATCGCGACTGACCAGCACGTTGTTGCCGGGCTCGGCCATGTAGTCCATCTCGAGGACGCTCGGCACCGACACGTAGGTCAAGGGATAACTGGCATACGCCGTGTCGTTGACGGAGAACCCCCGCCCACGCAGCTCGGCCAGGAAGTCCTCGTTGTCGAACCCCACTTGTTCGCGCAGCTGGTCGGCGCGGGCGTACGCGTCGGGCATGAAGTAGTAGATGTCAGGGCGTCGCTTGAAGGCGCGGCCAGCGTCAGCAGATCCGTCCAAAGGGTCCGCTTTCGCGTTGGTGGCGTGGAAGGTTCCCAGCTGCAGCGCGGGGAGTACGGTGAGCGCTGTCCCGACGATCAGCACGTAGGCCATGGTCGCTCGACGTGTTGCCAGTATGACGGCCGCCACTACGATCATGGTCGTCAGAACGGACCACGTGGCCACGAGTGCGCGGACGCTGAGATCCAAGGGCTCGAGGGCGATGGTGAGGTTGTCGTAGTTGAAGGAGGCGAAGATCGCGGCGGCGAACGCGACGGTGGTCCGGTCGGCTCCGCTGGAGCCTCGGGCCTGCCAAGCGATCAGGACCGCAGAACTGCCCAGCAGCGCCAGCGCAGCCGGGAAGTGGATCACCTCGCCGATCCCGATGCCGGCCCCGCGGTTGTCGGAGACAAATATAAGGAAGGGATAGGAGCTGAACGCCCCGACCACCCCGAGTTGCGCAAGCAGGCCGCGATGGAATCGAAATCGGGCTGTTGAGTCTGTTGATTTGGGCTGCGTGGAACGTTCGGCCATCCCAAGCTCCCTTAGCTCCATTGCTCGACCGTGTCGCCGGCGTGCGATCGACGCCTATCTCTGTCGCTGCCGGAGGTAAGCCCCGGCGACAGTAGAGCACGCCCGACGGGGCATTGTACCGCCGTCAACGCGTTCCCAGGCGTTGCTACTTCGTAACAGCTTGCGCAGGTTGAACGCGGCAGACGAGCCCCCGCACAGGCCTCCCAGGCGGCGCTGTACGACCAGGCTTTCGGGAACGCGTGCTGCGCGTGGGCTACTGCGGATCTCTCGGGAAGACCTTTGCAGCTCGAACCATCGGTGGAGCGGCGAGCGGCGGAGCGCAACGGCGGTCCACCGACCCTAGCGCGCCTGAACGCGCATGGGATCCGGCTGCCGCAGCCGGCCGGGTTCGCGACGGTCATCTTCCTGGGGGTCTTCTACCTCGGCGGCCTGTATGAGGAGCTGCGGCTGGGGTCGCGGTCCCGCTTGCCGCGTTGCTGGTGTCGCTGGGCGCGCTGGTGATCGCCGCGCTGGGCCAGATGACGGGCCAGTTCCTCATGCCGCGCACGAACCTGGTGGCCTTCGCCATCGCTGCCTCCATCGGTGTGGCCGGCAACCGCCGGCTGGCCCGGTGGCTGCGCATCCGGCGTGAGGGCTTCCCGCAGGTGCTGCTGGTCGGCGCGCCCGCGTACTCGTTTTCGCGGAGCTGGGCCCGGACCGCCACCCGAGTTTCGGCAGCGAGGTTGGTAGTGTGCGGTCGCCAGTTGGATCAGATTCTTCCCGCAGACGGTCTCGATCGCGGCTCATCGACCGCGGCGCCCTACGGTGAGGAGGTGGCGTTGATGAGAGTCTTCTCATCGTGGCTTCAGGCGGGGCTCATCGAGCAGCGTTTGCCTGTGCGCATGAGCGTGCCAGCGAAAGGCGTGAGCGCTACCAAAGAATCAACGTCAGGGGAGGGCACCAGGTTGTCCTCCGAGGTGAGCGCGTCCGTGCGGGTGGTGGGTGCTACGGCGTGGGAGCGCGTCGTCGTTCGGACGCCCTGGATCAGGCAAGGGGACGATCTCGGGGCCGTCATGCGTCGCCACCTCGCTCCCCTGATCCGTGCTGGCGATCTGGCCATCGTGAGCGAGAAGGCGGCGACGATCGCCATCGAGCGCTCGGTGTCGCTGGCTGCGGTGCGGGTGGGACCGCTGGCTCGTCGCTTGGCCTCCTGGTGCAGCCCCGGGGAGACTCTCGTGGGTTGAGCGTGCCGGAGAAGATGCAGTACGTGGTCGACAAGGTCGGGCGTGCGCGCATCGCGGCTGCGGTCGTGGCGGCCGCGCTGACGCGACCGGTCGGCCTGCGCGGCGCCTTCTACCTGGTCGCGGGGCGGATGGCCCGGGCGATGGACGGCGGTCGGCCGCCGTTCGAACATCTGCTCCTGCCGCCGCTCGAGCCCAAGGTCGCGCACGACCTGGCGACGTCACTGAGCGCCGAGCTCGGTGTCGACGTCGCCGTGGTGGACATCAACGACCGCGGAGGCTCGGTCCGCGCGGTCTCCGGCGGGGCGATCTCGGCCAGGCTGCTAGCCCGGATCCTGCAAGACAATCCCCTGGGACAGCGCGACACCCGGACGCCGATGGGGCTGGTCCGGCGCGCGTAGGACCAAGTCAGCCGCGACGGCGGGATCGCCCCCGCCGCGCCAGGCTGCGCATCTCCCGCAGCTCCGGGACCCGCCGCAACCACAGCATCACCAGGTGCGCCACGATCCCGGCAGCCCCGACGGTGGCCACCCGAAGCATGGCGCCGGCCGTCGTCGCCGTCGCCGGCAGCGAGGCTGACAGCAGGACCATCACCGCTCCGGACACGGCGCCGGCCACCGCCACCGGGGCGAGCGCCCGCAGGATTCCGCTTACCTGCACTCTGCCACCGCCGCGCCCCAGCCCGGGAAGCGCCACCGCGCACGACACCGCCTGCGACCCCGACGTGGCCAGCGCGAGACCGGTCACCCCCAGCAGCGGCCCCAAGCTGAAGTCGCCCGCGACGTTGGTCGCCGCCCCCGCCACGGCGGCGATGATCGGCAGGCGCCGGTCGTTGACCGCGTACAGGCCCCGCAGGGCCAGGTCACGCACGCCAGCGAACACCAGCCCGGGAGCAAACGCCCGCAGCGCCGCGGCGGTCACCGCGACGTCCTCGGGCCCGAACCGGCCGCGTCCGTACACCAGCTGGACGATGGTCGCGCTCTCGACCGCGAGGAGCGTCGCCACGGGGAGCAGCAGCGTCAGGGTGACCATGCCCCGGCGCAGCAGCAAACCTGCGGCGCCCGGGCCTTCAGTCGCGAGCCGGGCGCTCAACGACGGGTACAGCACCTGGAGCAGCGCATGCGACAGCAGGCCGTGCGGAAGCGTCACCAGCCGGTGGCCGAACCCCAGCGCCGCGATCGCTCCCGTCGTCAGCGTCGACGCCACGAGTCGGTCGACCACGTCGTTGACGTTGGACAAGGCGTGGCTGACCAGCACCGTGGGCAGCAGACCGAGCGAGGTCCGAACACCGGGATGGGTCCAGTCCATCTGCGGCCGCACCGCACGCTGTGCCGCGCAGACCAACCAGCTGCAGCAGCAGGCGGGCGAACGATCCGACGACGAAGCCGAGCGCCAGCGCCTCGACGCCGAGCAGCGAACCCAGCAAGAGCGCCGCCAGGATCATCACCGCGTCGAACGGCAGCCCCTCGAGCGACGGCCACACGTGTCGCCGGTGCGCGTGCAGCATCGCGGTCAACAGGTTGGTGGCGGCGACCACCACGGTGGCGGTGAGCACGATCCGTGCCAGCCGCACGGTCAGCGCCACCTGATCTGCGGCAAACCCCGGCGCCAAGAGCTGGACCGCCAAGGGTGCTCCCACCACCAGCAGCACGGTGGCGGGAAGCAGCAGCAGCAGCACCGCACACCCACTCCCGCCAGACACTCGACGCCGCGAGGGTTCTCGGCCTCGAGGTGGCGCGTGCTCGTCGAGAGCGCCGGTGGACGGTCGCGGCGCTCGCCGAACGTGCGGGCATCTCTCCAGTCACCCTGCGCAAGGTCGAGAAGGGCGACCCGACGGTCGCGCTCGGGACGGCCTTCGAGGTCGCGACGCTGCTCGGCATCCACCTCTTCGGCGCCGATCGGGACCAGCTCTCGGCGCTGATCGACCGTGGGCGTGACCGCCTGGCGCTGCTTCCTGCCCGCGTGCGCGAGCCGGCGGAGGGTGTCCACGATGACTTCTGAGGCGGCCCCGACGCGGGCCTACGTATGGGTGTGGCTGCCCGGAGCGACCGAACCGGTGGTCGCGGGCGTACTGGAGGCCAGCGGCGACATCATCTACTTCAACTACGGCAGGAGCTACCTCGCGCGACCCGACGCCGTCCCGCTGTACTCGCCGGAACTGCCCCTCCAGGCGGGGCGGCTTCGTCCCCTCGGCGGGCTTCACGTCGCGGGCTGCGTCAGGGACGCCGCCCCCGACGCGTGGGGCCAGCGCGTCATCCTGCACCGCTTGCTCGGGCGTGTCACCCGCGACACCGACCCCGTGGAGCTGAGCCTGCTCACGTACCTGCTCGAGTCAGGCTCTGACCGGATCGGGGCGCTCGACTTCCAGCCGAGCCCGGACACCTACGTACCGCGCTCGGCGCGGGGCACGCTCGAGGAGATGGTGCAGGCCGCCGCGCGCCTTGAAGCCGGCGGGCCGTTCTCTCCGGAGCTCGATGCCGCCCTGCTGCGTGGCTCGTCCATCGGTGGGGCTCGACCCAAGGTCCTGCTGGACGACGGCGACCGGAAGCTGATCGCCAAGTTCTCGTCACGGACCGACCTCTACCCGGTCGTCAAGGCGGAGTCCGCGGCGATGGCACTGGCTCGCCGGATCGGGCTGGACGTCGCGCCACCCGAGCTGATCGAGTGCCTCGGTCACGACGTGCTGCTCGTCGAGCGGTTCGACCGGACCTCCACCCCCAGGGAGCGCCGGATGGCGTGTCTGCGCTCACGATCCTCCAGCTCGACGAGATGATGGCCAGATACGCCACGTACCACGGGTTGGCGGACGTCGTCCGGGCCCGTTTCACGCGGCCGAAGGACGCGTTGCGGGAGCTGTTCTCGCGCATCGTGTTCAACATCTGCGTCGGCAACACCGATGACCACGCACGGAACCACGCGGCGTTCTGGGACGGCTCACAGCTGGGGCTCACCCCTGCCTACGACATCTGCCCGCAGGCCCGCACGGGCGGCGAGGCTGCGCAGGCGATGGAGATCGGGCGGGATGGCTTCCGGCGGAGTCAGCTCGCTGGCTGCGTGCGCGCCGCCGAGACGTACTTGCTGACGCCAAGTGAGGCCGAAGAGATCATCGACCACCAACTGGACGTCATCAACGCACAGTGGTCCGATGCCGCGGACGTCGCGCGTCTGACAGAAGCCGAGCGGCTGGCCCTGTGGGGACGCCAGATTCTGAACCCGTTCGTGCTCCAGGGCTACCGGTCGCACCCCGCCTGAGCCGCGCTCCACGGCGCGGGTCACGGCCTCCGCGACGCTCTGCACGGCGGCGCCCGCGTGCAGCGCCGCCTTCCGATCGATCACCAAGCGGACGGCCCAGGAAGAGCGCGTCGATCCTGTGGCCGCGGCGCGTCCAGTCCCGCCCGCAGCACAGCTCGAACAGCGTCACCACCGACAGCCGTGCGCGACGGGCCCGCAGCCAGGTCGCCGAGCAGCTCGGCGCCCGTTCCGCGGCCTCGCAGGAAGTCGATCACCAGGTCCACCGTGCTCTTGCGGCACCAGGTTCGGTTCGTGGTCATCGGCGGGTATGCGGCGCTGCTACATGGCCTCGCCCGCGCCACGCAGGATCTCGATGTGGTCCCCGACCCGGAGCGGGAGAACCTTGCGCGGCTCGCCGACGCGCTCAGCGAGCTTGGAGCCCGACTCAGGGTCCCCGACGCCGAGCCCCCGGAGCGGAAGTGGAGCGTCGAGGGATTCGATCAGTTCA
>JACDBB010000191.1 GCA_013695145.1 Euzebyales bacterium
GTCGTCCACACCGCCGAGCTGCGCGAGTGGGCCGAGCGCCGCGGCGCGACCGTGGCGGCCGACCTGCCGTTCCCCGTCCCCGGGGTCGCGCACGCCGGCCCGGCCGGCGTGCATGACCGGGCCTCGCTCGGGGCGGGCGACCGCGACCTGCTGCTGGTGCTGGCGGGCAACCTGCGCGCCTACAAGGGCGTTGACGTGCTCCTCGAGGCTGTCGCCGGCCTGCCGGCGGACGCGTGCGTGCGGGTCGTGCTCGCGGGGCAGGTGGGCGGGGACGACCCCATGGCCAGGGCGCGGGCGCTCGGCGTCGCCGACCGCGTCCACCTGATCGGTGGCTACCTCCCGGACGGCGAGCTGGTCGACGTGCTCACCGCGGCGGACGCCGTCGCGCTGCCCTACCGCAGGATCGACCACTCGGGCATGGCGGTCCTCGCCGCGGCGCTGGGCCTGCCCGCGGTCGCCAGCGACCTGCGGTCCCTGCGCGAGGTCTACGCCGAGGGCGCGGTCTACGTCCCTCCCGCGGACCCGGCCGCGCTGACCGTCGCGCTCGCCGGCCTGCCCGCCGCGCTCTCCCGGCTCCGCGCCGCCCTGTCCGACCGGACCGAGGTGGACCCGGCGGACGCCTACCGGCGCCTCGCCCGCGCGCTGCTCTCCTGACCGCCCGCACACCCGAGTCCTGCGGAGGCGAACCTCAGCCACGCCAGGTCACCGCGGGCTGCGGCGGCGCCGGGGCCGAGCCCGCTCGTGGTGCGCCCGGCTGTCCTCGATCTGCGCCACCAGTGCCGTGTTGGCCAGGAAGCGTGACTCCACCTCGGAGGATCAGGACTGGGTGCGCTTGACCTCGTCCTCGTACGCCTTGGCGACGTCCTCGGTGGGGCCGTCCATGACGATCAGGCCCTTGTCGAGCCAGATGGCGCGGGAGCAGACGTCGCGGATGATGCCCAGGGCGTGGCTGACGATGAAGACGGTGCCCGCCTCGCCGAGGAGCTGCACGATGCGCTCCTGGCTCTTGTGCTTGAACTCGGCGTCGCCGACGGCCAGCGCCTCGTCGATCAGCAGGACGTCCGGCGTGACGGTCGACGCGATGGCGAAGTGCAGCCGCGCCTTCATGCCGGAGGAGTAGGCGCGCATCGGCATGTCGATGAACCCGCCGAGCCCGGCGAACTCGACGATCTCGCCGTAGCGCCGCTCGAGCTCCTTGCGCGGGATCCCCAGAGCCGTCCCGCCGAGGAAGATGTTGCGACGACCCGACAGCTCCTGCTGCAGAGCGGCCCCGACCCCGAGCAGCACGGGGGTCGACCGAGCGTAGACCCGGCCTCCCGTCGGCGGCAGCAAGCCGGCCAGGCACTTGAGCATCGTGGACTTGCCGGACCCGTTGCGTCCGAGGATCCCGACCGCCTCGCCCGGCTGCGCGGTCAGGGACACCCCGCGCACCGCCTCGACGGCCCTGAACGCCCGCGGGCGGAACCGCTGGGCGACGAGCTTGCGCAGCGTCGGCTTGACGTCCTCATAGATCCGGTAGGTGAGCTCGAGGTCCTCGATCACCACCGACGGCCCTCGGGCTGGCGCGCCCTCCATCGGCAGCGGCCTGGCGACCGCGGTGCTGTCAGTATCCGCGCCCATACTCACTCTCCTTCCCCCGGAAGAAGAAGAACCCCAGGACCGCCGCGGCGACCGCCCACGCGGCGGCCATCATCCAGACCTCGCGGTCCGCGCGCTGGTGCAGCAGGATGTCCCGGTGCATCGTGATGATCAGGTACGCCGGGTTGATCTCGAACCACGGCCGCGCCTGCTCGGGGATGCGGTCGATGGAGTAGAAGATCGCCGACAGGTACATCCACAGGCGGGTCACGAACGGCAGGAACTGCTGGGTGTCGCGGAAGTGGAAGGTCAGCCGGCCGCTCACCAGCGCGATGCCGAGGTTGAACAGGCACTGCACGCCGAACGCGGGCAGCAGCAGCAGCCAGGTCCAGTGCAGCGGCTCGCCGGTGAGCAGCGCCACGGCCAGCATCGTCAGCAGCGCGGGCACGTGCGCGATCGCCTCGCCGATCACCGACGACACCGGCAGCACGATGCGCGGGAAGGTGATGCTCTGGATCAGCGGCAGGTTGGCGATGATGGTGCGGGAGCCGGCCGCCAGCGACTTCTGCGTGAACGTGAAGGCCAGGATGCCCACGGTGAGGTAGGCGATGAAGTTGTCGATACCGCGGTCGGTCCCGAGGAACACGCCGAACACCAGGTAGAAGACGCCGGCGAGCAGCAGCGGGTTGAGCAGGTGCCAGGCGCTGCCCAGCACCGTGTTCATGTGCGCGGCCCGCAGCTCGCCCATGGGGACCGTCCACGCGAAGTCCCGCTTGGCCCAGATGTCGGCCAGGTACTGGCGCATGCTCGGCTTGACCCCGAGCCGCTGAAGGTCGGGGTGCGGGCCGTCCGGGTCGCGGACCCGCGTGGCCATCGCTACGGCACCTCGGTCACGAGCTTGCTCACCAGCGCGCAGAACTCCTCGGACATGGCGGTGTACGGGTAGGCGACCGCCCGTTCATATGATGCCCGCCGCGCCGCGCCGGTGCGCAGCTGGTCGATCGCGCGCAGGGCGGTGCGGAGCTCATCCTGCCCGTCGAACAGACGTCCCGCGGGCTCGGCGACCTGGCCGGTCAGGCATCCGGCCCTGCGCGCGATCACCGGACGGCCGAACGACCACGCCAGCTGCAGCCCACCGGAGTTCAGCACGGTGCGGTGCGGCAGCACGACCGCGTCGCAGGCGTTGAGATAGGTCTGCAGCTCGGTGTCGGGCACCGTCGCCGTGTGGGTCAGCACCGCCGGGTGGGCCTCGCACCTGGCCACCAGCTGCTCCGCCTCGTGGAAGCGGCCAGGCGCGCCGGCGACCAGCAGGCGGAGGTCTCCGCGCTCGCGGCTGACGACGGCGAAGGCGTCGAGCAGCTCGTCGAGCCCCTTGTAGGGGCGGATCCCGCCGAGGAACAGCAGCACGGCGGCGTCGGGGGGCACGCCGAGCTCCAGGCGCGCCTGGCTCGGGGTCACCACGTTGGGATAGACGTCGACGTAGCTGCCGTGCCCGACGACCACGGTGCGGTCGGGCGGCAGCCGCACCGTCTCGGGGAGAAGGTCGGCCGTCTCGGGGCACATGACGTGGACGAGGTCGCAGCGCTCGACCAGGCCGGCGCGCAGGCGCTCCTCGACCGCGGGATAGCGGCACTCGTGCGGCATGGTGTTGTGGACGGTCCACAGGACGCTGCCGCCACGCTCCTTGACGGCGTCCAGCCCGGCGAGGAAGCGGTCGCAGCGCGCCTGCGCGTCACCGCGGCTGCTCGCGGGCCCGAGGACGGTGGCGGTCCAGTGCACGTGCACGGCCAGCCGCCGGTCGGCCATGGCCGGGCTGCGGGCCAGCTCGGCGGGGTCGTCGGTCGGCACCGCCACCAGGTGGTGGGCGTGCGCCCGGCGGTAGAGCATGTCCTGGTAGGGGTTGGTCGCCCGGTAGTCCGGGAAGAAGCCGACGACCGCGGGCCGGTCGGTGACCTGGACGCTGGTGCCGTCGCGGCGCCCGACCCGCTCGGTGAGGAACTCGTGGAACGACGCCGCCCGCGCGCGGTAGGTGTGACGCCGCAGCACGACGTCCTGCAGCTGGGCGACCAGGTGGTCGCGCGCGGCGGGGTGCTCGCGGAAGCGCGCGATCACGTCGGCCAGCGACTTCGCGCCGTCCGCCACGGGCACCGCCTCCAGCCCGACCTCGTGCAGCCCGCCGGCGGCGTTGGCGATCGGCAGCGCCCCGCACGCCAGGCTCTCGAAGATCCGCGCGTTCACGTTGCCGTGCGCGACGTTGACGTCCTGGACGTCGTCGAGGACCAGCGCGGCCTGGCTGTAGAGCGCGGGCAGCGCGAAGAAGCTGATCGGTCCGCGCGCGTGCGCGGCCAGGTCCGCTCCGGTCCCGCGCTGCTGGCCGAACAGCGCGAGCGGGAAGTCGACGTCCAGCTCGCGGAGCGTGCGATGCAGCCGCCGTTCCCGCCCCCAGGCGTTGACGGTCGCGACCACGAGGTCGCCGCGCGTGTGGCCCTGGGCGCGGAAGAGCTGGTCGTCCACCGCGATGCGCAGCAGCGCCATGGGCCCGTCGTAGACGCGCTGCAGGCTCCGCAGGGTGGCCCGGGAGGAGCACAGGACACCGTCGTAGAACGGCAGCGTGCCCGACGTCGACCACACCTTCGTGAGGTTGCGCGCCCATGCGAGGCGGGTGACGCCGCCCGGCAGGCGGAGCGGGTCCACCATGGCGGTGCGCTCGGCCAGCATGGCCACGAACACGTCGGTGCCGGCCGGCGGGTCGTACCAGCGGTCGGGCGCGCGATAGATGACCTCGTACCCGAGCTCCTCCAGCGCGCGTCCCAGGCCGATCGCGGTGTAGAGGTCGCCGCGCCCCTCGTCCAGGTCGGTGGTCGAGACGGCCATGACGATCCCGGTGGCGGTGCCGGAGAACGCTGCGCGCGACAGCGCGGACTCGTAGGCCGAGCGCGCCTCGGGGCGCTGCGTCACGACGATGTCGGCCGCGACCGCGGGCAGCGCCCTGCGCGCTGTCGACACGCTCGGGGAGGCGCCGCGGCTGCGGAGGCGCCGGACGAGCTCCCGCGCCCGCGGGTTGCCCCTGACCGCCCTGGCCAGCCTGGCGGGACCGCCGATGGCGAGGCGGCCGGCGCGCCAGGTCGAGCTGGTGTAGACGCGCCGGAGCTGGCGCTGCGCTTCATCCAGGTCGTTGGCCAGCGCGACGCGCTCGCTGCGCAGCCGCCCGAGCTGGCCCTGCAGGGTGGTGATCGCGGCCTCGAGCTCGGCGATCCGCTCGTCGGCTCGCTCGTCGGCGTCGGCTTCGTGGCGGTCCTCGGCGTCCTCCGCCGTCATGGGGTGGTCGCCTCAGCGCCGCGGACCAGCGCGTCGAGGTCGTCGCGGCGCCCCTGGACGCCCGCGCGCGCGTCCGCTCTGGCCGCCGCCACCAGCCGCTCGTAGGTTGGCAGCCAGCCGGGCTCACGGTCCGAGACCTTCCGCCGCCACGCCTCGACCCAGCGCTCGAGGTCGGCGTCGACCTCGTCCAGCGCGAGGTCGGAGTAGGTCGCGCCGAACCGCAGGCGGTTGCGCACGAAGTAGTACACGTAGTAGGGGGCGGGCAGCCGGCCCGTCGACCGCTTGTCGTGGGAGACCCGCGAGCGGGGCTCCAGGAGCACCTCCCAGCCCGCGCGCCTGGCCAGGACGTTGAACTCGGTCTCCTCGAAGTACAAGAACCACGACTCGGGCAGCAGCCCGACGTCCTCGAACACCTCGCGGCGCACGAGCATGGCCGCGCCCGTGGCGTAGTCGACGCTGAACGGCCCCTCGGCCGGCACCACGGCGTCGGCCAGGCCGTCGTCGCGGTGGCTGGTCGCCCCGCCGCGCGCCCAGTCGATCACCCCGCCGTTGAACCATATGGTGGGCGGGCGCCTGCGGTGGTACAGGCCACGGCTGCCCACGATCCCCGCGTCCGGGCGCGCCTGGGCGGTGGCCATCAGCCGCTCGAGGGTGTCCGGCTCGACGATGACGTCGGGGTTGAGCAGCCAGACGAAGTCGGCGTCGCGCTCGAGAGCTCGCCGGATGCCGACGTTGTTGCCGCCCGCGTAGCCGAGGTTCTCCCGCACCGCCAGGATCGTGGTGGCGGGCAGGCCGGCCTCCAGGGCGGCGGTCGTCTCCCGGGTGGCGTCGTTGTCGATGACGACGAGCCGCTGGTCGCGGAACGTGCTGCGCCGCACCGACGCGACGCAGCGCAGCGTGTCGTCGGTGTGCCGGTAGTTGAGGACGAGCGTGAAGACGCGGGCGGTCGCAAGCACGCCCACAGGCTAGCGGCACCGGACAGCGCCGCCCCGAGGCGGCGCAGTCGCGCTGAGGGCGGCTTGCGAGATCGACCGGCCGACCAGTCGGCGCGGTCAGGACTCGCGGACGCCCCGGAGGAACCCGGCGCCCCAGGAGAGGTGCATGGTCGCGAGCACGACCGGGAGCCAGGCGCGCGCGCCGAGGGGCAGGCCGCCGCCGGCCAGCGCCCCCGCGGTCGTCACCCCCGCCGCGT
>JACDBB010000198.1 GCA_013695145.1 Euzebyales bacterium
CCCCTTTAAGCGCATGCTCGTCTGCTGCTGTGCCGTCATCGCTGTTTCATCGGTTACATGACGTCGGATTGCCCGCCGCCGACGCGCCCGCACGGCTCGAGCCGCCGCAGACGGGCCCGTCGCCGCCGAGCGCCGGTGCGCTGACGCCCTACATCGGGGGGTTCTGACGGGCGCTGTTCGTTTTGCGCTGCGACCCGGCCTGCTGCGGGTCCCGATTGTTGCCGGCTACCCCGGACTGTCGCGACCGCTCACCGGGTCCTTCACTGGCGTGTGCTGTCAGTCTGCTGAACTAGCTGCTCCGCTCCCGGCCGGTGCTCGAGTTTCGCCGGGGGACGCGAGCACACCGGGCAGTCCGTCGCTGGAACGGCACCAACGGCACCGTGGCCGCTGTAGAACCAACGCGCGCAGTCGGGGCACCAGCCCCATAGCTCGATGGGTGACATCAGCGGTCCGTTTCACTCGACTGGGGGGGTGGTGGTTTGGGCCCCCGGCGACCGGGTCACGTGCGAGGCCGGAGCTCCTCACACGTGGCCGGCCGCCCTCGCGGCAGCTAGTTCTGCGTGATGGTGACCTTGCCCTGCTTGATTTCGCAGACGGTCTCCGCGTCACCGGAGCGGTCGACAGCTCGGCCGAGCACGGCCACGGGGCCGACCCGCACCCCGCAGATGGCGGCCGCCACCTGGGCCGCGACTCCGATGTTGACGTCCTCCAGGATCGTCACGTCACCCACGTTCACGTTGACGAGGCCGTCCTGTTCGACATGTGCGCTGGCCGGCAGAGCAAGAGCGAAGAGCAGAGCCATGGCGGTGAGCAGCGACACGATGGTCCTGCGGGTGCTGCTGGTGGTGATGGACATACTTCCTCCACTGGTAGACCGTCTCCTGCGGGTGACGGGTGAGTGTTGCGGCTGGCGCCGGGGTTCGGGCGCACTGTCCTTGATAAGCAACCTGGGTCGTCCCCATGACGCGGAGATGACGAAGTACTTTCCAGACCGCGTTGCCGGAGTCGTCTTCGATGCCCTGACCGCCCGAACGGGCATTCGTGCCCACGATCACCGGAGACATTCGGCTACCATTCCCCTTCCTTTGGGGAGGGATACGAGGAGGGCCGTCAGTCCGTGGGGATTGAAGCGCTGGCCGACCGGCAGCTCACCGGCGGCCTGGCTGAGCTTCCTGCGCTGATCCGGCGCGTCGTCGCATCGCGAATCCGTGATGCCAACGCCATCGATGACCTCGTGCAGGAGACGCTCGCACGCGTCATGACCGCACAGGCACGACTGGACGACAGCGCGCTGGCCCCGTACGCGGTCGTGGTCGCTCGCAATCTGCTTAGCGCGCAGTGGCGGCAGGACGTCCGGTTTAAGCAACACGCCCACCGGCTGATCGACCTCACCGATGCCTCACGGCCGGAGGATCAGGTCCTCCAGCGCGAAGAGAGCCGGGCGGTGGCGTCGGCTTTGGCTCAGCTGCCGGAGGGGGAGCGTCAGACGCTCATCGCGCACGAGGTTGAGGGCCAGGCGACCTCCGACCTAGCGGCGAAGTCCGGGTCGACGGCCGGTGCGGTGGCTGCCCAACTCCATCGAACACGAGCCAAGCTGCGCGTCGAGTACCTCCTCGCGCTCGAGCGGACCAGGTTGCCCACCGAGCGGTGCCGACCAGTCTTGCTGTCCCTGTCAGGAGGGGAACGCCGGCGCCAGCGCGAACTCGATGCCGCAGGCCACCTGCTGGAGTGCCCCGAATGTGCCGGACTGAGCGGACCGCTGCTTGATCGGCTGGACGGCCACCCCGAGGGGGAGGAGGCGATCATCGCTGTCCGGTCGGACCGTGACGTCGTCCGGGCGCGCCAGCGCGGTAGGGAGATCGCGGCCCAGATCGACTTCTCCTCCACCGACCTGACGCTCATCGCCACCGCCATCTCCGAGGTGGTACGGAACATCGTCCGCTTCGCCGACCACGGGCAGCTGCGCGTCCGGGTCATCGAGGACGCGGCTCGACGTGGGCTCCTGATCGTCGCCCGGGACGTCGGTCCGGGTATCCCCGATGTGGACCGTGCGCTGCGGGACGGCTACAGCACGTACGGTGGTCTGGGGATCGGCCTGCCGGGGGTGCGACGCCTCATGGATGAGTTCTCCATCGCATCCGAGCTCGGCAAGGGCACGACGATCACGATGGCGAAGTGGGTTCATGCCTGAGGGACGCTCGACGCTGGAACAAGCCCCGAGGACGGCCCCGCCGTCTCAGGGTCAGGCGAACCCGCCACGAGGAAGAGGATCAGAGACATGGAGCACTCCGAGGATCGTAGCCAACACTCGCCATCCAGCGAGGACCCCGAGACTTCCATCGAACACGACCAGTTGCTGCCGGAGCTCGTCGCTCACCTGCGCGACAGCCGCACGGAGCTGCGTCAGGAATGGGCTAACCGCATCACCGAAGCCTCGTTGTTGTCGTCGATGACGCCGCAGGAGGTCTTCTCCGAGGCGACCACAGTGTATGACAACTACGTAGGCGTCCTCGAGACGGGCAGCGTCGAGGCGCTGCAGAAGTACGCCCAGGACCTATCGGAGCGGATCATTCCCCGGGGGGTCGAGACTCACGAAGTACTGGGGATCGTGCTTTTTCTGCGCGACGTGCTGGCGCGCTCACTGTTCGAGAAGTACCACAAGGACTTCTCGCTCCTCAACCGGATCCTCGACGCCTACGAACCCGCAGCGAACCGCATCGCTAACACCGTCGCTGTCAGTTTCGTGCAGGAGCGCGAGCGGGTGATCCGCCAGCAGCAGGACGCCATCCGGGAACTGTCGACGCCCGTACTGCAGGTGCGCGAGCGGCTCCTCATCCTGCCGATCATCGGCGTGCTGGATACGCAGCGAGCGCAGCAGCTGACGCAGCAGCTCCTGAGCGCCATCCGACGCCACCGCGCCAAGGTGGTTGTGGTGGACATTACGGGGGTGGCGGATGTCGATGTCGCCGCGGCAACCCATCTGGTGCAGACGGTGGACGCCTCCCGGCTGATGGGCGCGGGAATCATTATCACCGGGCTGTCGTCGGAGATCGCCCAGACGCTGGTGCATATCGGTGTCGACCTCAGCAAGATGAACACGGTGGGTGACCTGCAAGGAGGGATCGAGGAGGCCGAGCGTCTGCTCGGCTTCGCGGTCAGGAGGGTGGCCGATGGCGACCGTCAACCAGACTGAGCAAGCGCACCAGATCTCCGTCTCTATCTTGCGACAGGGCGCCTACCTGATCGCGTCCATCCACGCGGCGCTGGACGACGAGGAGCTCGGGCGGTTCCAGCGTGATCTCATCAGGCAGATCACCAAGTCCCGGTCGCGCGGCGTCATCATCGATGTCGGCGCCCTCGACGTTCTGGACTCCTTCGGATCCTGCACGCTACGGAACCTCGCGCTCATGGCACGGCTCCAGGGAGCGGTCACGGTGATCGTCGGCATTCAGCCCGATGTCGCCTTCGCGATGGTTCATCTCGGCATCCATCTTGAGGACGTGCACACCGCGCTGGGGCTGGAGGAGGGCCTCGCGCGCCTCGACGAGCTGACCGGGGCAGGGGGCGCGCGCTCGGCCAGGGGCTCCGCGTGAGCGCAGGTCGGCAGGGCCACGGCGGGGTCCATGACGCCGAGCTCGAACGTCTCCGACGCGACTACACCTTCGCCTTCTTGACCTATCGGCTGGAGGGCACGGAGCAACGGCTGCAAGCCGCCTACGACCTGGGCCGCAAGGTGATGGCCAGCGAGCTGAACCTGCTGGACCTCGCGCAGGTGCACCACGAGGTCGTTGCCGAGGCCCTCCTCGCCGCAAGCGACAATGCGGCGCTCCGAGCGGTCGCCGCCGCAGCATCGGCCTTCTTCGTCGAGGTTCTCTCGACTTTCGAGATGGGACAGCGGGGCTTCGCGGAGATCCGCAAGGCGAGCGTCGCAGGTCACGGACCGCTGTCGCCGAACGCGCGCCACCGACCTGAGCGCGAGCTTCCCGAGTCGCGCGGCGCCGGATGAGTCCAGCGATGCGCCCACCGGGCACGCGGCAGCCTCCCGGGGCCATTCACGTTCCCCGGATACACGAGGGTTGCGCCCGCTTCCTTCTGCTGAGAGTCCGGACCTACGCCTCTCGTTCAAAAAGAACTCCGCCTCGACCCAACCGCCGTTGGACCGTAGCGGTCCAACCGCCGTTGGTCCGCGACGTCACAACCGCCGTAGGGTTAGATCCGCTCGGCGCCTACTGATTACGCTGAGTGGTAGCCACGAGGTGGGGCACGCTGCGGTGCCTTGCGTCCTAAGCTTACGTCCTGGTGCCCTCACGGGTGTGCGGGTTCAACTCCCGCCTCGCGCACCTTCCCTGTGACCACTGGAGACGCGGAGACGCCGAGGTTCTCAACCGCCGGCCGGGGCCGAGACGCACTGCTCACCGGTCTGGGCGAGGCGCGTGGGCGGTACAGCGCCCTACCGCGGAGCAGCGCGAGTCCCGGGCCGGAGGTATCCGCGACAGAATGGAGATATGTCGAAGGCGACCACCACCGACCGCAAAGCGTCGGCCGCTGAGGTGCATGCGCACGCCGAGCAAGTGCGTCGGCTCGCGGACGAGGTCGGTGTCAGCAACCCGCGGCTGCGACACGACGGCACCCTGGTCGTCCACAGTGATCAGCCGGGGTACCGGCAAGTCGTCGCACTCTCGCGACATGCCAACGAGCTGGTGGGCCGCTACGTGCACGTGATCACCGACGACGTCCCCGCTGCCGGCGACGCCCAGCCGGTGTGAGTGTCCCGCCGAGCTGCTCGCAACGCTCGAGGCAACCCTGCTGCGGATCCAGTCCCTGACTCCATCCGACAAAGCCGGCCGCCACCGAGCCGTCGGGAAGGGCCAGCGCCTCGTCGACGCTGACCGCGTCGATCTCCGGGGCGGCGGCACCGTACGGGAACACCTAGCCGGACTCGTAGGAATCGGTGTCGGGTCCGGGGTGGTAGCCGGCAGCGGCCGCGTGCTGGGAGCCGGGCCGAGGTTGCGGCCGACGATGACCTGGTCGCGCGCCGCCGCCGCCTCGAACCAGTCGAGGTTGGTGCCGCCCTCGACGGACACGCCTCGCTCGTCGTATCGACCCCCACCGATGAAGCGGCGCTTCCCCTCAACCCATAGCACCTGGGTGCGCAGACCCTCGAACCGCTCGATAGGGCCCGAGGCGCTGGCGGCAAGCACCGACACGGCGCCGTCGTCGCGAGCGACCACCCAGACCGCGGGGTGCCGTCGTCCAGCCGGGCCGACGCCACCTCACCCGCGGATGGTGCGTCCACGCGGCCCAGCTCGGCTGTTGGTCCGCTGGCCGGCGTGGGCCATGCCGAACGCGATGCCGATCGACCACGGCGACAGCACCACGTCGGCGTCGCTGCTGGCGGCGGCGACGTGGAATAGGTCGTAGCCCACGGCGTTGAGGCCGGCCGTCAGCTCGGCGACGTGCTCGTCGTCGGGAGCCGGACGATCAACGGCCGGGTCGACGTGCGGTTCGGACACGGCGGAGCCCGGAGGGGACGTCGCCGCACGTCACAGGTCGGCGGCCCCTTCACCGCGGCGACACCGCGAGCGCTTGAGGCGCGATGGTCATGCTGGCTGCGACGCCGCGGATCGCCACCTCGCGTGTG
>JACDBB010000205.1 GCA_013695145.1 Euzebyales bacterium
GCAGGGCGTAGCGACGGATGTCAACGGCCCCGGGGAGGTTGTCGATGCCGACGACGGGCAGGTCCTCGTCCGAAGCCCATGCGACGAACCGCTCGATGCTCCCATGCTGGTGCACCCCGAGATAGGCGTCCGTCATCATCGCTCCGCGTCGGTTCCAGCGTCGCCGGCCGATTATGTGGACCCCCGCTGCCCCGAAGGCGTTGGCGTTGCGGACCACGGTCCCGATGTTGAGGTCGTGCTGCCAGTTCTCGATGGCGACGTGGAAGGGGTGTGCCCGGGCTGCAAGGTCGGCCCGGATCGCCTCGACCGTCCAGTAGCGGTAGCGGTCGGTGACGTTGCGCCGGTCGCCACGCTCGAGGAGTTCGGGATCCAGGCGCGGGTCCTCGGGCCACGGCCGGGTGTGGGGCCCCGCGCCGACCGAGGGTGGCTGGTCATCGCGCATCAACGCCGAGCGTAGCGGGCAGTCCTCGAGCCTCTCCCGGAAGCACCCGGGGGCATGGGGACCGCCCTTCGGATGTCGTCGGGGCTGCGCCGCTCGTCCCGTAGTCTCCCAGGGCCGAGACGTCGGGCGACAGGGGTGGCGTGGCGGGCACAGAGGAACTGCTGGACTGGCTGCGCGCGGTGTGCGACGCGTTCGAGTTCGACGTGGTCGCGACGTTCCGGCGGGCGGGCGACCACGGCTGGCCGCTGGTCGCCGTCGACGCCGAGGACTTGGAGCGGCAGCTCGCCGCCGGAGGGCACCTGCTGCCGCTGCCGAGGGAGCCGGCGTCGCTGGCGAACGTGCTCGAGGTCGCGATCGTGGACGAGTTCCTCCGGCAGGTCGAGGGACTCGACGGGGCCGAGGCGCAGCGGGGCACCGAGCGCGGCTACCCCGACATCGAAGTGTCCGGCGAGGCGTTCGGTGGCGGGCATCACGCCGTCGACGTGAAGGTCGCTCGGCTCGCCTCGGGTGGGAACCGGACGCAGAGCCGTGTGACGTTGTACACCGGCAACACCTACTTCCGGTACCCGCAGCTCCACTGGCCGGGCACGTTCCGGCCGTTCCGCGACTACGACTCGCACCTCGACATCGTCGCGGTGTACCGGCTCGACACCGACACCCGCGCGCGGGTCCGTGACCTGGAGCTGATCGTGCACGAGGCCTGGCGGATCGCCTCCCGGCAGCGGTCCTCGACCACCCGCGAGTACCTCGGGGCGGTCCAGTCGGTCGCCAACCTGCGGGCCGGCAACGGCGAGTTCGCCACCGCCAAGGAGTTTTACGACTTCTGGCGGCGCTACCCGTTCCGGATCGGGCAGGCCGCGCAGCGGCAGCTCGATCGTCTCCTCGGTGAGCAGGACCAGCAGGAGTGACCGGCGGCTACCCCTACCCGTCGTCGGCGGGCGTGTCGAGCAAGATGCGCCAGCAGGCGTCCCGCTCGACGCGTCCAGAGGTGGCGCTGCGACGGGAGCTGCACCGTCGGGGGCTGCGCTACCGCGTTCAGCAGGCAGTCCTCACCGACGTCCGGCGGACCGCCGACATCGTGTTCGGGCCCGCCCGGGTCGTCGTCGACGTGCGCGGCTGCTACTGGCACGGCTGCGCCGAGCACGGCAGCCATCCGCGCGCCAACAGCGGCTACTGGGAGACCAAGCTCGCCCGCAATCGCGCCCGCGACGTCGACACCGAGCGGCGGCTGCGCGCAGCCGGGTGGGAGGTCATGGTCGTCTGGGAGCACGAGGACCCCGTCGCGGCCGCCGACCGTGTCCAGGCCACCGTTGAGCTGCACCGGCCGCCATGGGGGCCGTCCACAGCCCGGCGCGGCGGGTCAGCGGCCGTGTGACACCCGCCTGGCATGCTTGGGTCATGAGCACACACGGCGTCGCCATCTCGCTGTTCTCAGGAGCGGGCGGGCTCGACCTGGGTGTCGACCAGGCCGGATTCACCACGACCGCCGCGGTCGAGGTCGACAATGACGCCGCCGACACGATGGAGAAGAACTTCCCCGGGCTGGCCTCCCCGGTGATCCGCCGGTCGATCCTCGACGTGACGACCACGGAAATCCTCCACGCCGCCGGGCTGCGGGACCGCGAGCGCCCCGACCTGCTCGTCGGTGGTCCGCCATGCACACCGTTCTCCAAGAGCGGGTTTCACCTCGAGTGGAAGCGGGAGGGCCTCGATCCCGACGCGAGCCTGCTCCAGGCGTACACCCGGGTACTCGCCGAGGCCAAGCCCCGCGCGTTCGTGCTTGAGAACGTCTACGCGCTCACCTACAACAACAAGGCCAGCAAGCCTGCGTTCACCCGGCTGCTCCGCGAGATCACCGGCGCCGGCTACGACTACCGCTGGGAGGTCCTCAACGCCGCCGACTACGGCGTGCCGCAGGCCCGCCCCCGTCTGTTCGTCGTCGGGGTACGTCGCGGCGGCATCGTCCCTGAGCTGCCCAGACCCACCCATCACGGCACATGGGAGCGCCGCACCACTGGTGGGACCGACGGCCGTGCGCACGTCACCGCCGGGGAGGCGCTCGACGGGCTACTCACCCATCCAGAGGCCGAAGAGGTCATCCGCGGCAAGTGGGGCCACCTCCTCCCCGGCATCCCGGCGGGCGGGAATTACCTGCACTACACCGTCGAGCGCAGCCACCCCGAGCCCGTCTTCGAGTGGCGCAGCCGATACTGGTCGTTCCTGCTCAAGCTCGATCCGGCCAAGCCCGCCCCGACGATCCAGGCGCAGCCCGGACCGAACGTCGGACCGTTCCACTGGGACAGCCGCCGCCTCCGCGTGCCCGAGTTGAAGCGGCTGTTCACCTACCCCGACGACTTCGAGTTCGTCGGCCGGCGCGCCTCGATCCAGGCGCAGATTGGCAACAGCGTCCCCCCTCTGCTCGCTCGCCGCGTCACCGAGCAGGTCGCGGCCGTCCTCGTTGAGCGGTGCGACGCCGCGTCTCCGCGGCCAGCCCGATGACGCGGCTTCCCGCACCCGAACAGGTCGATGATCCGGTTCAGCAGCCCGGCGATCGCGCCGAGGGGGCCGCCGCCGTCCGGCAACTCGGCGATCGCGCATAACAGGTTGCCGAGGAGGTCGCCAGGCCCGGGAATCGCCGAGGCCGGGTTCGTGCGACGAGCCGCTCGCGACCGGCGTAGGTTGGCCCGGTGACCACCGCCCGTCCCACCGCGCGCGAGGCCGCGCCGCGACAGCCGCCGGCCCCCCGGCGCTGGTGGGCGCGCGTGCGCAGCGACGTCCTGCTGGCTGCGGTCGTCGCGCTGGTGGTCGTGCCCGTCCTGCAGCCGCTGATGGCCCAGCAGGCGTCGCGCTACGCCCTCACCGCGGCGCTCGCCGACCAGGGCACCGTCGTCATCGACGCCTACGCCGAGTACGTCACGGTGGACCGCGCCGAGCGCGAGGGACGCCTGTACTCCGACAAGGCTCCCGGCCAGCCGGTGCTCGGCGTCCCCGCCTACCTCGCCTACCGCGCGTTCGGTGGCGCGCCGGCCACGCAAGCGCTCCCGCTCGGCGACCTCGGACTGTGGTCCGTCAATCTCGTTTCAGCCGCGCTGCCGGCGGTGGCCCTGGCCGTGCTGATGCGCCGACTCGCGCTGCGGGTCGCGCCACGCGGCGCCACGCCGGCGGCGCTCGGGATGGCGCTGGCCACGATGCTGCTGCCATTCGCGACGGTCCTGTTCAGCCACGTGCTGTCCGCGGCGCTCGGGCTCGCCGCCTACCTCCTGCTGACGCGCGCGGGAGGAGACGGTCGCGTCCCGGGGTGGGCCATCGCCGGAAGCGGCCTGCTCGCCGGTCTGGCGGTCACGGTCGAGTTCACCATGGGCCTGCTGGCGGCGGTGCTGGGGGTCACGGGGCTCGCCCTGCATCGCTGGCGGACCTGGTGGTACGTCCTCGGCGGGGTCGTGCCCGCCCTGCTGCTCGGCTGGTACAACGCGGTGGCGTTCGGTGGCCCGCTGACCCTCTCCTATGAGTTCTCGGGCTTCGCCCAGCACCAGGACGGGCTGGTCGGCGCGCAGCTGCCCCGGCTGGCCTCGACGGTGACCGTGCTGTTCTCCGAGCGCGGCCTGCTCACGCTCACCCCGCTGGTGGCCGTCGGCGTGATCGGGTGCCTGGCGCTGCTGCGGTCGGGCGCGCGTCCTGGGGCCGGCGCCGCGAGTCCTCCCCGTGCGTGCCGCCGCGACGCGCTCGTGGCGCTGGCGGTGCTCGCGGCGTTCGTCGCGCTCATGGGCGGCTGGAGCAACCCCACCGGCGGCGCCTCCCCAGGTCCGCGGTACGTGGTGCCGGCGCTGCCGTTCCTGGCTGGCGGCGTGGCGTGGGTCTTCGAGCGCGCGCGGGCATGGGCGGCAGCGGCGGCGGTGGCGGGTGGCGCCGCGATGGGCCTTGCGACGTTCACGCTGCCGCTGGCCCAGCAGCCGTTCTTCGAGCCGGTGGCGCTGCGCTACTGGCTCGGCAGGGCGGCGGACGGCCAGTGGGCGGACACCCTGCTCACGCGAGCCACCTCAGGTGGCGGCGTCTGGCTGCTCCCGCCGCTGCTCCTCGCCGCGGCGCTCACGGCGTGGCTGCTGGCCACAGACGCCCGAAGCGCGCGCTCGGCTGCCTGAACCCCTCCTACGGGGTCCCGTGGGCCAGGAGCGCGTCCACGTCCATGACACCGCCCGCGGCCTCGAACTCCGCCCGGACCTCGGCCCGCAGCTCGGCGTCCGCCAGGTAGTCCACCGCGGTGAGCGCCAGGCCGACGGCGCCGTCGATGGTCCCGGTGTCGGCACCCTCCCTGGCGGCCCACTTCGCGAACTCGGGGTTGTGGATCGTCACGTCAGGCGGTGCGATGGCCAGCAGCGGATGGATCGAGGGCACGCGGACGCTGACGTTGCCGAGGTCGGTCGAACCGGTCATCTCCCCGGGCAGCACGCCCTCCGGCACCACCTTGCGGCCGCGCGGGACGAGGTTGGTCGCGTAGCGGGCAGCTAGCGGGTGGTTGTTGCGCACCGGCAGGTAGACGGGGCAGACGTCCCAGGTCATCTCCAGCTCCGTGCCGGTCGACCTGGCTGCGGCTTCGAAGATCGCCAGCGCGCGCTCGCTGAGCTCGGTGATGCCGTTGGGGTCGGCCGATCGCAGGAAGAACGAGCCGGCGGCGCGCTCTGGCACGATGTTCGGCTTCTGACCGCCGTCGGTGATGATCCCGTGGACCCGGTCGGCGGGCAGGATGTGCTGTCGCAGCTGCGCGAAACCGGCATAGGCGTTGACGATCGCGTCCAGCGCGTTGCGGCCGAGGTGGGGCATGGCGGCCGCGTGCGCGGACAGGCCGTGGTAGGTCACGTCGACGGTGCGGACGCCGAGCCAGGGGTGCTCGGCGACATCGGCGCCGAACGGGTGCAGCATGACCGCCGCGTCGATGTCGTCGAACCCACCGGCGCGGGCGATGTACTCCTTGCCGCCGCCGCCCTCCTCGGCGGGGCAGCCGATCAGCTCCACCGACCCGTCGAGGTCGCCGATGACCTCGGCCGCCGCCAGGAACGCCCCGACGGCGGCGGCGCAGATCACATTGTGGCCGCAGGCGTGCCCGATGCCGGGCAAGGCGTCGTACTCGGCCAGGATCGCCACCCGCGGGCGCCCACCACCCGCGCGCGCACGCAGCGCGGTCTTCACGCCGTAGGCGCCGGTCTCGACCTCGTGACCCCGCTCGGACAGCAGACGGGCGATTCGCTCGACGGCGTAGTGCTCCTCGAAGCCCAGCTCCGGATGGGCGTGGACGTCGTGCGACAGCGCCAAGAGGTCGGGGGCCAGGCGCTCCACCGCCGCGGTCACCGCGTGGGCCAGCTCTGGCGGGGCGCCGCGGTGCGCGGATGTGAGGGGGGCGGCGGCGGCGACGTCGCGCTGCATCCGGGAGACCATGTCGGCCAGGTAGCGCTGGTAGGGGCGGGCGGGGCGCGGGCCGTCCTGCGCGGACGAGGTCTCGGTCGTCATGGCGCCACCCTACCCAGCAGGCGGGCGGCCCTTGTGAGCCCCGCCCGCCGCGCTATCCCAGGAAGCGCAGCGCCACCCCGCCGAGGAGGCCTGCGACCACGACCGCTCGGAACGCGAACTGGATCGCCCCGGCGGTCCGCGCATCGTGGCGGCCGGCGAGCGCGTGGTGCGCCACCACGACGGCCGCGCAGTGGGCGAGCACCAGCCCGGTGATCAGGATCAGCGCCCCGGCCTCACCGGAGAGGAAGTCGACCGACACCGCGAGGTCCGCGGTCCCGAGCAGGTCCGCCCCGGTGCCGAACGGGTCGGACAGCTGCGCCGCGACGGCCTGCGCCTCGATCGGCAGGACCGGGAAGTAGTGCGCGAACGCGTACCCGGCCACCAGCGGTACCCAGCCGGCGCGCAGCCGCGCGCGCCGCCCCGTGGTCAGCGCGACCAGCCCGGAGACGGCCGCGGCGCAGCCGACAAGCAGGAGGGTGTCGAGACCTAGCTGGAGCGGCGTCGCCATGCCCACCTGGGTGTTGCGCCAGGCGGTCGCCGCCGACAGCCCGTCGAACACGTGCGCTCCGACGAGGATCCCGAGGAGCGTGACGCTGCCAGGGACGTCGAGCGGCGCGCGCAGCGACGGTGCCGGCCAATCCAGCGCGATCTTCCCGGACCTCGCGCGCCTGAGCGGCGCCAG
>JACDBB010000210.1 GCA_013695145.1 Euzebyales bacterium
GAAGTCGTAGGGGCGCCCGGGGATGTCGGGACCGCCCTGCGGCTCGTCGGTCAGCTGCAGCGCGACCACGGAGCCAGGGCCGCCCTTGTGGAGCTGCCCGGTGGAGTGCAGGAACCGCGGCCCGAACCCGACCGTGGTGGCCACGCGCAGCCGGTCCCGCACCAGCGTCCGCGCCCGAGCCAGCACCGCCTGGTGATCACGGGTCATCGGCAGGTAGGCCATGAAGCTCACGTAGTCGCCGTCGCCGACGCCCGCGAGCAGGGCGGCGACGTCGCCAGTCCCGCCCGATGGCGGCGCGCCGGTCTCGGCCGCCAGGTCGAGGACCGCCTTGGTCGCCTCCTTCGACTCCGTCACGTTCGGCTCGTCGAACGGGTTCACCCCCAGCAGCGCGCCCGCGTAGGACGTCGCCAGCTCCCACTGAAGAAAGGCGGCGCCCAGGGCGGCACGGTCGGGAAGGTCGAGAGTGAGGACCGGGTGCCCGGCGTCCGCCATCGCCCGGGCCCCGTCGACGCCCGCGCCGGCCAGGCGCAGCTCGACGAACGCGCGGTCGTCGCCGTAGGCGCCTGGCTCGCCGACGGGCTCGCCGACCACGGGCACGACGCCGACGCCGTCCTTGCCGGTCGACTCGGCGACGAGCTGCTCGATCCAGTCGCCGAGCGCGGCCAGCTCGTCGCCGGCCAGGATCGTCAGCTTGTCCCGCCCGGTCCGGGCCAGGCCGCCCATGAACGCGCCGAGGACCGCCGCGGGGTCATCGCGGAGATCGCCGGCGGCCGAGGACCGCCGGTCCATCGCGCCGGCGGCCTCCCACACCGCCGCGACGTCGACGCCGGCCAGCGCGGCGGGCGCCATGCCGAACAGCGACAGCGCGGAGAACCGGCCGCCGATGTCGGCCGGATTGGTGAGCACCGCCCGCCAGCCGTCGGCAGCCGCCACCTCGGCCAGCGCTGAGCCCGGGTCGGTGATCGCCACGAGGTGTGACGGGCCGGGCACCAGCCGGGCGGCGTGCGCCCCGAACGCCCTGGTCTCCTCGGTCGTGCCCGACTTGCTCGCGACCACGACGAGCGTGCCGGTCAGGTCGGTGTCGTCAAGGGCCGCCGTGACCGAGTCGGGGTGCGTCGAGTCCAGGATCTCGAGCTCGAGCCCGCCGGCGTCGTCGAACACGCGCGCGAACACCTCGGGGGCCAGGCTCGAGCCGCCCATGCCGGCCAGCACGACGCGCCGCAGTCCATCGCCGCGCACCCCGGCGACGAGGTCGTGCAGCGCTTCGCTCCATCCGCGCTGCGGGGCGACGGCGTCGAGCCAGCCGAGCCGGTCGACGATCGTGGCCCGCACGTGCGAGTCGTCGGAGAACAGGCTGGCGTCGCGGTCGCGGAGGCGTCGGACGGCGTGGCGGCGTGCCAGCTCGTCGAGGGCGGCCGCCACCGGTTCGAGGTCGCGGGCGTCGTGGTCGCGCATGGCAGGTCTCCGCTGACGGGGCTGGCAGTGCAGACTTGTCGCGTTCGGCGATTCGTCGGCGGAGGCTACTCGCAACGAGCCCACCGCTCGACCCGCAGACGAGAAGGGGAAGCCCATGCGACTGGCGCGGTGGCGCGACACGGACGGCGAGGAGTGGCTCGGCACCGTCGAGGGCGACGAGGTCGTCGCGTTCGCCCACGCCGCGGACGCCGGCGACGGACTGCTGCTGCGCGTCGCGCGGGAGCGCACGGCACCGTCGGCGCAGGCGGATCCGGTGCCGTTGGAGGCGGTGCGGCTGCGCGCCCCGCTGACCCGGCCACCGGCGATCCGCGACTTCTACGCGTTCGAGGCGCACGTGGCCGCGGCGCGGGCCGGCCGCGGGCTCGAGATGGATCCCGACTGGTACGAGCTGCCGGTCTTCTACTTCTCCAACCCCCACACGGTGATCGGTCCCGGCGACGACGTGCCGCATCCGGACACCGACGAGCTCGACTACGAGCTCGAGGTGGCGGCCGTGATCGGCGCCGACGCCGCAGACCTCACCGAGGACGAGGCCGTCGAGGCGATCGCCGGCTACACCGTGATGAACGACTGGTCGGCTCGCGACCTGCAGCGCAGGGAGATGCGCCTCGGCCTCGGGCCGGCGAAGGGCAAGGACTTCGCGACGTCGCTCGGGCCGTTCCTGGTCACCCCCGACGAGCTGGGCGGCGCCCCGGGTCGGCCGCGCGCGGCGATGGTCGCCCGGGTCAACGGCGACGAATGGTCACGAGGGGAGCTGGCCGACCTCCACCACCCGTTCCCCCGACTGGTCTCCCACGCGTCACGTGACGCCCGGCTGCGCGCGGGCGACGTCATCGGGTCCGGCACCGTCGGCACCGGGTGCATCCTGGAGCTGTCAGCCGCCGGCGGTCGCGAGCGGTACCCGTACCTGTCGCCAGGCGACGTGGTCGAGCTGGAGGTCGAGGGCATCGGCGTGCTGCGCAACGTCGTCGGATCCCGGCGCGCCTAGAGGTGATATCCGGTCCGGGTGGTTCGGCTGAGCGACCTCTCCGGTCGCTCAGCCGCACCACCCGACGGGATCCCCGCCTTCCCGCCGTCCCAGATCCCGGCCGGGCAGGTGCCCCCGCCGGGGGAGCGGGCGCGCAGGACCGCCGCGGCCCGCTCGGCGTCCAGCCCGTCCGCGATTCTCGGCCGGCCGACCCGGTCGAGCTCCAGCGGGACCAGTTCGTGCGCGATCACCCCGCCCTGGTCGAGGGTGACGCGCAGGAGGCCGCCGCGGCGAGTGTCAGGGGTCGCCGCGGCGAAGGCGAGGTTGCCGAGGCTGAACGCCACGACCGCGTCGTCACGGACGTCGATTCCCTGCAGCACGTGCGGGTGGTGACCGGCGACCACGTCGGCGCCAGCCGCGATGAGCACGTCGGCCAGGCGCGTCTCGGCGAGGCTGGGGCACTCTCGCAGCTCGCCGCCCCAGTGGACGGTGACGACCACATGGTCGGCCAGCCGCGAGGCAGCGCGTACCGCGACGGCCGCGGCCTCGGGGTTGGTGGCGTCGGCGACACCCCAGCCGGCGTCGTCGGGCGCGCCTGCAGCCCACGACGCGTCGTGGCGCACCGTGGCCAGCCCGAGGACCGCGAGGGTGCCCGCGGGGGTGTCGAACAGGGCGGGTGCGGCGGCCGTGGAGGCGTCGGGGCCCGCGCCGACGACCGCGAGGCCCGCGTCCTCGCCGGCCGCGACGGTCGCGGCGAGTGCGGGGCCGCCCTGATCGAGCGCGTGGTTGTTGGCGAGCGTGACCGCGTCGGCGCCGGCGGTGGCCAGGGCGGGCAGCAGCGCCGCGTCCGCCGCGAACGTGATCGACTTGTCGGCCGGGGTGCCCAGCGCGGTCGGGGTCTCCAGGTTGACGACCGCCACGTCAGCGGCGCGCAGGACCGCACGCACGCCGGCGAACGGGTCACGACCGGCGGCGATGTCGCCGGCGAGCCCGCCCTCGGCGTGGACGTCCCCGCCGAGGACGACGGTCGCCACCTTCGCCCGGCTGAGGGCGCCGGTCGTGGCCGCGGCCAGCAG
>JACDBB010000212.1 GCA_013695145.1 Euzebyales bacterium
CCACAACCGCCGCCTCACGCCGATGGCCGCCTTCCAGACCCTGCTCGGCCTGGGCGCCGTCCACCAGCCCACCACCTACGACCAGATCACCCGCCGAACCGCCGCCTGACCGCCTACTTGGAGTCAACCGGATACGCATCAGGTAGCTATCGGAGCATGCGCTCGACCCGGGCGCGAAAGCTGCCGGGATCGATCGCCGGGTAGCGGAAGAGCAGCGGTTCGATCACCTCGAACAGCTCGAGGGCGCGCGAACGATCGATCATGTGTGAACGGAGCATCGAGTCCACGTCCGCAAGGTCATGCGCGAAGGCTCGCTCGAGCTTGCAGAGCGCCTGGGAGTAGGGGTCGTAGTTGCGTACGTCGAGCAGGCCTTCGCTGAACAGGAACGGGCTACGTTCCCGCCACCCGGGCAGCTCGGGGATGAAGTCGGACGGGGACACCAGCTCCACGTTCACACCCAACCGCTCCTTCAGCGCCGGTACATGACGAAGGAGCACATCCGACTCTTCCTCCGGTTCGAGGCGCATGTCGACATCCACCGTCGTCTCGCGCCAGTTCGAGAGCACCGCGGTGGCGCCGCCGGTCAGGTACATCGTCATGCGTACCCGCGCCTCGCCGCCGAGCGCGCGGGCAAAGGTGCGGACGGCCTCCGCGTCAACCGGCGGCTGCATGCTCGGCCGCGCGGGCAAAGCTGACGACTCGGCGGAGCAGGGCGGTGTAGCGCCCGTGGGCGGACTCGGATTCCTCCGAGGAGAGGAGCTCGTAGAGTCGGTGGCCGGGAAGCCGCTGCACGACCTCCGGAACGTCGATCCCGACATCTCTGAGTCGAGGCGCCGCAACAGCCACCACCAGTCCCGCGACGCTCTCGATCCCCCGACCGAGATCGTCAACCCCCTGCGAGACGATGTCCGCGCCGGGAAGGCTCGACGAGGAACGCGAGAGGTTGTGAGCCGCCATGTCGGATCGATGGTATTTCAATGGCGCCGCCATGACGGCGAAGCAGCGTGCGGCAGTTGCGGATCTTGCCTGCGACGAACGCGGCGGCCAGCTCCGGGGCGCCGATCGCAGCGGCTCTGTGCTGGCGCGCGCGCAGCTCGACGCTGCCACCCGACAGCGGACCGGCGAAGCCGGCGAACCAGCCTCCGTAGCTGAACCACAGCACCGCGATCCCGGCCTCGAAGCAGGCGCGCAGTGCCGCGCTACGCACGGAGGCGTTGCCGAACACCCCGATGTGGGAGACGTCGAGCAACCGCCGTGAAGCGATCTGGTCCCCTTCATGCAGAAGCACCAGCCGAGCGCCACGCTTGGTCAGCGGTGCGGCGTCGGCGCGCAACTGAGCCACGGCCTCCGCGGTTTAGACCTCGGCCTCGTCGACCCGGTAGCCGGAGGCGCGGAGGAGCAGGACCTGCGCGCCGAGCTGGACGCGCTCGGGCTCCCACAGCGGCTGCTCCGCGCTGCGGGGACGACCGTGCTTGTGCTCGACCGGCGTGACCGTCTCACCACGGCTCTCGAGCAGGTCGATCTTGGCGCTCAGCCCCAGATCCTCCGATGCCAGCCAGACCGATGTGCTCGGAGGACGCAGTTCACCGTCGTCGTCGCCGGCCTCCGGAGGCGCTCCTCGGGTCTTGTCGACCCGGCGGTGGGCGAACCGACCCTCGACCGTGTCCTGGTTGTCCGTGAAGCGCGTCGTAGTACTCGAGCTGCACGTCGAGGTAGGGAAGGATCAGCCTTTCCTTGATGAACTGCCAGATGACCCGCGTCATCTCGTCCCCGTCGAGCTCGACGACGGGGTTGGTCACCTTGAGCTTCGCCATGGACGGCGATGCTATGGCAGCGGCGCGGCGTCAGCGGTGGCGACCCTCGACGCCTCCGCCCGCCATGGCGCGGGGGAGACGTCGAGGTGGTCGGCCTTCAGCGGCGCCGCGCTCAGGGTGCGGTCGTCGTCTCCTGCGGCGTGGTCTGCGGCCGCGTCACGGTCTCCTGCCTGGTGACGGTGTCGGTGTCCCGCCGGGTGACGGTGTCGGTGTCCTCCCGGGTGACGGTGTCGGTCTCGGTGTCCTCGATGACGGTATCGGTCCCCTCTTCGGTGACCGTCCGCTCGATCGTGTCGCTGCTGCTGCTGCTGCGCACGACGACGATGCCCTCGAGGCCGCGCTCGCGGTAGTTATCCGTCGGGTCGTACATCGTGTACTCGCCCGAAGGGAGACTGACCGTCAAGGTCCCGGAGCTGCCGGGCTCGATCGAGCCACTCTCCTCGACCTCGTTCGACGTCTCGACGGCCAGCTCGTGTGTCTGGTCGCCGTTGTTCTCGATGCGGAAGCGGATCGTCCCGGCAGTGACCTCCACGCGGTCGGGTTCAAGTGTCGTGTCGGTTATCCGGATGTCGACCTCCTGGCCGTCGTCGAGGACGACGTCTTCATCGTCCTGGCAGGCGGCGATGGCGACGGCGGACAAGGCGCCCGCAGCGGCGATCAGGAGAGCCAGGACTAGGCGTTTAGTCATCATGTGACGGTTTCTTCCCTTTCTCGGCGGGCGCACACGTTCTTCTTTGGTGGCATGTTGCTGCCATCCGTCATCTGTCCTTGGGATGCCAGCCGCGGCCCCGCTTCTCGACCAGCCCGTCCTGGGCCAGGCCGGGGAGGACGCGGTACAGGTAGTTCTGCTGGATCTCCATCTTCTCGGCGATCTCGGGGATCGAGATGCCGGGGTTGGCCTTGACCAGTTCGAGGGCCTGGGTGGCGCGGGTGCCGCTGCCCCGAGGGCGGCCGCGACGGCGGCGGCGCGAGCGACGCCGATGAGCCCGAGAAGCGCCATGTGGCGCGCAAGGCCCTGGCGGACGCGCCCGCCGGCGCGCTTGTCATCAGCGACACGACGCTCGTCCAGGCCGCGATCGCCACCAGTCGCTCGGCCACCATCTCGCTCTGGGACGCTCTCATCGTGGAGGCCGCTCGCGTCGGCGGGTGTGATCGCCTGCTCACCGAGGACCTGTCCGCCGGCTCCACGATCCGTGGCGTACGCATCGAGAACCCGTTCGGCTGATCACCCCCGCGCGCAGTACGCTCGCACCCATGCCCCGCCACCCCGACCTCTTCGCCAACTTCGAGCGTATGCGCCGGGAGATGGACGAGCTGTTCGGCGACGTGTTCGACCGTACGCGGCTGGCGCCGCGG
>JACDBB010000231.1 GCA_013695145.1 Euzebyales bacterium
TCGCTGCGTTGCTTCGTCGCCCAAGTACGGCCCGGTACGAGGCGCTCCTCGCGCCTTGCGAGCCGCGCGCAGTCGTGCCCTCGGTGCTTCACGGAACTTCCACGGAGGAGCACTAGGAGCCCGCTTCGCCACCGGCGGCCAAGGTGGCCGGACCGCGAGTTGGCCGCACCCTCTACCCTGGACCGATGAACGACCGCCCGATCCTGTGGGAACCCGTCCGCCCGTTCAGCCGCGCGCTGGTCGTGATCGCGCATCCCGACGACGCCGAGTTCGGCAGCGCCGGCACCATCGCCGGTTGGGTCGCGGCGGGGACCGACGTGCGATACCTGGTGTGCACCGACGGGGCGAGCGGTTCCGCCGACCCCGCCATGACGCGCGAGCGGCTGACCGGGCTGCGCCAGACCGAGCAACAGGCGGCGTGCGACCTGCTCGGCGTCTCGGGCGTCGAGTGGCTGGGCGAACTGGACGGCTACCTCGAGCCCACTGTCCCGCTGCGCCGAGCGGTAGCCGCGGCTATCCGCCGGCACCGGCCGGAGGTCGTCCTCACCCTGGACCCGCAGGTGCGGTGGTCTGAGACCGGGTACGTCAACCACCCGGACCATCGCGCTGTGGGCGATCTGGTCCTGCACGCCATCAACCCCGCCGCCTCAACCCGCCTGTGGGACCCGACGCTGATCGAGGAGGGCCTGGAACCGTGGGATGTGGCGGAGCTGTGGCTGTCGAGCTTCGGTGACGGCATGGACCGCGTCGACGTGACAGCGACCTTCGACCGCAAGATCGCCGCGCTCCGCTGCCACGCCTCGCAGCTGAACGGCTGGGATCCCGAGGCGCGCATGCGCGCGCTGGCTGCCGAACGCGGCGCGGACGTCGGCGTACCACTGGCCGAGGCGTTCACCGTGCTGCGATTCCGCGCCCTCGACGAGGGGGGCAGCGAGTCGCTGCGCGATAAGCCACCCACCAATCCTAAGCCCCAGCGGTGACCCGCTGTCCCACGGCACGTGTAACGTAGGGTAGACTTGTGCGACAGAGTGTAGGGAAGGCGGGGCGGTACGTGAGTAAGATTCCAGATATCCAGACTGCGGTGCGTGCGCTCCAGGGTGTGCGACAGGCGTCGGTCCGGTGGCCAGATCCCGACGGCCCGGCGACCTTGCGCGTGGAGTTCACCGACGACGCGGATCGCGACGACGTGACCGGGTCCGTGCTGTCCACGCTCGAGGAGATCGCTGGTGTGGATCTGCAATCGCTCGAGCTGCCATTGCCGCCGCGCCCGGCGCCGGAGGACGAGGGGGGCCGCCGAACGGCCATGGAGGAGGGGCGCCCGACGGCCAGGCCGGTGCTCGTCGGCTTGACGGTTGACCGCGAGGACCTCGAGGCGAGCGTCACCGTGCGGTTGTCCCTGGGCGGCGCGCGGGTGGTCGGCAGGGCGGACGGTCTTGCCACGAGCCGGACCACGCCGCGCACGGCAGCGGAGGCGGTGCTGGTCGCCCTGTCTGAGCTGCTGCCCGACACGGTGCGGCTGCAGCTGGATTGGCTGGAGGTCACCGAGGCCTCGGGCGGGCGCCCTGGTCTGGTGCAGTGCGTGGTGACCTGCCTCAGTCCGGCCGGCGAGGAGACCTTCGTCGGATCGGCCCTCCTCCGCGAGGACCCTCGCGAAGCCGCCGTGCGAGCCATCCTGCACGCACTGAACCGCCGCCTGCAGCAGCTGCTCAGGTAGCCGCTCGGTGCGTGGCATGCGAGGATCGGGCCATGCCCCTGTT
This sequence comes from Euzebyales bacterium, assembly GCA_013695145.1. Taxonomy (GTDB): domain Bacteria; phylum Actinomycetota; class Nitriliruptoria; order Euzebyales; family Egibacteraceae; genus JACDBB01. The sequence continues at coordinate 1,758 of JACDBB010000231.1, forward strand.
GCTGTTCTGCGCGTTCATCGTCGTCCCGCTGGTCGAGCTGTGGGTCATCCTTGCCGTGCGCGATATCATCGGGCTCGGCCAGACGATCGTCCTGCTGCTGGTGGTGTCGGTGCTGGGAGCCGCGCTCGTGCGTCGCGAGGGCGGCCGAGCGTGGCGGCGGTTCCGCGAAGCGCTGAGCGCAGGACGCATGCCCGCGGAGGAGGTGGTGGACGGCGCGCTGCTGCTGGGCGCGGGCGCCCTGCTGCTGACTCCCGGCTTCGTGACCGACACCGTCGGCCTGCTCCTCCTTCTGCCGCCGAGTCGCGCGGTGGTGAACCGGCTGTTGCGCTCCCGCGTGCGCACCTCATTCGGCGTGGCCGGCGGGCCAGGGCGCAGCCGCGGCACGGTGACGCCACCAGCGACCGGCGACGAGCCGATCGACGTCGAGGTCATCAGCGTCGAGCGCCAGGAGCGCTCCGGTGACGGCGACCCCGACCCGCGCGACCGTTGAGGCGAAGCGATGACGACGGCCGCCGCGTTCTTCGACCTGGACCGGACGCTCATGTCCGGCAGCAGCGCCTACTACTTCGGCAAGGCCGTCTACCGGGAGGGGCTGGTGTCCCGCCGACGGCTGGCCCGCGACGCGGGCAACGCCGTGCTGTTCCGGCTGTACGGGGCGTCCGACGAGAAATCCGAGGCGCTGCGCGATCGCATCCTCGCATCGGTGGCTGGCCACGAGGCCGACATCTTCCGGCGGCTCGCAGCCAGCGTCATCGAGGAGCTGTTGCCCCGCATCAGACCCGAGGCGCAGGCACTGCTCGACATGCACTCCGAGGCGGGGCGTGACGTCTACATCATCTCCGCCAGCCCGGTGGAGATCGTCTCCGAGCTGGCCAGGGCCCTCGACATCGAAGGCGGGTTGGGGACCGAGAGCGAGATCGTCGACGGCGTGTACACGGGGAGGCTCGCCGCTCCCTTCTGCTACGGCGAGGGGAAGGCGGTCGTGCTCCGGAAGCTCGCGGCCGACGAGGGCTACGATCTGGCGCGCTGCTACGCGTACTCCGACTCGGCCAGCGATCTGCCCATGATGCAGCTGGTCGGCAACCCGATCGCCGTCAATCCCGATCGCCCGATGATGGCAGTGGCGCACCGGCGCGGCTGGCCGGTCGTCGAGTTCGCGCGTGAGCGCAAGCAGATAATCCGGCTGTCCGTCGCGTCTGGCGGCGCGCTGGCTTCCGCCGCCTGCGGATACGGACTCGGACGCCGGCACGAGCGCCGGAGCGCACCGCTGCGCCGCTTGCCCCGGCGCGTTCTGAGCCGGTAGCGGTGCCGCTCGCCGGCGGGATCCGCTACTCCGACCACCTCGTCGAGGTGATCGGCCGTGCCGAGGCGGCCGTCGGGCGCCTGCAGACGGTTCCGGCAGCTGAGCGCGCCGCAGCCGCTGGTCCCGCTCGTCGCGCCGCGGCGCGCCTGTCGGCTCGCCTCGACGCGAGTCCCTTGACCGACGAGACCGCGGACGCCGTCGACGCCGGTCATGGGCCGGTGAGGGTTGGGGGCCAGCCGAACGCCGCGGCCGCCGCCGGCGCCACCAGCGGCTCCTGGGCACGCACGCTCAGGCTCGAGGGCGTGCCCAGCCAGGATCTGGCCGCCGTGGAGTACGCCAACCTGCTCGCGGCGGCAGAGGCCGAGCCGTCCCTGGCCGTCGACCTGTTCGTCCAGCCGTTGGCGACGCTGACGAGTCTGCACCGGCAGCTGACAGCGGGACTGGTCACGCCGGGCGTCGCCGGTCGCCCGCGACAGACGGCGCAGTCGGTCCACGACGGCGCCCAGGGCGCCTCGCTGTACCACGCGCCCGACCCCCACGCGGTGCCGGGTCTGCTCGACCGGCTGGCCAGCTGGCTGGAGCGCGGGGCGGCGACCCGCCCCACCGTCGTGGTCGCCGGCGTGGTGCACGGCCGGCTGCTGGAGTGGCAGCCGTTCGAGGCGGCGAACGGCCGGCTGGCCAGGGCTGCCGCCCGCCTGGTGCTGCGGGCCCGCGGGCTCGACCCCGAGGGCGTCATCGTCTTCGAGCGTGAGCTCGCGGCCGACGCCGCCGGCTACTACGCGGAGGTGGGCGCCACCATACGCAGGGGCGGTGACCTCAGCCGCTGGCTCGAGCGCTGGGCGGAGGCGGTCAGCGCCGCCGCCGAGACCGCCGCCGACAAACTGGCTCCTGCGCCCCTGGTGGAGCCGCCGACGCGCGCACGGCGGGTGGCGGAATCGGTGCCCGCCGGCGGTGAGCTGACGCTGTCGGGGTACGCCCGCGACGCGGAGGTCGGGCTCGAAACGGCACGGGCCGACCTCCGCGCGTTGGAGCGCGCAGGTTTGACCCGTCTCGTGGCGGGCACACAAGGACTTCGCTGGCAGCGCCGATAGCGCTGGCTTGTCCAGTCGGACAAGCTTCCAGCACTCACCGCTGGGGAATCGTAGGTGTTAGATGGTTGATGCCCTCCTACATGGGTAGGAGGGTTCTCGGTCCGGGTTTCACCCCGATCGAACGACCCCCGGTCGATCACCATATGGAGGGAACGTGACCATGAAGCTTCACAAGAGGACCCTGGCCGCAGTGCTCGCCGGCATGCTCGCCCTTGGCGCCACCGCGTGTGCGGATGACGCCGGCGCCCCCGCCGACGACCCGGCCGCCGACCCGCTCACCACCGAGGATCCCGCCGCGGGTGGTGCGACGGACGACATGATGACCGACGAGATGATGACCGAAGAGCCGACCGAATAGGATCAGCGAACAGGTCGAGTTCGCGCACAGCACCACGACGAGCCGCGCCTTCGGGCGCGGCTCGTCGCACGTTGCGCCACCGCTAACCTAACCCACGCTGGAGCGGACGTGGAGCACCAGATCGTCACGCAGCGCCCGCAGGGCGGCTGAGCGCCGCACCGTCCAGCGGCGCTCGCGCACCGCGGGGCGGATCTGTGCCAACGCTTCGCGGGCACGCGCCGCGAGGTCGGCCAGCGGCACCGGGTCGACCTGCCGCTGGCCACCGGCCATCATCTGGCGGAGCAGCGGGTCGCCGTCCCGATCCTCGTCCTCCAGGCCGATGACGTCACCATCCGCGGTGCGCCACACCTGCTTGCGCCCCGGGTCGGTCGTCTTCGCGGGCGTGCCGCTGATCTTCAGCACCGGGTCGCCCGCGATCTCGGCCAGCTTGTACACCCCTGAGAACGTCGGATCGTGCGCTGCCGTCAGCAGCGAGGTGCCGACCCCGTAGCTGTCGATCGGCACCTCGGCCGCCTCGAGCTCCGCGATTCGCTCCGCGTCGAGGTCCCCCGACGCGAGGATGCGCACCTCGCGCAGGCCTGCATCGTCCAGCCGCAGCCGCGCTGCCCTGGCCAGAGTCGGCAGATCGCCCGAGTCCAGGCGGATCGCCTGCAGCCGGGATCCCCGCTCGTTGAGCTCATGCGCGACGGTGATCGCATTGGGCAGTCCGCTGCGCAGCGTGTCGTAGGTGTCGACCAGCAGGACGCAGGAGTCCGGGAACGCCCGCGCGTATGCCCTGAACGAGCTCAGCTCGTCCGGGAACGCCATGATCCACGAGTGCGCCTGCGTGCCCGACAGCGGAACGTCGAACCGCTGACCTGCCGCGACGTTCGACGTGGCCGTGCACCCCCCGACGATCGCGGCCCGCGCGCCGGTCAGCGCGCCGTCGGGTCCGTGAGCCCGCCGCGCGCCGAACTCCAGTATCGGCTTGCCGCGAGCCGCGTCGGCCAGCTGGGCGGCGTTGCTGGCCACCAACGAGCTGTAGCAGATCCGGTTGAGGAGGAACGTCTCCACCAGCTGGGCCTCCGCGAGCGGCGCGGTGACCCGGATCATCGGCTCGTGCGGGAACACCGGCAGCCCCTCGGGCACGGCCCAGACCTCCCCGGTGAAGCGCAGCTCGGCCAGCACGGCGATGAAGTCGTCGCCGAACAGATCGAGCGTTCGCATGTACGCCAGGTCGGCGTCGTCGAAGCGCAGGCCCTCGAGGTAGTCCAGCACGGGATCGAGGCCGCAGGCGACGACCACGTCGACGCCGCGAGGCGCGTGCCGGTGGAACAGGTCGAACGTGGCCTGCGCGCCGGCGCGCCCGTCCGCGTGGTAGCCGGCCATCATGGTCAGCTCGTAGAGGTCCGTGAACAGCGCAGCGCTCATGGTCCAGCCCCGATCAGCATCAGGTCACGATGACGTCGTCGAGCAGCACGAGCTCATCTGTGGCGAAGCGGTACAGCTGGGCGGGCCGATGTGAGCCGCGGCGCTGCCCCTCGGCCTCCGCGACCATGCCGACCGACAGCACGCGGCGGCGGAAGTTGCGCTTGTCGAGGGGTCGCCCGAGCACCGAGGTGTAGACCTCCTGCAGATCCGACAGCGTGAAGGCGTCGCCCAGCAGGCCGTAGGCGACGTTGGAGTAGGTGAGCTTGCCGCGGAGGCGCTCGAGCGCGCTGGCAAGGATCTCGGCGTGGTCGAACGCCAGCTCGGGCGGCTCGTCGGCGTGCCACCAGCGCGTCGGGTCTCCCGCGGCGGTCGGTCGCGGGAGCAGGGCCAGGTAGCTCACGCTGACGACCCGGCCCCGAGGGTCGCGGTCCGGACGCCCGAAGGTCGCCAGCTGCTCGAGGTGGCGTGCGCCGCGCAGGCCGCCGTGCGACCGCAGGACGCGGTGCGCCGCGCCCGTCAGATCCTCGTCCGGCGCCACCCGGCTGCCTGGCAGGCTCCAGGCCCCGGCGAACGGCGCCTCCGCCCGGCGTCGCAGGAGCACGACAGGGCGATCGGCATCCGGATCGGGATCCAGCGACACCACCACCACATCGACCGCGACCGCCGTCCCCGGCGCCCCCGCCCTCACCCGCTGGATCCCCGCCCTCCAGGGCTCGTTCCGCAGGCTCCGCTCGCCCTCACCCGGGACCCCGCAGCAGGGAGAGCACGTCGTCGCCGTACTTGACCAGCTTGGCCGGCCCGAAGCCGTGCACGCCGAGCAGCTCCTCGGGGGAGCGAGGTCGCGACTGCGCCAGCGCGTGCAGCGTGCGGTCGTTGAAGACGACGAACGCCGGGCTGCCGTCGGCCTTCGCGCGCTCGCGCCGCCAGGCGCGCAGGCGCTCGGCGACTTCCTGCTGCTCGGCGGTGAGATCCGGCGCAGCCACCTTCGGCAGAGCCAAGGTGGTACCCGCGCCGGACTTGCTGGGCGCGCCCTCGCCCAGACCGTAGAGGAAGCGCGACGGCCGGCGCCGGGCCGTCCGTCCGCTGCGGCCAACGCGGGTCTTTGCCCACGACAGCCACAGGTGCCGGCGCGCCCGCGTGACCCCCACGTAGAACAGCCGCCGCTCGTCCTCCACCTCGACGTCGTCGGTCGCGTAGGTGATGGGCAGCAGGCCCTCCTCGCAGCCGACGATGAAGACGGCGTCGAACTCCAGGCCCTTGGCCCTGTGCAGGGTCAGCAGGGTGACGGCACCGGCCTCGTCGGGGGTGTCGTGGCCAGCCGCGGCCCTGGTGAGCAGCTCAGTGGTGACGTCGGCCAGGGTCCACGAGGGTTGCTCGCCGCCCAGGCGCTCGACCAGGCTGAGCAGCGCACCAAGGTTCTCCCAGCGCTCCCTGGCGGCGGCGCCGGCCGGGGGACGCTTCGGGTGGTAGCTGAGCTGCTCCCGGAGTGCCCGCTCGGCCTGCCGGTGGGGCCGCGGTGCGCGGGCAGCGACGGTCCCGGCTGGAACGCTCGGATCGGGCGTTGCGGAGCGCCCGGACCCACCAGGTTCCCCACCGTCCAGATCGGCCGAGCCGGAGCTCCTGCGAAGGGCGCCGAGCGCCTGACGGATCTCCGGGCGGGCGAAGAAGCCGCCGCCGCCCCGGACCACGTAGGCGATGCCGCCCTCACGCAGCGCCTCCTCCCAGTCGGCTGACTGCGCGTTGATCCGGTAGCAGATCGCCACCTCGCCCGGCGTCACGCCGTCCGCCAGCAGCGCGCGGATCTCGGCGACGACAGCGCTCCGCTCGTCGCGTTCGTCGTCGCACGCCTCGAATCGCGGGGCCGGCCCCGCAGGGCGGGTCGGCGCCAGCCGCTTGCGCAGGCTGGCCGGCTTGGTCCACAGAACGCGGTTCGCCAGATCGAGGATCTCCGGGGTGGAGCGGTAGTTCTGGGTGAGGGTGACGCGGCGCGCGCCGCGGAAGCGCCGGTGAAAGCCGGTGAGGTAGTCCGGGGTCGCGCCCGTGAAGCGGTAGATGGTCTGGTCGTCGTCGCCGACGACGCACAGCTGCTCGGAGTCGCCGAGCCATGCCGCCAGCAGCGCGCTCTGCGCCGGGTTGACGTCCTGGAACTCGTCGACGGTGAAGAAGCGGTAACGGCCGCGGAACTCCTCGGCCACGGCCTCGACGCCGCTGATCGCGTCGGTGGCCAAGGCCAGCATGTCGTCGAAGTCGATGACGTCGGCGTCGCGCTTGGCGTCCTCGTAGCGTGCGTAGACCTCCGCCATGTCCCTCGGCGCGAGCGGTGCGTCTCTGCCCGCAGCCTCGCGAGCGTAGCCTTCCGGGTCGAGCCGCCTGGCCTTCGCCCACTCGATCTCGGCCGCGAGGTCGCTGGCCTGCACCCGCAGCCTGCGGGCCATCGGGATCAACAGCCGCAGCTTGCTTGCGAGGACCTCCGGCAGACGCCGGTCGGACACCCGAGGCCAGAAGTGCCGCAGCTGCGCCCAGGCGGCGCTGTGGAACGTCGCGGCGCGAATCCGACCCGGCATCCCGAAGGCCGCCAGGCGCTGACGCAGCTCGCCAGCCGCTCGGTCGGTGAAGGTCACGGCCAGGATCTCGTCTGGCCGTGCGACCCCTGCGGCCACCTGGTTGGCGATGCGGTGCGTGATCGTGCGGGTCTTACCGGTTCCCGCGCCGGCCAGGATGCACACCGGCCCCTCGACCGCCTCGGCGGCCTCTCGCTGGGCCGGGTTCAGACCGTCCAGCAGCCCGCGGGCCCAGGTCGCGGCTGGGGTGGAGGTGGGTGCGGAGGTCATCGTGCGCGAGCCTACCCGCCCCCCTCGGACCGCTCCGGCGTTGCCAACACTCATCGGCGAACTCGGTGGGGGGACTACGCGTGGCCACATCCTGCGATTGTGAGAATCGCCCTCGCAAGCTCGGGCGCGTTCCCGTGTCAGCAGGTCATGGGGGCTGGCGCCCCCAGCCCGGAGGATGAGAATCGCCTGTCGCAGGCTGGTCCGACACTGTGTCGGAACAGCCGCGCATAGCGCAGGAATCTCGACACGGTGTCGACCCCGGGGGGCTCGCCCCTGGGCGCTCAGGGCCATTCACATGTCAGTATCTCATGGCCATCGCTTCGCGATGGCCACAACCTCCGACTGTGAGAA
>JACDBB010000233.1 GCA_013695145.1 Euzebyales bacterium
GCCGCTGTCAGCGGCTGAAGTCGACACTCGCTGGGGTGGGGGGCGGAAGATGGCTGCCCGGAGCCAGCGCAGCTCGTCGATGGACTCGCGGATGTCGGCCAGGGCGCGGTGCCCGCCCTCCTTGGGCGGCGCGCTGTCGAGCACGTCGGGGTACCAGCGCCGAGCCAGCTCCTTGACGGTGGACACGTCGACGTTGCGGTAGTGCACGTGGGCCTCGAGCTCCGGCATGTACCGGCGCAGGAACGCGCGGTCGGCGTGCACGGAGTTGCCCGCCAGCGGGGCCGACCTCGGCTCGGGCACCCACCGCTTGACGAACTCCAGCGCCGCGGCCTCGGCTTGCGCGACGGTCGTCGCCGAGGTCGCGACCAGCTCGGTGAGGCCCGAGGTGCGGTGCATCTCCGCGACGACGGACTGCATGCCGGCCAGCACGTCGGCTGGCTGTCCGATCACCAGGTCAGGGCCCTCCTCGACACGCTCCAGCGCGCCGTCGGTCACGATCACCGCCAGCTCGACGATGACCTCGTGGTCGGGGTCGAGCCCGGTCATCTCCAGGTCCACCCAGACCAGCGGCTGCTCCAGCGGCGTCGCGGCGGTCGTCACGTGTCCTCTCCGATGGTCGCCAGCTCCAGCCAGCGGGTCTCCGCGGCGGTCAGCTCGGCCTCCACGCCGGTGGCTTCGGTGCCCAGCTCCGCAAGCAGGACGTAGTCGTCTCCCGCCGCGGCCAGCTCGCCTGACAGGCTCTGGCGACGCTCCTCGAGGGTCGCGATGCGCCGCTCCAGCTGGTTCAGCTCGCGCTGCTCGGCGTAGCTGCGCTTGGCCCGTCCTGTACGCCGCGTGCGCGCGGTGTCAGCGCTGTCAGCGATCGTCATGGGCGCCGGGCGGAGGCGCCGCCGCTCTTCACCCTGGCGGGCGCGGTAGGCGCGCCCGTTTCCCACCAGGGCCGAGGAGAGCCCGCCAGGGTAGTGGTGCACCGCGCCGCCCGGCTCGATGCCGAACAGGTCGTCGCACACGCGGTCGAGGAAGTAGCGGTCGTGGCTCGCGACCACCAGCGCGCCCGGCCACTCGTCGAGGTAGGCCTCCAGCACCGCGAGCGTGTCCAGATCCAGATCGTTGGTCGGCTCGTCGAGGAGCAGGAGGTTCGGGGCATCGGCGAGGACCAGGAGCAGCTCGAGGCGGCGCCGCTCACCCCCTGACAGCTCCTCGGTGTAGGCCTTCTGGGCGGCGCCGTCGAACAGGAAGCGCTCCAGCAGCTCGCTCGCGGTGACCCGCGCCCCGCTGGTCAGCTCGGTCTCGCGCAGCACCCCGTGCACCGCATCGAACACGCGGGTGCGCGGGGCGAGGGAGCGCGGACCCGCTGCCCGATCCTCGCGGGACACGTCGTCGCGGAAGGAGTCCTCACGCGGGAAGTCCTGGCGGAAGAAGCCGACCTTTACCGTCTCGCCGTGGCGCACGCTGCCCTGGGTCGGCTCCAGCTCGCCGGCGATCAGGCGCAGCAGGGTCGACTTGCCCGACCCGTTGGGACCGACGACACCGATCCGCGCGTCAGGTGCGAGCTTGTGATCGAGGCCGACGAGGACCTGCCGGTCACCAAACGCCACGCCCGCCTGGTGCAGGTTCACCACCTTGCCGCCGAGCCGGCGGCTGGGCAGATCGATGGACAGCTGCGCCCGTTCCGCGCGCGGCGCGGCGTCCACCACCGCGTGAGCGCGCTCGACCCTGTACTTGGCCTTGGAGGTGCGCGCCTTGGGGCCGCGCCGGAGCCAGGCGAGCTCCTCGCGGGCGTAGCTCGCCCGCTTGCGCTCGCTGGCGGCGGCCTGCTCCTCCCGCAGCGCTCGCGTCTCGAGATAGCTCGCGTAGCCACCGGGGTGGCTGCGCAGGCCGCCATCGTGGATCTCCACGATGCGGGTGGCGGCGCTGTCGAGGAGGTAACGGTCGTGGGTCACCAGCAGCAGCGCGCGCGGCCAGGAGGTCAGCTGGTCCTGCAGCCACTCGACGATGTCGATGTCGAGGTGGTTGGTGGGCTCGTCGAGGATGAGCAGCTCCGCGGGCTCGAGGAGCGCGGCGGCCAGCGCGACCCGCTTCCGCTCCCCTCCGGAGCGGGTGGCCAGCTGCCCCTCGACGTCGCGGACGCCGAGCTTGTCCAGCAGCGCGCGCGCCCGCTGCTCCACGTCCCAGCCGCCGGTGGCGTCCATCCGGGCGGTCCGTGCCTCCAGATGGGCCTGGGCCTGCACGTCGCCGGGTTCGGCGCGCACGGCGGCGCTGGCCTGCTCGAACTGCATGGCGGCGCGCGCGGGCGGCGTGTCGGCGGCCAGCAGCGCGCCCACGGGCGTCGCGCCAGCAGGGAACACCGGGTCCTGAGGCAGGTGGTGGATGCGCACGCTGTTGCGCACGGCCACGCGGCCCGCGTCGGCTTCGAGGTCGCCTGCGACGATGCGCAGCAGCGTCGACTTGCCGGACCCGTTGGCGCCGATGACGCCTATGCGGTCGCCGTCGGCGATCCCCAAGGTCACGCCGTCGAGCACCAACTTCTCGGCGTGGCGCTTGCTGACGGCCTCCAGGCTGACGACGTTCACCACGGACGGTGCGCGCCGCTCATGCGCCGGAGGGGAGCAGGCCGACGCGCTCCCTGATCGTGGCCATGGTGCTCGTCGCGACGGCCCGCGCCTTGTCGGCGCCCTTCGCGAGGATCGCTTCGAGCTCCGCTGGGTCCCGGCGCAGCTCCGCGTGCCGCTCGCGGACAGGGCGCAGCGCGCCGTTGACCGCTTCGGCGAGGTCGCGCTTGAAGTCGCCGTAGCCCGTCCCGGCGTAGCGCGCCTCCAGGTCGGCGACCTCCGCGCCGGTGACCGCCGCGAACAGTTCGAGGAGGTTAGTGACCCCCGGTTTGTCCGCGGCGGCGCGGACCTCCGACCCCGAGTCGGTGATCGACCGCATGATCTTTCTGCGCGTCGCGGACTCCTCCTCCTCGAGTCGGATCGTCCCTGCGGACTCGAGCGACTTGGACATCTTGGCGTCGGTGTTCTGCAGGTCCATGATCCGGGCACCGACCTTGGGCACCGTGGCCCTGGGGAGGGTGAACGTGTCGCCGAACCGGTGGTTGAAGCGCTGCGCGACGTCCCGCGTCAACTCGACGTGCTGCCGCTGGTCGTCGCCCACCGGCACCTCCTCGGCGTGGTACAGGAGGATGTCGGCCGCCTGCAGCACCGGGTAGGTGAACAGCGCCGCGCTCGTGAAGTCGTTGGCCTGCGACTTCTCCTTGAAGTGGGTCATGCGCCCGAGCTCGCCCATCGACGCGACGCAGGCGAGCACCCACGCGGCCTCGGTGTGCTCACGGACGTGAGACTGCACGAACAGGGTGCACACGTCCGGATCGAGGCCGCAGGCCAGCAGCCACGCCGCGGTGTCGAGCGTCCGCTCGCGCAGCAGCGCGGGGTCGAACCGCACGGTCATGGCATGCAGGTCCACGACGCAGTAGAGGTGCTCGGCCTCCTGCTCACGCGCCCAGCGCATCCACGCCCCGAGGTAGTTCCCGACATGGGGGTCACCCGAGGGCTGGACGCCGCTTAACACCCGTGCCATGAACCTGTCTCCTCACGCTCGCAGTCAACGCATCGTAGGGATGCGGAAGATCGCTGTCAGAACCTTCGGCGTCGGGCGTTCCATGATGACTAAGTCTGACCAAGGAGGGGCAGTGGCAGATCCTGGAGTGGTGAACGTCCACGAGGCGAAGACGCACCTGTCGCGCCTGCTCGAGCGGGTGGAGGCGGGAGAGGAAATCGTGATCGGGCGCGCGGGCAAGCCCGTGGCCAGGCTGGTCCCGCTGGCGTCGCCTCGCCGCCCGCGGCAGCCCGGCGCCTGGAGAGGTCGCGTGAAGATCCACGACGACTTCGACGAGCTGCCAGAGGAGATGATGGCGGCCTTCCGGGGTGAACGGCCCTAGGGCGAGGGTGAGCGATCCCTTCGACCGCTTCCTGATCGCTCAGGAACGTGTTTGAGTTCGGCGATGCCTGCCGCTGGCGGTCGCGCAGGCGCTCAACGGCGCGCCGGCCCGCCTGCGGCGACACCGTGTCGACACGACGTTGACCATCCGAGGCGACTGGCGCGACACGCCCTCGCCACCGGCGCGCGGTTGGGCCGGCCAAGGTCACGACCCGCGGCGACCGTCATGAGATGCTGAACCCGACCGGCGTGCGCCAACGGCGGGGGGTCTTGACACCAGCGGTCTAGACCACCATGATCCGGGCCAGCACTCCCCGCCTCCAGGCCGGGAGCACGTGGTGCGACGCAGGAGGGCCGACATGACGCACCGGGGCAGAAGCCAGAGCGGGCGATTCCGGACGTGGGCGGTGGGAGCGGCGCTGCTGGCGCTGACCGCGGCGGCGTGCGGCGGCGGTGGGACCGACGAGGGCGCCGCCGGCGGGACCGACGCGGCCGGGACCGACGCCGCCGGGATCGACGCCGCCGGGACCGAAGCCGCCGGGACTGAAGCCGCCGGCGACGTGGCCGCCGGCGAGATCACCGTGTGGATCATGCAGCCCGGCAACGAGGAGGTCGAGACCGTGCTCACCGACGCCGCCGAGGCGTTCGAGGCGGAGCACGAGGGCGCGACGGTCGCGCTGGAGTTCGTACCGTGGGCGAACGCGCACGACCAGTTCGTCACCGCGATCGGCGGAGGCCAGGTCCCCGACCTGGCCGAGATGGGCAACACCTGGACGCCCGAGTTCGCCGAGCTCGGTGGGTTGGCGACGGTCGACAGCGAGCAGAGCGGGGACTACATCGACAGCCTCGTCGAGTCCGGCACGGTCGACGGCGCGCTGTACGGCTATCCCTGGTACGCCGGTGCCCGCTCGCTCATCTACCGCACCGACATCTTCGACGAGCTCGGCCTCGAGGCCCCCCAGACCTGGGATGATCTCCTCGCGGCCGGCGACACGATCGCCGAGGAGACGGATGTGGCCCCGATCCATGTGGCCGGCGACTACTACCACATGCTGGCGCCCATGGTGTGGCAGGCCGGCGGCGAACTGGCCACGGGCGAGGGCGACAGCTGGACGGCCGAGGTCGACAGCGACGCGGGTGCGCAGGCCTTCGCCTTCTACAACGAGCTGTGGGAGCGCGGATGGTCCCCCGACGGCGCCGTGACATGGAACTCCGTCGACGTGCGGGACGCCTTCGCCAACGGCGACGCCGCCATGATGGTCGGGGGCGGCTGGGACCTCGCTGCCATCCTCGGCACCAACCCCGACCTCGAGGGGTCGGTGGCGACAACGCTGCTCCCCGAGGGCCCAGGCGGCAACCGTGACACCTTCGCCGGCGGCAGCCACCTGGTCGTGTTCGAGGAGTCCGACGCCAAAGAGTTGGCGGGAGAGTTCGCCGAGTTCCTCCTCGAGCCCGAGCAGATCACGGCCTTCACCGAGCAGATCGGGTTCCTTCCGGGCACCGTGTCCGGGGTCGAGGCCTCCGGTGCCTCCGGCGATGAGCTGTACGAGACCTTCGCCACCCAGCTGGTGGAGCACTCGCGCAGCTATCCGCCGACCGCCGCCTGGGGCGCCATCGAGGGTGACCGCGTCCTGCCTGACACGACACAGCTGATGATGCAGGGCGAGCTTGACCCTGAGGCGGCCGCCGCGGAGGTCGATGCGCGCATGGACGAGGCGTTCTCCGGCTGACTGAGCGGCCGAGGGGATCTCGGGTGAGGGCGAGCGCAGCGAGCCGGGGGGCGCGGATCTCGTGACGTCCACCCGTACCCGACCGCTGGGGCGTCCCGCCGGCCCGACGCCCGGCGGTCGCGGCACCGGCGGTTCGGGACGCGGTCGTCGCTGGTCGCGGCACTGGTTCGACAACCGGGCGTTGCCGCGCCTGCTGGTTGCGCCTGCGCTGCTGCTGATCTTCGCGCTGATCGGCTACCCGGTCGCGCGGACCCTGTGGCTGTCGTTCCACGACGCCGGCCTGCCCGCCCTCACCGGCGGCGGCATGGACTTCGTCGGCCTGAGCAACTACACCGACATCGCCACCGACCCGCAGATGCGGCGCGTGTTCGTCACGACCGTCGTCTTCGGGCTCGCCTGCGTGGTGGGAACCATGGTGCTCGGCATCGCGGTCGCGCTGCTGCTGAACCGCCCCTTCCGGGGACGTGCCCTGCTCGGGGTGCTCGTCCTGCTGCCGTGGGCCATGCCGAAGGTGGCGGCCGCGACGGTGTGGCGCTGGCTGTTCCATGACCAGTACGGGCTGGTCAACTGGGGACTGGTCAGCGTGGGGTTCTCCTCCTTCGAGGGCTACGCCTGGTTCGTCTCCCGCGTCCCGGCGTTCACCGCGATCGGCGTGGTGGTGGTGTGGCAGTCGTTCCCGTTCGTGGCGCTGTCGCTGCTGGCGGGCCTACAGTCGATCGCTGACGACGTGGTCGACGCCGCGCGGATCGACGGCGCCGGACCCTGGCAGGTGACGCGCCACATCACGTTGCCTCTGCTGAAGCCGCTGCTGCTGGTGCTCGTGGTGATCTCGACGATCTGGGACTTCAAGATCTTCGACCAGGTCTACGTGATGACGCAGGGCGGCCCTGCCCGCTCGACCGAGGTGCTGTCGATCACGACCTGGCGCGAGGCGTTCACGCAGCTGGACTTCGGGCTGGCCTCGGCGCTGGCGATGGCGATGTTCGCGATCCTCTCCGTCATCACCGTCGTGTACATCCGGCTGGTGCGCGAGGACCAGGGCCTGTCACGATGACCGCGATCACCCCACCCGCGGCGCCCGCCGGTACGACGCGCCCCGCCCGGCGGACCCAGGCGCGGGTCGTGACCGTCCTCACATACGCCGCGGCGCTCGTCCTGGGCGCCTTCTCCGTCGCGCCGCTGGTCTGGATGGTGCTGACCTCGATCAAGCCGCGCGCGGAGATCTTGACGCGCGACCCGGTGTTCTGGCCCAGCGAACCCCAGTGGGGCCGCTATGTCGACGTCTTGGAACGGGGCTTCTCGGGCTACCTGACCAACTCGTTGACCGTGGCGGCCGCCACGACGGTGCTGGGCGTCACCGTGGCGGCGCTCGCGGGCTACTCGCTGGCGCGGCTGCAGGTGGGCCTCAAGCGCTACCTGCTGCTGGTGGTGCTGGCGACGCAGATGTTCCCGATGGTCGTGCTGATCATCCCGCTGTTCGCGGTGATGCGGAACCTCGGGCTGCTCGACAGCCTCGTGGGGCTGGTGATCGCGTATCTGTCGTTCACGACGCCGCTGGCGGTGTGGATCCTGCGGGGGTTCTTCGCCTCGATCCCCGACGACCTCGAGGATGCAGCGCTGGTGGACGGCTGCACGCGGTTCGGCGCCATCCGGCGCATCGTCGTGCCCCTGGCCGGTCCCGGCATCGCGGCCAGTTCGATCTTTGTGTTCATCGCGGCGTGGAACGAGTTCCTGTTCGCACTGACCTTCGTGAAGCAGGACTCGCTGCGCACCCTGCCGGTGGCGCTGCAGTCGCTGGTCGGCCGGGCCGGCGCGGACAACGGCGCCATCATGGCGACCAGCGTGCTGTTCACCTTGCCGGTCGTGGTGTTCTTCCTGTTGGTGCACCGCCGGATGACCTCGGGCATGGTCGCCGGCGCGGTGAAGGGCTGACCCGAGAGGCTGGACTGTGGCAATCGGCTGCTCCTACTTCGGCTCGCGGATCCTGCGGCACGTCGCCGCCGACATGGATGACCTCGCGAGCCGCGGCTTCACGGGCGTGCTGCACACCTTCAGCGAGAACGACTTCAACTGGTACCGGGAGCAGATGGACCGCATCATCGCGGTCTCGCACGCGGCGGGCCTGGAGGTCCAGGTGGGCCCGTGGGGGCTGGGTCACGTGTTCGGCGGCGAGGCGGAGTCGCTGTTCGCCGCCCAGCGCCCCGACCTGGGGCAGGTGTTCTCCGACGGCACCCGCGTGGGGGCCGGCTGCCCCAGCCAGCCCGAGTTCCGCGCGTTCGTCCGGTCCTGGGCGGACATCGCGGTCGCGTCGGGGGCCGACCGCGTCTTCTGGGACGAGCCGCACTGGGCGCACCCCGTCCGCTTCGCCCGGACCGAGGGCGCCTGGACCTGCGTGTGCGAGGCGTGTGATGCCGGGTTCCACGAGCGCTTCGGCGAGCCCATGCCGCGCGAGCTGACCCGTGAGGTGGCCGCGTTCCGGGAGGCGGTCCTCACTGATTTCCTCACCGAGCTGGTCGACCACGTCGCCTCGATCGGCGGGCGCTCGACGATCTGCCTGCTGCCCGAGGTCGACGGCCTGCACGCCGTCAGCGCCTGGGAGCCGATCGCGGCGATCCCCCGGCTGGACACGCTGGCGACCGACCCGTACTGGTCGTTCTTCGCCCAGGACGCCGACGACTACGTGGGCGGGCAGTCACGGCGCGTCGCCGAGCTGGCCGCCGCCAACGGCGTGACGCCCCAGATCTGGATCCAGGGGTTCAAGCTGGGCCCGGAGCAGGCGGGTGAGATCCATGCGGCCGTGGCGGCCGCACGCGCGGCCGGCGTCACCGACCTGTGGACCTGGGGCTACGAGGCGTGCGGACACATGAGCCACCTGCACACCCGCGAGCCGGAGATCGTCTGGGAGACGCTCACGGACGCGCTCACGGGGCGCGACGGTGGCTGACTGGCCGCCGGCGCCGCTTGATTGGCCCGGCAGCGCGCTGACCGATGGGGTCGTGGCGCTCGGTGCGATGACCGAGGCGGACGTCCCCGCGATCACCGAGGCGTGCAACGACCCGGACATCGCGCTGTGGCTCCCCGTCCCCGTGCCCTACACCGAGGACGACGCCCGCGCCTTCCTCGACCACATCGCCGCCGAGGCGGCGGCGGGGCGCTTCCTCAACTTCGCCGTCCGCGCCGCAGGCTCAGGATCTGAGGGCGGTGCTTCGCACCGCCACCACCGGGATTGTGAGAATCGCTCCGCAGGCTCCGCGATTCGCGTGTCCGAGGAGCTGGTCGGCTCGATGGGCGTGCGCTTCCTGCGCGCGGGCGAGACCGAGATCGGCTACTGGACGGCGCCGTGGGGGCGGCGGCGCGGCTACGCGTCGCGGGCGGTGCGGCTGCTGGCCGCCCACGTGTTCGCGACCTGGCCGGTGCGCCGCGCCGAGCTCCTGGTCGACCCCGACAACCAGGCGTCCGCGGGTGTCGCCGCCGGGGCCGGCGCCCGGGCCGAGGGCCTGCGCCGCAACGGCGGCGTGCGCCACCAGACCGACGAGCCCCGCGACAGCCTGGTGTTCTCCCTGATCCCGCACGACCTCGAGGCGTGAAGAGGCCGACCGGCGCCGCGCCTCGCGCACCGTTCCCGACACCGTGTCGATTCTCCGGTCTCGGTCGCAGGAATCCCGACACGGTGTCGGGGAGGGGGCGCCTCACGGCGAGCTGACCCCGCTACTGCTCCTCGGCCTTCGCCGAGTCCGAGCGCGTCTTGATCTCGTCGACGATGTCGGCGTTGGCCAGGGTCGTGACATCGCCCAGCTCGCGGCCCTCGGCGATGTCCTTGAGCAGGCGCCGCATGATCTTGCCCGAGCGGGTCTTGGGCAGGTCCTCGGTGAACAGCACGTTGGCGGGACGGGCGATCTTGCCGATCCGCTCCGCGACGTGCTCCCGCAGCTGTGCGGCCAGCTCGTCGCTGGGGTCCTCGCCGCTGCGCAGCGTCACGAACGCGGCGATCGCCTGGCCCGTCATCTCGTCGGCCCTGCCGGTCACCGCAGCCTCGGCCACCTTGGGATGGTCCACCAGCGCCGACTCCACCTCGGTCGTGGAGATCCTGTGGCCGGAGATGTTCATCACGTCGTCGACGCGGCCCAGCAGCCAGACGTGGCCGTCGTCGTCGAGTTTCGCGCCGTCGCCGGCGAAGTAGATGTCGGGACCGAAGCGCGACCAGTACGTGTCGCGGTAGCGCTCCTCGTCGCCCCAGATGGTGCGCAGCATCGCCGGCCACGGCCGCTGCAGCGTGAGGTAGCCGCCGCCGCCGGGCGCCACCGCCTCGCCCTGCTCGTCGACGACCACCGCCCTGATGCCGGGGAACGCCGTCATCGCCGAACCCGGCTTGCTCGCGGTGACGCCCGGCAGCGGCGTGATCATGATCGCGCCGGTCTCGGTCTGCCACCAGGTGTCGACGACCGGCGCGGTGCCGCCGCCGATGTGCTCGTGGTACCACATCCACGCCTCGGGGTTGATCGGCTCGCCGACGGTGCCGAGCAGGCGCAGGCTCGACAGGTCGTGCTTGGCCGGCAGCTCGGCGCCCCACTTCATGAACGCGCGGATCGCGGTCGGGGCGGTGTAGAGGATCGTGGCCTTGTACCTGTCGACGATCTCCCAGAAGCGGTCCTTGCCGGGGTGGTCTGGGGCGCCCTCGTACATGATCGACGTTGCCCGGTTCGCCAGCGGCCCGTACACGATGTAGCTGTGGCCGGTCACCCAGCCGATGTCCGCCGCGCACCAGTAGACGTCGGTGTCGGGCTTCAGGTCGAACACCAGGCGGTGCGTCGCCGCGACCTGGGTGAGGTAGCCGCCGGTCGTGTGCACGATGCCCTTGGGCTTGCCTGTCGTGCCGGACGTGTAGAGGATGTACAGCACGTCCTCGGCGTCCATGGGCTCGGGCGGGCACTCGGCGGACTGGCCGTCGACCACGTCGTCGTAGAAGTGGTCGCGTCCCTCGGTCATCTCGACGTCGTCCCCGGTGCGGCGCACGACGACGCAGGTGGTCACCTTGTCCGTCGAGCTCATCGCACGGTCCGCCGACTCCTTCAGCGGCACCACGTTCCCCTTGCGATAGGCGCCGTCCGCGGTGATCAGCACATGCGCGTCGGCGTCCTCGATGCGGTCCACGAGCGACTGCGAGCTGAAGCCGGCGAACACCACCGAGTGGATCGCCCCGATGCGGGCGCAGGCGAGCATCGCCACGGGCAGCTCGGGGATCATCGGCAGGTAGATGTTCACCCGGTCGCCCTTGGCGACCCCGAGATCCTTGAGGGCGTTGGCGAAACGGCACACCTCGTCGCGCAGCTGGTGGTAGGTGATCTCGCGCGTGTCGCCGGGCTCGCCTTCCCAGTAGTAGGCGACCTGGCTGCCGTGACCATCGTCGATGTGACGATCGACGCAGTTGTCGCTGACGTTCAGCTGCCCACCGTCGAACCACCTGGCGAACGGCGGGTCCCACTGGCAGATCGTGTCCCACGGCTTCGTCCAGCGCAGCGCCCCCGCGTGCGAGGCCCACCACGCCTCGACGTCCTGCTCGGCCTCGTCGTAGACCGCGGGGTCGCCGATGGTCGCCCGCTCGGCGAAGTCGGCCGGCGGCGGGAAGGTCCGCTGCTCGGAGTACAGGTTCTCGATCGCAGGCCCGCTTGATGACGGCATCTGGTCGGCTCCTCACGTCTGGTAGATGCTGACCGGGGTTGGACTGCACCTACCCCGGTGGCCGCAGCCTAGTCGGGCCGCGGCCACCGGGGACCAGGGTGCTACTGCCGGCCGGCCTCCGTCGTGCGCCGCACGGCGGCCGGATAGCGGATCGACTCGATCAGCTCCTGCATGTGCTCGGGCGGCGGCTTGGTCGCGAGCGACACGCCGACCGTGACCGCGAGGTTCACGAGCATCCCCACCGCGCCGAAGCCGGACGGGCTGATGGTCGCCCACGGTGTCATCCCGCCGTACACGACGGCGATGATGTAGAAGGCCGTGATCGACAGGCCGGTCACCAGGCCGGCGATCGCGCCGGCCGCGTTGCAGCGCTTCCAGAAGATCCCGAGCACGATCGCCGGGAAGAAGCTGGCCGCGGCGAACCCGAACGCGAACGCCACAGTCTGGGCGACGTAGCCGGGCGGGAAGATCCCGAAGAAGCCGGAGATGACGACCGCGCCGGCCATCGTGAGGCGGCTCACCCGCAGCTGCTGACGTTCGGTCGCGTTGGGTCGCATCATCTTGTAGTACACGTCGTGGGCGACCGACGACGCGATCACGATGAGCAGCCCGGCGGCCGTCGACATCGCCGCCGCGAGCCCGCCCGCGGCGACCAGTCCCACGATCGGGGCGGGCAAGCCGGCGATCTCCGGGTTGGCCAGCACCATGATGTCCCGGTCGACGTCGATCTCTCCGTCTGCGTCGAACGCTTCGTTCGGCTGGATGATCCCGTCGCCGTTGAGGTCATTGATGGTGATGAGGCCGGCATCGTCCCAGTTGTCGACCCAACCCGGCAGCTCGTCGATGGGCTGGTTGGCGACGTCCTGGATGAGGTTGGTCTTGGCGAACACCGCGATCGCGGGCGCCGTGGTGTACAGCAGCGCGATGAACAGCAGCGCCCACCCGGCCGTGTACCGGGCCGCCCGCACGCTCCTGGCCGTGTAGAAGCGGACGATGACGTGCGGCAGGCCGGCCGTGCCGACCATCAATGACAGGGTGACCAGGAACACGTCGAGCTGTGAGGTGCTCGTGAACGGGTCGGAGTAGAGACTGAAGCCGAGCTGCTGCTGGAGCTGGTCGAGCTCCTGCATGATCTGACCGAACCCGATCTGGGGGACCGGAATGCCGGACAGGCGCTGCGCGATCGCGACCGCCGGGATCAGGTAGGCGAAGATCAGCACGGTGTACTGGGCGACCTGCACCCAGGTGATGCCCTTCATCCCGCCCAGCACCGCGTAGAACAGCACGACCGTGATGCCGACGACGACGCCGACCTCGATGCTGGACTCGAGGAAGCGGCTGAACACGATGCCGACGCCACGCATCTGCCCCGCCACGTAGGTGAACGACACGAAGATCGCGGCGAACGCGGCGAACGCGCGCGTGGTCTGCGAGTAGCGGTCGCCCATGAAGTCCGGGACGGTGTACTTGCCGAACTTGCGCAGGTAGGGGGCCAGCAGGAGCGCGAGCAGCACGTAGCCGCCGGTCCACCCCATCAGGTAGTAGGCGCCGTCGTAGCCGAGGAAGGCGATCAGCCCCGCCATCGAGATGAACGACGCCGCGGACATCCAGTCCGCCGCCAGAGCGGCGCCGTTCGCGACGGCGGGCACGCCGTGGCCGGCGACGTAGAAGCCCTCGGTGTCGCTGACCCGACTGCGCCAGGCGATGAAGAAGTACGTGCCGAAGGACAGGACGACGAACACCGTCGTCCACAGCTGGATCTCGCTCACAGCCGGCTCCCCTCGTCGTCGCGCTCACTGACGCCGTACTCGTCGTCGAGCCGGTCCATGCGCAGGGCGTAGACGAAGATGAGGACCACGAAGACGTAGATCGACCCCTGCTGGGCGAACCAGAACCCGAGCGGGAAGCCGTTGATCACGACGGTGTTGAGCTGCTCGACGAACACGATCCCTGCGAGGAAGGACACGACGAACCAGACGGCCAGCAGCGCGATCATGAGCTGCAGGTTCTTGCGCCAGTACTCCCGCTGCCACCCCCGTCCGTCTTCAGGTGGGACCTGTGGCGACGGTCGGTCGGTCGCACTCATGCGCGGCTCCCTTCGGCTCGGTCGCGCCACCGCGGGGACGGCGGCGCGCGCCGCGGCCCGAGAGCCGCTGGCGCTGGTGACCGCAGCGTTGGCTCAGCGGCGACGGCGCCACAAGGCCGAGTCGCGCGGGCGGTGGATTCGGGCTTCCCGGCGGCGGGTGACGGGCCGCTTGCGGTGTCCCGCCGGCGGGGGTGCCGCTCGCCGGCCTGAGCGGACCGTTCGCCGAGGCTCTTCGCCCGTCGGTGGTCGCGGCCATGGCGCTCGCCGCTCCGGGCGCTACCGTCGAGCGCCATGACGACCTCGTCGCCAACCGTCGCCAACCGTCGCCGCTGGCCGCGAGCCGGCGCTGGCCAGCGCCCGCTCCTGCTGGCTGCCCTGCTCATGGGGGCCGGGTCGTTCCTGCCCTGGGTGAGCACCCCGCTCGGCGACTTCGGCGGCATGGCGGGCGGTGGCGCTTGGACGCTGTACGCCGCCACCATGGGCCTGGCCGGTGCGCTGGTCGGCAAGCGGCGCCTCGCCAGCCTGAGCGCGCTGGTCTGCGGAGCCGCGGCGGTCGCGCTGGTCGCCTGGCAGTTGTCGCGGCTGGCCAGACTGTCGTCGGAGGCCGACGCCTGGGGCACGCTCCTGCCCGGCTGGGGCCTGCTGGTGGTCCTCGCCTCCGGCCTGCTCGCCCTGGTCGCCGCCCGCCGCCTCCACCTGGGCGAGGGCTGAGCGCCAGCGAAGCCCGGCGGGCGGGGATCAGGATGGCGAGGGCTGAGCGCATACAGGCCCGGCGGGCGTAGGCTCCCAGTCGAGTGAGCCGACCCCTGGACGACCCGGATGACCGCCGCCTCGTCGCGGATCTCGACCGCCTGCGCTCCGCCCGTCCTGTCGACGCGTTCGACACGCCGGCCGAGGTCGATGCGACGTTCCGCACCCAGCGTCGCATCGCGGTCGGCTACTTCGTCGTCTTCCTGCTGGTGACGCTGGCGGTGCCAGCGCTCACCCTCGTCCTGGAGTGGTGGTCCCAGGGGCGGCTCGCCGGCGGCATGAGCCCGTACTTCGTGATGGCCGCGGCTGGCCTGTACGTCTTCTTCTTCGTGCTCGCGCTGGCTGCGGCCACCCTGTCGAGCGCGGTCGAGGATCGCATGCTCGGCGGCCCGGACTGGCCGGCCGACGAGCCCGAGGACACGGCGAACCCTTCGGACGCGCGGCGGTCGCGGGACTCACGACGATGAGCAGCGCGGCGCTGGTCACGCTCGCGGCGATGCTGGTGCTGGCCGGCCTCGTCGCCCGCTTCGCCAGGCCGCGCAACGCGTCGACGCTCGACTTCTACCTGGCCGGCCAGCGCGTCGGCATCGTCACGAACGCCTGCGCCATCTGCGGGGACTACTTCTCCGCCGCCTCGTTCCTCGGGGTGGCCGCCGCGGTGTACGCCTCGGGGCTGGACGGGGTCTGGTACGCGACCGGGTTCGCGGCAGGCTTCGTGCCGGTGCTGCTGTTCGTCGCCGCACCCCTGCGAAGGTTCGGAGAGTTCTCGATCCCCGATTTCCTCGGCCGCCGACTGGAGTCGGAAGGCGTGCGGCTCGTCGCGGTGGGCGTCGTGCAGCTGGTGATCCTGTCCTACCTGGTGCCGCAGGCGGTCGGCAGCGGGCTGACCTGGGAGCTGCTGGTCGGGGCGCGGATCGGCGGGCTGTCGCCGTACGCGTCGGGCGTGCTGGTCTCGACGGTCGTCATCACCGCGGTCGTGGTGCTCGGGGGCATGCGTGGCACGACCTGGACCCAGGCCGTCCAGTTCCTCCTGCTGCTCGCCGTGCTGTTGTGGCTGACCGCGCTGGTGCTGGGCAGCGGGTTCAGCTATCCCCGAGCGGTCGAGTCGATCAGCGCCGAGCCGCTGGAGACCCCCGTCGTCGTCGACGGCGAGTGGCGGCTCGACGCGCCGGCGAGCCTGCTCAATCCCGACGAGCCCATGCGCTTCGACGAGCCCGGCGCCCGCTACGGACGGCTCGGGCAGTTCGCGCTGGTGATCACCCTGGTCCTCGGGACGGCGGGCCTGCCGCACGTCATGAACCGCTACTTCACCAGCCCGTCTGGCACGGCGACGCGCATGACGACCGTGTGGGTGCTCGGGCTGGCGGGGCTGTTCTACGCACTGGCCGTGCTGCTGGGGACGGCGGCCAGGGCGATCGTGCCTGGGGCGGTCGCGAACCGCCCGTGGCTGGAGGCGCTCACCATCGACGGTGTGCTGCGCGTCCCCGAGCACGCGCTGCTCGCGCTCGGGCGGATCTACGGGGGCAGCACCGGGCTCGGGCTGATCGCGACGGGCGCGCTGGTGGCGGTGATGTCGACCATCGCGGGTCTGCTCCTGGCCGCGGCGGCGTCGTGGGGGCACGACGTGTACGAGCGGCACATCAACCCCAGGGCCACGCAGCGGCAGGCGGTCCGGGCTGGTCGAACGGCGGTGATCCTCGTCTCGGGCCTGTCGGCCGCGGGTGCGCTGGGGCTGCAACCCGAGTCGCTGGCGGCGGAGTTCCCGTCGATCATCGCCACGATGGTGACCTGGGCGTTCGCGCTGGCGGGCTCGGCGCTCACGCCGGTGTTCATCCTGACCATCTGGTGGCGTCGCACGACCGCGGCGGGGGCGTGCGCCGGCATGGCGGTCGGGGCGTGCACGTCGGTCGCCATGTTCGCCGCGGGCCTGACCATCGGCTCAACCGCGAGCGACGATCTCGGGTCGCTGCTATTGACCCCGACGCTGCTAGCCGCCCCCCTGGCGCTGCTCGTCACCGTCGCCGTGTCGCGGTGGACACGCGCACCGGCGCACGTCGAGCGCTCCTGGCTGCTGATGCACGGCACAGCCCGCGACCGCGAGGCCGAGCGGCTGGCGCGCCTCACCATCCGTGGCGTCAGCCGCGAGGGCACGCGATGAGGAGCGGCGGCGGTGTCCTCGCGGGGGCCATCGCGGGCCTCTGGCTCGCGGTGTACCTCGTGACGCAGGTGCTGACCAGCCCGGCGCTGGACGCCGGGTGGACGATCCTGGCCGGCACCGCCCTGTCCGCGCTGCTGATCGTGGGCTACCCGTCACCGCTGCGCGGGCCGCGCCGCGGGCGTGCCATGAGCACGTCCCGGCGCGGCGAGACCCCGTCGACCATCGCCATGATGGGCCGCAGCATCCCGCTGCGGTCCGGGTTGACCGCCGAGGCGGCCGAGCGGACCGTGCGTTTGCTGCGCCCCCTGCTCGGCGGTGACGCGACGGCGATCACCGACCGCGAGCGGGTCCTGGCCTTCGTCGGCCCTGGGGCTGACCACCACCGCCGCGGCTCGCCGATCATGACCAGCGCCACGCAGCGGGTGCTCGACGGCGCCAGGACGGTCGTCGTGCGCGACCTCGGCCCGGACGGGTGCCCCCAACCCGGCTGCCCGCTGAAGACGGCGGTCATCGCCCCGTTGGCCATCTCCGAGCGCGTCGTCGGGACGCTCAAGGTCTACCGGGTCGATGAGTCGACCCCGTCGCGGGAGTTCGTGGAGGGGATGGCGGCCATCCTGTCGCTGAACCTGGAGCTGGCCGAGCTCGACCGCGAACGCCAGCTGGCGGCAGACGCCAAGCTCGACGCGCTGCGCGCGCAGATCAACCCGCATTTCCTGTTCAACACGCTGAACACGATCGCGTCCAAGGCCAGGACCGACCCGGACGAGGCCCGTCAGCTGCTGCTCCGACTGTCGGACTTCTTCCGCTATTCGATCCGCCAGCACGGTCACTTCGCCGACTTCGGCCAGGAGTACTTCTTCGTGCGGACCTACCTGTCGCTGGAGCAGGCGCGCTACGGCGACCGGTTGCGCGTGCGCTACGACGTGGACCCGCAGGTCCTCGGCGTGCAGGTCCCCGTCCTCACGATCCAGCCGATCGTGGAGAATGCGGTGAAGCACGGACTGGCCGACACGGTCGGTGGCGGGACCGTGGTCCTGCGCGCCAGGGTCGACCCGCTGTCGCGGGTCACCATGATCCAGGTGCGCGACGACGGCGTCGGCATCGAGCCCAGCCTGCTGGAGCAGATACGCCGCGGCGAGGGCGGCGGCGAGGACGGAGGGATCGGTCTGCGCAACATCAGCGAACGCCTGACCACGCTGTTCGGCGAGCGGTTCCGCATGGACGTGCGCTCGCGTCCCTCCGAGGGCACGACGGTCGACCTGCGGATCCCGCTGCGATGAGCGCCGAACAGGCCCGGGTGCGGTCGACGGGCAGGCAGCGCGCGCGAGCGCTCATCGTGGATGACGAGGCGCCCGCCAGGGCCGAGCTCCGCTACCTGCTGGAGGAGTTCGACGACGTCCAGGTCGTGGGCGAGGCGACCAACGCCGAGGAGGCGCTGGTGCTGCTGTCGTCGCTGGACTACGACGTCGTCCTGCTCGACATCCGCATGCCGGGCGGGACCGGGCTCGACGTGGCGGCGGCGCTGGCGGGTCGGCGCAACCCGCCAGCGGTGATCTTCACCACCGCCTATCCCGACCACGCCGTGGAGGCCTTCGACCTGGCAGCGGCCGACTACCTGGTCAAGCCGTTCGACGCCGACCGGCTGCGGCGCGCGCTGGACCGTGCGCTGGAGCGGGTGCCCGACGAGGACGAGCCGCGCCAGGCGGGCCCTCCGCCCAACGACGACCGCGGCGAGAGGCTCGGACGCATCCCCGTCCAGCGCGGCGACCGCACGGTCCTGGTGGACGAGGGGGAGATCGTCTACGCCAGCGCCGCCAGGGGCTACAGCTACCTCAAGCTCGCCGGCGACCGCGTGCTGGTCAGCTACTCGCTGGCCGACCTGGAGCGCCGGCTGCCGCGCCACTTCTTCCGGGCGCACCGCAGCTACCTGGTGAACCTGAACCACGTGCGGGAGCTGGTCCCCGACTTCAAGGGCTCGCTGGTGCTCGTGATGGACGACGCCGAGCGCAGCCGCGTCGACGTCTCCCGCCGCCAGGCCCGCGAGCTGCGCCGCCTGCTCGGCCTGTAGCCCGCTCGCGTCTTCTAGCGTTTCGCGGCCGCGCGCAACTCCGCGAGGAACTCTTCACTGTCAGCATCATCGCCCAAGTCAGCGACCAGCAGCCCCGCCGACGATGGGAACTCCGGGCCGTCGTCGCTCAAGCGGATCGCGCCTTGATCGCTGAACATGCGGCAGGTGTCGTCGGTTTCCTCGTCGAGCGCCAGCACAAGCCAATCCCCCAGCTCTGGCCGAATGGCGCCGCCCTCCCAGACCTCCCGCTCCACCTCGTAGATCTCGGCCCATCCGGGAGCAACCAGGGTGAGCGTGGCATCGTCGCTGAGCTCCCCGGCGATGACACTGTGGACCTCAACCGTCAACAGCCGCGGCGTCTCGATCAGCCCCGAGACCTCGTATGGCTCGCCCCTGCGCTCCTCGGACACGCAGCCGAGGACCACGGCGTCCGGCAGGCTGACGAACTCGTCGACGCTCGTCAGCTGCTCGTCGTAGTAGCCAACGTTCACGATCGGCTCGTCAGGATCGATGATGCCTTCCGGCCCCCCGTGATCCGCCGGGTTGACGGGCTCAGTCGCTTGGCTCCTCCGCGGTGCAGGCTCGCCAGCCACGCACTCGGGGAGGTCGAGGTCGCTCAGCGTCGAGCGTTCGTCCAGCGTTGACGCCGCGGCGGGCGAAGGCGCGGCGGCGGCGGCTGGCCGCGGAGATCGGTCCGCGGTCGCGGACGGTCGCGACGTTCCGTCCTCGGCGGCGCCGCCAAGCACAACGTCGTCGCCGCTCGCGCTCGCGCATGCGGCGAGCAACGTTCCGGGAGCACTGCGACCATCGAGCGCGAACGGAGGAGCACTAGTATTCGTCCGACTCCGAGGCGAGGCCCTCGAGGTCATCGCGGGCGGTGTCGCGGTCGTGGTCGCTGGCCTCGAGGGCGTCGGGCCGCTCGCGGGCCACGCGGCGGACGTCGTCGGGATCGATGCCCTCGTCGGCGAGGGCGCGCAGCTCCTCGTCCGTCAGCTCGAGCTCGGGCTGCTGGACGAGCCGGCGGCGCACCCGCTCACCGCGCGTCGGCTCTGGCGCGTTGCGGCGTTCTCGCGTCATCTCGCTCCCCTCCTCATCCATGCGGAAATGCGGGTCAGATCAGGCCGTCGACATCGGCCTGCTTCGCGCGCACGGCGTCGGCGGCCTCGCGCAGGTTGGCGAGCTCCGCGGCGGCGAGATCCAGCTCGACCACCTCGAGGACACCCGCGCGACCGAGCTTTGCGGGCACGCCGAGGTAGGTGCCGCTGACGCCGTACTCGCCGTCGACCCAGGCGCACACCGGCATCACCTCACCCGAGTCCTTCGCCACCGCCCTGACCATCTTGGCGGCCGCGGACGAGGGCGCGTAGTAGGCGGACCCAGTCTTGAGCAGTGCGACCACCTCGGCGCCGCCGTCGCGGGTGGCCTGGACCAGCTCCGCGATCTCGTCCTCGGAGAGCAGCTCGCCGAGCGGCTTGCCGTCGACCGACACCATGGAGGGGACCGGGACCATGGTGTCGCCGTGCGTGCCGAGCGTGATCGCGTCCACCGACAGCGGGGAGGTCCCGAGCTTCTCGGCGACCTTGTCCTGGAAGCGGGCGGTGTCGAGCATGCCGGCCTGGCCCATCACGCGCCGCTTCGGGAAGCCGGACGCCTTGGCGAACAGCGACGTCATCTCGTCCAGCGGGTTGGACACGACGATCACGACCGCGCCGGGTGAGGTCTGCGCGATCTGTGTGGCGATCCCGCCGACGATCTTGGCGTTGTCGACCAGCAGGTCCATCCGGCTCATGCCCGGTGTGCGCGGCTTGCCGGCGGTGACCACCACCACGTCGCTGCCCGCCGTCGCCTCGTAGTCGTTGCTGCCGGTGACCTTGGTCTCGTACCGCTCCAGCGGGCGGGACTGGTTCATGTCCAGGGCCAGACCCTGTGGCAGCCCCTCGACGATGTCGGTCATCACGACCTCGTCGGCGTACCCGGCCTGGGCGATCCGCTGGACGGTGGTTGACCCGTACTTCCCGGCACCGACGACGGTGATCTTCACGCGATGGCTCCTTGTCGACTGCCAGCTGCGGCGAGCGCCGAGCCTACCCCGCCTCCGCCTGGAGGCGGGCGGCGAGCAGCGTGTTGTGCAGCAGCATGGTCACGGTCATCGGCCCGACACCGCCCGGCACCGGGGTGATGGCCCCCGCCACCTCGGCCACATCGGCGAAGTCGACGTCGCCGCACAGCTTGCCGTCCTCGTCGCGGTTCATGCCGACGTCCAGCACGGTCGCGCCCGGTCTGGTCATCTGCGCCGTCAGCGTGTGGCGGACCCCCGCCGCCACGACGACCACGTCCGCGCGCCGGGTGTGCGCCGCCAGGTCCCGCGTCCCCGTGTGGCACACGGTGACGGTGGCGTTGGCGTCGCGCAGGCCGAGCAGCATCGCCAGCGGCCTGCCGACCAGCTGGGAGCGGCCGACGATCACGACGTCCGCGCCGCGCGTGTCGACCCCCGCCGCCTCGAGCAGCACCTTGCAGCCCAACGGCGTGGCCGGAACGAACAGCGGGTCGCCGCGCAGCAGCCGGCCGGCGCTCACCAGCCCGAGCCCGTCGACGTCCTTGCGCCAGTCGACCCGCTCCTGCGCCGCGATCGCGTCGAGCTGGTCGGGCAGTGGCATCTGGACGATGATGCCGCTCACCGCCGGGTCGGCGTTCAGCCGGTCGATCTCGGCGTGCAGGTCGTCCTGGGTGACGTCCGCAGGCAGCCGCACGCCGTGCGAGCGCATCCCGGCGGCCTCGCAGGCGCGCTCCTTGGAGCCCACATAGGTGTGGCTGGCCGGGTCGTCGCCGACGAGCACCGCCGCCAGTCCCGGCACGACGTCCCGCTCGGCCAGCACCGCCACCTCCGCCGTGATCCGCTCGCGTTCCCGCGCCGCGATCGCCTTGCCGTCGATCAGCCGTGCCGTCATGTCGCTCCCCATCGGTTGGTGGCGTCGCGCAGCGATCGTCCTGGGGTCACGTGGTGCCGTCAACGAGGCGCTCGGAGCCCGCCGCCTCGGCTCGCAGCCGGCGCGCGTCCGTGTGCAGTTCGACCGGGGTCAGACCCAGCATCCGCTCGATGAGTCTCTGGAAGAACCTCGCTGGCTGCAGCCCCTCCGGGACCTTGTCATGGAGGAACCCGACTGGTGGAAGCCCATCGAGCTGCCGCTGCAGCTCGGTGCTGTCCGCGTCGGGCATGGCCGGATCCACCTCGGCCGCAGCCGGCGCGGTCACCGCACCGTCGCCCTCCCCAGGATCGGCGGTCTCGTCGGGCTCCTCCACACCGGCCGAGCCGCTCGGAAGGTCGTACCGCGGGACAACCAGTGCGGTCGCATCGTAGGCGTCGTCCTCGCGACCGAGCTTGACGAGCAGGTCGACGATCCGTTCCGCCACCGCCGGCACCTGGTCCCAAGCCGTGGACCGCAGCGAGAACAGGTAACCCAGCGCAGCCAGCGGATGCCGGCCTCGAAGGTTCTTGGCGTCACCGTAGCTCTCCTCTACCCGGTTGAGCGCGTTGTTGCTGAACGAGGCATCCATGCGCTTGGTCGACACCAGGAGCTCCGGCCCTCGCTGCCACTCAGCGATCACCACGTCGACCTGCTTGATGTAGTTCTTGCCGAGGATCCGCGCATCGCTGCCCGAAACGCCAGCCATGCCACTGCTGAGTCGCCGCTCCAACTCGCTGCGCTGCCCTGCCGGGACGTGACCGAGAAGCAGCGCCACCTCCCGGGGGAGCACACGCGGGCGACGCGCTCTTGGCCAGACCGCGTCACCGGTGAAGCCGGCTCGACGGAACTCGTGTGCCACCCAGACATCGAAGGCCTTCGCCGGAACGCCGCTCTGGGTGGTCGCATTCAGATGCAACGGCACGGCTAACAGTCTGCCGAGGAGCGCGAAGTCGGGCTCGAAGACCAGCCGGTCGCCAGCCGGTTTCCAAGGATTGGCGATCTGCGCCTTGCGGGTCAGCTCGTCGAAGAGCATCCACGGCGTGACGGCCATCCGGCGGCTCCTTTCGTCAGGAGATCAGATGCGGCGTGTGGACGGGCCGGACCGCGCCATACGGCGCCGATGCAACGCCTCCCGCGCGTCACGGAGGCAGTCGAGCTCGGAGGCGGTGACGAGACCGGAATCGCGCAGGATCAGCGCATCCACCTGTGCGGCGGCCTCGGGCACACGACGTTGCCGCAGCAGCGCCCGCACGTCGCGCAGCACATTTCGTAACGGTTCGGCCAGCGCACTCACGCAGCTCGCCGAGGGGACGAGGAGGCGGCCGGCCTCCCGAGGGAGCACCTGCAGCATGCCGCCGCCGAACGCCCTGCCGACCAGCTCTCCGCTCAGAAGGCTCAACGTGTTCATCGCAGCCAGTGGGAGAAGCGATCGTCCGAGCTGGGGTTCGGTGACGAGGCGGAGGCCGTGCACTGAGTTGAGGCAGCGCACCCCGGCTCCGTTGCCAGCTAGCTGCACCGCGTCATGGTTCATATATGTAATGAACAGGTCCGGCGCAACCATGTCGGGCACGCGCCACCAAGGAGTCCGCACCCGGCATTTGTACGCCTCGGCGACTCCCGACCGCACACCCATCTGGATGTAGCGCTTGGCGCCCGTCGACAGCGTCGACTGGTCGCCGGGCGGGCGGAAGAGGTAGGTCCGACCGCCAGCTTGGGTGAGCCGTCTCCAGTCGTCCGCGTTAAAGGTGATCGCGCGAAGGTGACGGGATCCCGGAGGCGATACTGGCACGAGCTCAGCTGAGCTGATCTCGTGTCGCTGGGCCTCCTCGGCGGTGAGGACGTAGTAACGATTGGCGCCGGTGACCATCCCCAGCCGAGGCTGTCCCCAGCCAGTCAAGGAGCTGAACTGACCCTCAGCGACCACGCGCTCACAGGTTTCGAGCGCACGAGGTTCGATGAGCGCGTTCATCCAGTTGCTCGCGGCCGCCGAGGGGCTCCACCGCCCGTGTCGTGTGGTCAGTGGCAGCAGACCGTCGAGCTCTGCCAGATCCCGGACGGTGTGCATCGAGAAGCCGTCACATCCGCCTGAACCCTCAGCCAGGACCAGGACGACCTCCTCGGACACACCCGGAAACACGCGCGCCTCGAACAGCACCAGATGAACCTGCGCGAATCGTCGCAACAGGAACGCGCGCACCTCGGCCGCGTAGTTGCGGTTGAGCAGCTCCCCAGGAACGACCATGCCCAGGCGACCATCCGGCCGGGTGCATCCGGCAGCGTGGACCAGAAAGGCAGCCCAGGAGCTCGCGAGACCGGTCAGGTTCGCACCCTGGGCCAGCGCGGCTTGCTGAGCCCTGGATCTCGCCTCACCACTGAATCCCTGATAGCGCACGTACGGCGGGTTGCCGACAACCACGTCGAACGTGTTGGTGGCGGCGAGGTCGAAGAAGCTCCCGACGGTGAGCGTGGACCGCAGGCTGGCTCCCTCGAGCAGCGCTCGTGCCCGAGCCACGGACTCGGCGTGCAGCTCCACGCCCTGCAGCTGGTCCGCTGAAGGCACCGCGACGCCGAGCGCGGCCAGCCTGCGACCAGCTGACACGAGGAAGACTGCTTCGCCGCAAGATGGTTCCAAGACGCGGTCCTCGGGCGAACGCACCCCCCAGCGAACGATGAAGTCGCTGGCCTCGGGCGGAGTGAAGAACGCGCCCCGCGCCTTGCGGGCCGTGGCCAGGTCCACCGTCGCGTCCAGCTCCTCGATCCGCAGTTGACCGCTAGCCTCCCTCACCCAACCTCACGCTCCCCGTGCTCGACATGGCTGAACGCGACCCTACGGCCTGGGTGCGACAGCGCGACGGAAGTGCAGCCACGGTCGGCAGGGATGGTCGCCGCCACTCGGCGCCTCCTCACTCACGCGAAGGGCCTGGCCGGGGCCAGGAACGCCGCCATGCCGGTGATGATGCCGACCAGGACCCGCCCGAGCGCGAGGCCGCGTCCGGCGAGCACCGCGAACGGGAACAGCGCCAGCCCGCCGGCCAGCAGGATGGCGGCACCGAGTGCCCAGACCGGCGCCAGCACCAGCCGGACGAGCAGTCCTCCGCTGCGCACCGCCGCCACCGCCAGCAGCGTGAGCAGCAGCCCCAGCACCGCAGCGGCGAGGGCCTCCGGAGCGCCCAGCTCGTCCAGCCGCAGCGCGCCCCACTCGTCCAGCGGCCTGACCGCCAGGGGGACGGCGGTGACCGCCACGGCGCCGGTCAGCAGCGGTCGGGCCCAGTCGCGCAGCCTCCCCGGCACGGCGCTGGCTTTGTCCGCGAGCAGCAGAGCCCACGCGACGGGAGGCACCACCACGGCGGCCACCAGGCTGCGGCGCGCCACGACGTGCACCACCAGGTGCAGAGCCACCGCGGCACCCAGCACCGCGATCCTCTCGGTCGCCAACCCGCGAGCGCCGGTCAGGACCGCCCAACCCGCGGGCACCACCACCACCAGGTAGGCGAGCAGCCAGCGCCCGACAGTCGGTCGCGCCAGCGGCGCCAGCAGCGGCGCTCCGTACCCGTCACCGCGGTCGGGCGGTGGCCACGCGACGCGCTGCTCGGCCGGCGGCGCCACGTCCGCCGCCCAGGCGACCTCGGCCGGCTCGTCAGGACCGGGCGGTGCAGGCAGAGGCGCTTGGTGCTGCCCGGCCAGCCACCCGACGTCGGCGGCCGTCCAATCCGCGCGGCCGACCGAGCCTGGCCCTCCTCCCGGGCCGACCGTGCCCGTCCACTGGTCGGTGTCCTCCAGCTGATCGGCGAGGATCAGCGGCGTGTCCGGATCCAGC
The DNA here is from genome assembly GCA_013695145.1 of Euzebyales bacterium. GTDB lineage: Bacteria > Actinomycetota > Nitriliruptoria > Euzebyales > Egibacteraceae > JACDBB01. The sequence goes on from JACDBB010000233.1 coordinate 25,191, forward strand.
ACCGCGACGCAGGATGTGGGGCGATCAGCAGGATCGGTGGCCATGGCCGCCCGCAGACCCTCTGGCACAACGAGCAGATCGGGCTCGGCGGCGAGGTCGGCGAGCTCGCCGCCGCGGGCGCCGGTCAACAGCGCCAGCGCGGTGACCGCGAAGGAGTACACGTCGGCCGCCGGTCCAACCCGACCGCTCATCACCTCGGGCGCCACGAACACCGGCGTGCCGATGCGGGTGATGGTGGCGCCCTCCAGCGCCCGCAGCGTGGAGTGGTCGACCAGGACCAGGCGCCCCGCTGGCGTGGCGATCAGGTTGGCCGGCTTGACGTCGCGGTGGACCAGCGGGACGCCGTCCGACCAGACGCCCGCGTGCAGGGCGTCGAGCGCGTCGGCCAGCCCGGCCAGTCGCTCCAGCGCTCCGGGATCCGCGGAGGCGTCCTGGAGGGACGCGCCGTCGACGAATTCCATCTCGACGAAGCCCCAGCCGTCCAGCCCGCCACCGCGCAGCGCGCCGGTGCGCCGGACGCTCACCAGAGCCGGGTGGTCGATCCGCAGCAGCCAGCGGCCGCGGCGGCCCACCTCGGCGGCCGCCACCAGAGAGTCCGGCCGGATCAGCTTGAGCGCGCGGCGCGCCCCGGTCGCGTCATGGGCTTCCCAGACCTCACCCTCGCCCCCCTGGCCGACCAGGGTCTCAAGGCGCAGCCCGGCGACCACGCGCGGGCGGTCGGCGTGGGCTGAGGATCGACGCGACGCGGCGTGCACCGTCTCCTCCCCTCCGACCCTCCGACGTTCGCCCGCCGCCGTGTAGCGGCAGGGTTCGTGCGCGCGACTATGGTGCCGCGTCCACCCGCTTCCTCGTCAGGTCCGCCACATGACCGTCCGGCCCGACCCCGGCAGCGCCCCCGATCCCGGGGCCGTACCCGACCCCGGCGCCGCCAGAGCCTGCGCGGAGCCGCTCTGGCTGCGCCACCCGCTGTGGTCGGCCGGCGCAGGCGCGCTGGTCATCGCGTTCTCCGCCCTGCTCGTCGAGCGCTCAGGGGCCTCACCGTCCACCGCGGCGGTGTTCCGGTGCGTGTACGCGCTGCCGCTGCTGGCCGCGCTGGCCGCGCGCGAGCGGCGCCGCTTCGGCGCTCGTCCCCGTGCGGAACGGCGGGCGGCCTGGTTCGCGGGGTTGTTCTTCGCCGCCGACCTGATCCTGTGGCACCACACGATCAACGCGGTGGGCACGGGACTCGCGACCGTGCTCGCCAACACGCAGGTCGTCGTCGTGGGGATCGCCGCGTGGGTGGTCCTCGGCGAGCGGCCAGAGCGGCGGGTGATCATCGCCGTGCCGGTCATGCTCGGTGGGGTCGTCCTCATCTCCGGCGTCGTGGGTTCGGGTGCGTTCGGCCAGCGTCCGCTGCTGGGCGGCGCGCTGGGCCTGCTCACCGCCGTGGCCTACGCGGGCTTCCTCCTGCTGCTGCGGAGAAGCCTGTCCGACCTCCGGCGGCCCGCCGGGCCGCTGCTGGACGCGTCCGCGGTGGCGGCGCTCGCCGCGGTGCTGGCAGGCTGGGCGTACGGCGACCTCGACCTCGCGCCCGCCTGGCCCGGTCACGGCTGGCTGGTGGTGCTGGCGCTGTCCTCGCAGGTGCTCGCGTGGCTGCTGATCAGCGTGTCGCTGCCGCGGCTCCCCGCGGTCGTGACGTCGATCGTGCTGCTGCTGCAGCCCGTCGGCGCGGTGGCGATCGGTGTGGCGCTGCTGGCGGAGACGCCCTCGGTCGTGCAGTACGCGGGGGTGGTGCTGGTGCTGGCCGGCGTGGTGGCCGCCACGCTGGGACGCGAGCGCCGGCCCGGCGGCGCACCGCCCCCCGCTCCGGGGGACGTTGCGTCCGTTACGCTCGACCGATGACGGACACCCACCGCACCGAGCCGCCCGCGACAGGCGACGAGAAGGACGTCCTGGAGGGGTTCCTCGACTATCTCCGCGAGGCGATCCTTGCGAAGGTCGAGGGGCTCGACCGCGACGCGCTCCTGGGCGACCACGTGGCGTCAGGGACGACGCTGCTGGGCATCGTCAAGCACCTCACGCACGTCGAGCGCTGGTGGTTCGGCGATGTGGTGGCCGGCAGCCAGCTCGACTATCCGTGGACGGACGAGGATCCCGACGCCGACTGGCGGGTCGAGGATGACGAGACCATTGAGGGGATCGTCGCGGGCTATCACGAGGCGGTGGCCCAGAGCCGTGCGATCACCGCAGCGACCGACCTCGACGCCCTGCCGCGCAGCGACCGGGCCACGCCCCGCTCGTTCCGTTGGGTCCTCACCCACATGATCGAGGAGACCGGCAGGCACGCCGGCCACGCCGACATCCTGCGCGAGCTCACCGACGGCGCGACCGGCGAATAGCCCCCGAGCGCGTGTCGAGTTCGGCCGCGC